>DYOU01000019.1:0-9695 GCA_020720365.1 Candidatus Elulimicrobium sp.
CACCCTTAATACGAAAGACCTAAATAAGAATTACAAAGTTTAACAGGAGTACCCGCCTGACTATACACTAAACATTGACTCTATAAGTATTGAAGGATCCGGAGGGATCAGGCTTAACGGGATGATGCGAGGAATTGAGGAACATCCTGCAACGGAGAAATACTGATGATAACCGGGGACAAACCTTCAATGTTCCCGTTATTGAGCATCGCTGGTGTAAAGTTAAACGAACCACCTGCGCCTTCGGAAGTAATATCCAAATGCACCTTGTTGCGGTCAAAATCGATACCGCCCTGGGCCGTATTCATGGCGGAGTCGGCTGAAACTTCTGCCTTCTGCTGAGTATACAACTGATCATATTCCCCGATGCGGCTGTTCCAGTCATTCCTGGCCTGCATGCCGTTCGCCATAATGCGCTGCCATCTCGAGGGCTCCCCTGCATAAACCGCGTTCGCTCGCGCCAGGGCCTCATAAAGCTCCGCCGCATTCTGCCGGCGAGCCTCCGCATCCCTGGGCTGGCCAAAACTGCGGTACGTCCCTTCAAAAACAAAGCCATTCGGCACGCCGCCATCTTCAAACACCGTATCCGCTAGGCCGCCGGTCTTGCGTACGACCGGAACCGTTCCGTAACGCATGGAAATAAGCTGGAAAATACCCGCCGGCTCGAAATCCGACGGACCGATAAAGCCATCCGCGCCCGCATAGATCATATTGCCGATCTCATTCACAAAGCCATGCAGGACAACGATCGACATCCCCGACGCTTCAAGGCGAGGGTCTCCCGCCAAAGCCTTAAAACGCCGCATCGTTGCCAGATCATCCGTGTCCTTGACCGCAGGCCCCGCGAGAACAAAATCAACCGGCAACTGTTTCGACGGGTCATTCAACATCATTTCGATCACATCGGCCAGGATCTCAAACTGCTTCTGCCCTACAAACCTGCCAACGACACCTAACAACTGACGGGAGCTTTTCTTCAAATATCCCGCCTTCTTAAGGATTTTATAATTCTTGTCGATCTCAGGGACCGGCAGCCCTTGGCCCAGCATCTGCTGCAGTAACTGTTTATTCTGCCGCTTAGCTTTCACCACGCTGTCAATACCCTGATCAATGCTGTATTTATACTGTATGACTTTATCTGTTGCCGGGTTCCATATTTCAAAATCAATGCCATTGAGGATCCCCAGAAAATGGTCTCCTACGCTGGTCAAAAGCTGATCCATCCCAAAATTAACTTCTCTGATATGCTCGGCGTACCCCTTGCTGACTGTTCCGACATATTGGCCGCGTCCGCCGGTGTTCAGAATCGTTTTCGGTACAGACGCCATCATGTTGATCTTTCCTTCAACCGTCAGGATCGCCTTGATCTCTGGAGAATCTCCCAGCCCGATCTCGTCAACAAGGTCTTTGACCATTAACGGCTTCAACTCCACCTGCACGGACTCCAGCGATTCCAGCCCGTCGTATTCTCCCTGATACGCTACATTATGGATCGCGAAATAACTGCCGGAATTCCTGAAAAAATCCTGATACTTTTTCTGCATGTACAGATCGACCAACGCTGTATGATGATCATTGCTCTGAACAATATCGACTTTTTTATCCAACGCTTTCAATAATTCCAACGCTCCCCGCGACAAAAGAATGGATTCGTAAAACTCCTCGGCCGGGCCCTGGTACGGCTCAACAAATAAAACCTCATCTTGCGCGTCGAGTAAATAAACCACCACACCTTCAACAACCGCTTTCTTGACCTTAAGGACCACATCCGCGTGATGCCGGAACGGGATCGTGATCGTGATCCCCGGAACATCCTCAACAGTATTTCTCTTGAGAAAATCTTCCTCGAGGCCTTTAAAATACGGCAGGATCACCGTCGTATCATTTCCTTTCCTGGCCATAGCCCTTGGCAGTTCGTACATGACATCTCCCTGGCCGCCTTTCTTCACAAAAGGCGCGTACTCCATGCCGATATAAACAACACTGCCTGTAAACTTCCGTTGAACGATCAGCTGGCCATTCCCATACGGAAGATCCGCCCATACGCGCTCGCCGGAACTCTTTTGATCAAAAGCAAACGTATATTCAAAACTTTTCTCAGCCTTCAGGCGGATCTCAAAAACCGCTTTGCCATTCTCTTCACCCGCCGGCGTCAAAACACCGGAATCCTGCCAGATACCATCCTTGTTTGAATGAAGGACAACGCTGACCTCATCTTTCAGCGACGGATCATTCATCACGGCCTTCAAGACAATTTCCCGGCCTTCCTCGGCCCGTAAACGCGCCTGCGCGATATACCCGAACGGCTGGCCCCCTTGAGACGGCATTAAAGGGTCAAACCTGACCGAGATCGCTGCCATATCCTTCGTTGCGCCGATCTGATCTACCTTGACGGTATCCTGAACGATCTGCGCTTTATCCACCGCGTACCCACCTGCGAAATACTTCCTCGGGATCACCTCGCGACTTTCAACCTCAACCTCTTCACGGATATAATTGTAGGCGCCCTTCCTGAAGGCCTCCACATACTGCGCGTAGATCCGGTCTTTAGCCTTCGGATCATTCGATTCATACCCCTTGATCCTGTTCTGACCGGTAAAAGCTTTATCTAACACGCTGTCCTTGATCTTCTTTTCAACCCACGCGGCCAGCACGAGCGCATAATGCGCCTGACGCAGCGCCGCGAAATTCCTGCCTTCATTCACTTCACGGGTCAACTCGGGAATGATGACTTCGCGCATGATCTGATTGTATAATTCAGTTGAGGCGTCGTTTGTGATTGCATTCGGGCGGGAGGACACAAGGTCCTCCCCTGCCTTGGTAACAGACTTATAATCGGTTTCGAGCATCACCTTCAGGCCGGCATCAACGATATAAACATTGCTGCCTTTTTCATACACCTTGGCCTGGCCGGGCATGATCCATACTTTATTCAATGAATCAAGCGGGACCTGAGTCGTCCCAAACCGGGCATAAGCTTTTGCATACACGCGTTTCCAGAAAGCCGCGCCCAACTTGCGTTCCGGACAGATCAATGCTGAGGTTAACTGCTTCAACAAATAATCCTGTTCAAGAAACGTCCGCCCCATTTCTGTCTGGCCCAGCGGATCAGGAATGATCCGGTCAGCTTCATACGGCGAGAGGTTCACCCACAAATCTTCAGAAGGAACGGTCAAAGCCGTCAGGAAATATTTGATCAGGCGCGTGGACTCTTTTTCCAAAGACGAGAGATCTTCCGTTCCGCCAGACACTTGGAAATCACCCTTATCAAGAATAAAATCAAAATGCAGCGGATTATCGGGATCCACCCTGAACCCGCGCAGAACGGCAGGCGCAAAAGCCTCACTCACCGCAACCACCGGAACCGCAACCGCGCTAACGCCAGCCGGGGCCGCCTGGGCACAGGCACACGACGGCATAACCGTGTTGGCAAAGAATACTGACACGATCAATGATGCAATGAATTTAAAGAAACCTGAATGCCGTATAATCATATTGGGAAAACACATCTCTTTTTATGCAAATGCCAAAAAGGGAAGGCTCTCGTCCTTCCCCCAAGGCGCACAATCATTATTTACAACCCTTATCCTGCCGTAACAGCCTTAGCCCCTTGAGGCGCTTCGCTTAAACCCATTGTCGGAAGGACGCTTGTAACCGGCATCATATTAATAATGACCGGCATAAACCCGTCCACACCCTGCATCTTGATCTGCTCGATCAGTTTTGGATCAACTGTTACCTTGACGCCGGACCCGGACTTCTCGACCTTCATATCAAGCAATGCGGCGTTCAGGTCGATACCACCTGTCGTTTCCATGGAAAAATCAATGCCTCTTAATGCCTTTCGAATAGTCTCAGGAGTCAAGATCGCAGTTTCTTCTTCAAAATTAAAGTTAGGATCTTCCTCTTTAAGTTTTCTAGCCTCATTCAGGTCTTTCTCATTTAATGTAAACATCCGACTAATCTCATCTATTGAATAACCTTTTCCTCTGTTCTTATTCACTTGCTTCAGCCAATTGCTAACCAACTTAACATCCTTGGGATCTCTGTCACCCTCTACTGCAAGAGCCAAACGTCGCACAGCATCAGGAAACTTAATTGCCCAACCCCGATACTCATCATTTCTTTGAATCTCTTCCATAATAGAAGTAGGAAGAAGTGCTAATGCCCAGAAATCTCCTATCCCAATCAAAGCATTTCGTATGGCTGTTGCTGATGCTAATCCCATTAAAATATTAGAACCCAAAACCTTTTTAATAGTACCCTTTTTTAATTCCTCCCGCACTACATCCTGCTCTCCAGATGTAGGAATTGAATCAAAAGGCGACCGCTCGTTAAATGCAGAAACAACTTTCATGGTCCCTTTTTCTAATCTTGACAATACTGTTCCAACTTTCCTTAACTTCTCCGGATCGTTCCCATCCTCAAGCAACTTCTTCTGCATCGCAACTAACTTTTCAATCAAAAGCGTTGTATTCTTTTCAATTGTATCCGGCTGATCAAGTTCAACTTCTTGACCATCTACAACTTTCGTAATTTTTTTTGGAAGAAACAACCCGTCAATCCAAATCTTTTTACTTGGAACCTTCTTATGCATATGATCCGTACCTACTAAATAATTTACTTCAACGGCCTGCTCATCATCTGCATGCTCAAGCAAGAAATCAATCAACGCAGTCTCACCGTCAACCGAACCGATCAGTGAATTCGGCATAGCAAAATATCCTGCAAATTCCGGACGATCAACAAATGTCCCAAGCATATTCTCACGATGCGGCTTTGTGAACACCGTTAATAACTTGCGAAAATCCGGCCCTTGAAGACGAAAAGAACTGTTCAAAGCTTTTGTCGTCATCATCAAACGTAACAAAGCCTCAAATTGCCCCCAATGAAACGGATCGGCAGCTAAAGGATAAAAATTATACTTTCCTTCCTTCACTTCACCATTCATCTGAGCAACGCCAACGACTGCCAAAAACTGCTGAACACGTAATTTTATATCATCAAATACAATCTTCATTTGCTCCTTGTCAGAATCAGAAAAAGCACTTTCTTTTAATAAACCATAATTAATTTCTTGTTCCAAGGCCTTTTCCAATTCAATCAAATCTTTTAATGAAGAGCTCTGCTCGAGATTAAATGTTTTTCTAGCCCATTCAAACTCTTTCTGTTTCTTTCCCACCCAATCTCCAGAAGATAGAGCAAATATAAACGCCCTTGTCAACATATTAAACGGGTTACCCTCGCCCTTAATCCGATCGAGCAATGCCTCTTCAATAAAGATTTTCCCATCAACATATGCAATACCAAATACTTCTGTATTCCCTGGCACCAAAAAGAGCTCCGGTTTTAAGCCTTTTGCACCAACAGCTTGCCAAGCCACATTAAGTTCCTTCTGATATTTAGATGTCATCTTTCCGCCTGCAATTATTGCACGAATACGGTTGAGTGAAACCTTCTCACTATAACCCGTATTGGCAAAATGATCATCGCCTGTCAACATATCCATTAGCAATGTCTCGATACCACTAACTTCATCAGCAGCAAACAAATGCTCCGTACTAAAACTAATTTGCTTGCCACTAAATGTAAGCGTCAATGATGTACGATCATCAAAGAATATTGATAACTCTTCCCCCTTTTTAGAATATGTAATACCCTCAGCAATCTCTTTTTTCAATAGCATTAACTTCTTGTTTTTCAGGACTCCCATCAAATTGTAAACAAAACTCGGAATTGATTGATCCGTCAAAGACTCCGAAGGCACAACATATGAAACAGTGCGTTCAAATACATTCTTTGGCATATCCGAAACTTTACTTCTCTCTATCTTCTGAGCCATATCCGGCTTCGTCAACGCAATCGTGGCTGACGTCAACATCGCACCGTCAACAGATAAATTCCTCGCTGCAGCTGGAATGTCCCGCCCTGTCTGAACACGTGAAACCTTCACCTTCTGCGCCATATCATCAAACTGCACACCGCCGGAAAAATACTTCCGGGGAATAATGTCGCCCGTTACGGGATCGGCATCTTCACGAATAAAATTAAACGCGCCTTCTTTGAAAGCCGTCAGATATTCCTGATAAATACGCTCACGGGCAGAAGCCTCGCCAGACTCCACTCCCGCTGTTTTCTTTTGATCTGCGTAAACTTTTGACAACAAACTTTCTTTCAAGGCTTTCTTGTACCAGGTCGCAAAGATCATCGCCCCGTAAAGCTGGCGCAGAGAAGCAAAATCTTTGCCTTCGTTCACTTCTTTTTCAACCGCCGGAAGAATAATATCGCGCATGGCCTGAAGAGAAACTTCGCGCGCCTGCCGGGCATCGATCGTATTCATTTCATTATCAAGAGGCTTTTCTTTTAACCCCAACGCATAATAATCCTGATCCAGCATAACCTTTAAGGTCGATTCACCTAAAAGCGCGGTATTATTCATCTCATAGATCCTGGCTTCTGACGGAATGATCCAGATCTTCTGCATCGTATCCAACGGAAGCTCTGTTGTTCCCAAAACTTCCCGCGCTTTCGCGTAAACCTTCTGCCAAAAGATCTGCCCAAGCTCGGTATCGGGATTCACAATAGCCGATGACATCTGCTTTAACAGGCGGTCCTGCGCAAGCATCTCACGGCCCATTTCCGTCACTCCCAATTCATTAGGGATAATACGGTCACTTTCATAAGGAGACAAGTTCACCCAAAGATCGCTTTCAGGGATCGTCATCGCTGCCAGAAAATACTTCGCTAATTTCTGAGTTTCAGCTTTAAGAGCCTCTCCTTGAGTTCCCGTACTGCCGGAATCAATAATAAAATCAAAGACCAAAGGCTCATTCACACGTACTTTTAATGCCTTGATATGAACAGGTACATAAGAACCAGCTGGAACCCCTATAGAAGTAGACGCGGGAAGAATTGTCTGCATGGCGGCTTGCGCAAAGGCAGGTGAAGGTATCACCGAATTAACAAAAAAGATCAATGAGAGCGCTGCAGCAACCTTCTTCAAGTAAAACGATCCATGTTTAAAACCATCCATAATGAGCCCTTTCCATGTGTTATTAAGTGTCAGAAAGTCAATAGATACGTAAAGAATGTTACCCTTTGACAAATCTAGTAATGTTTATATCAAACATACCCTATTTATTTATCAAAATCAAGACCTGGGAATAAATTTTATGGATCACAAAATAATGTGTACCATCACCAGTAACCGGCCTTAAACGGCATGGCATTACTTCCGTCAACCCAAAGGAATACTTGGAATTAACGGGTCATCTGATGAAGACATAGGCGTTGTAAGTACTGGTGGAACAGCTCCTGGTAAACCAAAAATCGGTTTAACCGGAACCTCTGATTGTCCAGACTGGACATTAACACCACCATCTTTCACCATCGGAATCTGAGAAGCTTGAACAGTTGCCGCAACCACGCCTTCATCAAATCTGGACACATTCTGCATACCTGCCTGCTTACTCACAAAGTGAATAGCGCTGATTACAGCCTCCCTCATGTCAGACGGGACATTATCATAACCGATCTGCCTGCTCAACGTCATCAAATACGGATCACCATTATCCCCGAAACGTTCCAGATCCTCATTCCTGTAAATACGCAAGAACCATCCAGAAACAGATACAAGCATGGCATTACTCAAAGAATTCTTTAACCCCTGAAGGCTGATACCAGCTCTTCGTAAGCCGGCATCACTATCCTTGTTATTATAAGAGTAGCGCAGGATCAGCTTAACAGACTTATCCGCAAAGGTGTCCTGATCATACGGCACTTCGATCATACCATTATTAACCTGAATCGGGACAAAGCCATTCGTATTAAACGTCTTTTGAAATGCCAGGCGTATTTCATTCGTTCGACCTTTCATAACAACGATCACATACCCCTGAGAGGTCTTTAATTCCCCCTTAAGCCCAACGATCACGTCCCCTGCCTCAACATCCAAAGCCAGCACGTCCTTTTTAGCCTTGATCTGAGACGCATCTGAACGTTCATCCTGAAGCACTTCGATCTCAACCTTACTGCCAGCGATCGTAACGGTTTCCGAGGCTGCCGACCCGGACCTCAACTCAGGTAAAGGTGCTACCAAAAATCCAAAAATTGGATCATCTTCAGGCAGAGAAGTCGCCTTCTTCGGCTCTACAGGCATCAGCGCCCATGGCATATTCTTCGGAGCTTGACCTTGCGGAGCCTCTTGCGTACTACCAGTATCTTGAAAGAAATTAGACGCTTTTTCAAACGACGGCAACGGTTGCGGCTTAACCGGTAACAGGCCTGTCAATTCTTTCAGAGCTACATCCTTCTGTAATTCAGCCTGTTCAGCGGCCACAAGAATCGCCTCACGCTCTTCCAGGCCAGGAATACTCGCGGCCTTCTTCTCTATTGCCACAGAAGCGGACAGGAACTCAGGTGTCTGCATACTGCGCTCGATCGTTTCGATCTGCTTGTTGAACAAGTTAAATCCATTCTCGAACTGCTTACGGGTTATCTTACCGGCCGCATAACGCTGAGCGAGCTTACTGATCTTACCCTTGATCGCCAGGACTTCTACCTGCTCCGGTGTCATCTGAATGCCTTCAGGTTTATCGGACCCCATGTAAACCACAAGGCCATTCACCTGATCAAAGATATAGTTCGGCGCCCAGGCCTTCAGCCAGGCATTGTATTTCTTCTGCAGAGCATCCGCCTGGTCTTGCTGGCCGGCCTTGATCAGGGCCGCTCTCTTGGCAACAACTCTCTGATTATAAACATACACCGTATAGAAGATCTCACTCTTCTGCGACGTATTGGCGTCGAGCACAAAAGACGCCTTACTGCCGCCCTTCGTCACATTCGCCTGACTCATCGCCTGTTTTAATCTCTCTTCGCCGATCACATTCATAATGATCGCTTTGGTAATGCCCGACTGGGCGGCATCATTCCAATCTATCGCCTTAAGGAGATCCGAAATATCCTCAATCGCAATGCCCGACGCCTCCGCCTTCATCCGGGCGAGCGCGACTTTCACATCCTCATTCGTATCAGCTGAAGGAGCTTTTAAGGCAATGATACCCAGAAGCTGGGCCTCATTCAACTTGACTGTCGCCAGCTTGTCGTCGCGGTATTTGGCCAAATAGTAATCCTGCCAAACCTTATCCGCCCAGAACTGCTTCGATTTACCGATCAGCGTCTTCTGCGCGGCATCCGACTGTGTACGGACGCAGGAACCGGTGATGTCACTGTTCTCGGCCATATCGTGCCGCGCCTTCCTCATAACATCCAGCGCAAACTGCGAGATCTTTTTCAGGCGACTGACAAGCTCCGGATCAATGCTCTCGAGATCAATGCTCTCGAGATCATCCATCATACACTTCAGATTATCCATCATACTCTTCAGATCAGCTTCCGCACCCTCAGAGCCATTCTTATACGCCGTAAACAAATCTTCATAATCCAGAACAAACTGTTCAACAAGCCCAACCGTATGCTCGTTAACACCCTTCTTCCTTAACTCTTCACTCAATTCCCGCGCCGCATCCATAATGCCAGACAACGATGCCCGAAGAACTCGTGGCTTCTCACGGTCAACAGCATATTCATCAACCTCTGGTTTGGGGTTGGGGTTGCGACCTTCAAGGAGCGCGAGACGGGAAGCCGGGTTAGATGGCGGCCCAAGGGGCTGAACAGTCGGCTGAACAGTCGAAGGA
>DYOU01000019.1:9795-27580 GCA_020720365.1 Candidatus Elulimicrobium sp.
CCGCTGCTTGACTATATCATCATACAAGGCATTCACCCAGTCCTTGCCATACGCCTGTGCATCGATCTCATTCACCTCTTGCGCGATCCCGAAAAGAACATTCTCGAAATCAGGATTCTCGGCGATCTGTCTGGCAAAAATACGGCTTGATGAACGGATATCTCCCATAAACGCGAAGAACTCGTTCGCGAACTGTCTAGAATTCTTAACATCATAAATACCGTCTTTCTTAAGGAATTCGAGAAACACGCTAAAGACCAACTTAAAATTTTTCGAATCTTCTAGCTCAGCATTAACATATTTAACCATTTCAATCAGATGTTCCTGCGAGACCGATTCCTGATACGCATGACGATACTCATGAAACGCTGTTTCGGTACGCGCGGGATTATCATAGGAATTAACTGCGATCGCCGCAGACTTTAAAACTTGAAAGCCATCTTCCGCAATATACCCATTCGTCCGAAGCGAAGTCAGAACCGCTGCCTCGACTTCATTCAGCAGCATAGGGCTCTTATGCTTCGCTTCGAAATAGCGCGCCATATTTGTCACAGTGGTATTAAACCCGCTTATACTATCGTACCCAATAATATCCAGTTTCTCCGGCGAAAGAAGGCCTTTCTTCGCCTCATTTAGCTGCTGTTCACCCAAATGGCCAAGGTTCATAATCGACTTTGAATTGTACCAGAACGTAAGAACATCCTTCGCTTCTGACTCTGTCCCAACCTGACTGTGCAAAAGATCAAATGCCTTGTCCTTTTTCGGCTTATAATTAACGACTGCGCTCACATCATTCTCCCGTTCGACCGGCGTGGAAGAACTTGTAGCAAGTTTCGCTCTTGTATTTGTATCAATGTACGGCTTGCTCCGGTATTGAGCCACCCTGTCAAGGTTAAAGAAAACCACTTCATCCCGCAGGGCATCCTTTACCGCGTCGTTCACCGTCTTGTATATTTTAAATGACTGCGACTCCCTGGGACTCGAGACTGCCACACTCCAGGAATTACTCTTCACAAACAACCGGCCACCACCTGCCTTGATCGACACACTCGCATCAGAATCATTCTTAATAACCTGCAACTCTCCTGCGGCCCCCAAGATATTAACGGCTTGCTCGAATTCAGGCTTATCCGCGTAGAAGCCCGCGGCATGCCACGCCTCCGGTAAAAAGGGTGCCTTGCGGGCAACCACGCCTTCCAGGGTGGAACGACGCGCAAAATCCTCCGCGATCAGGGCCGACTCCTCTAATGTTTTAACAAGATATGACTTAATTGCTTCTGAATTCTTCAGATCAACGCTATTCGGGATATACTGCTCAAGCGTCTTCTCTTGATCTCCCGCAACAAAAGGAATATACGCAAGGGGAACTGTACGCTCTTCGCCGTCCTTACCTGTAACAACCTTATAATCCAAAACCTGCAGAATATCAAACTTATTCGGTGCCACAACTTTCAACGCCGCCCTGAAGCTCAAAGCATCATTCTGCGCAAAGTCAATCATACGGTCATACATCTCCGCGATACTCGCCGCCTGACGGCCAGCTTCTTCCATATCACCACGCTCCGCCCCTTCCAGCATAAAAGCCTTCTTACCCTTAAAAAACTGTAACGAAAAACACTCCCGGGCCTCAGCAAGAAGAACAATAAAACCTCGCCCGACAATATCTTCAATGTAGTCAGGAATGACCGGCTGATTATTTACATCAAAATCAACACCATTGATCTCAAGATAATGCGCCGGGTTTTCTTCTGCTGAACGCTGTTTCCAGTAAATATGACCGCTCTTACCGGCAACGCCGCTGCGTGAAGGATCATCACTATGGCCACGCGTCTGATTATACCGACCCGCCTTACCCTGGCGCACAAGGTCTTTATTATATTCATGCAAGAGTTCATGAAGAAAAACACCAGCCTCCGACGGCTGAACAATCCCGCGAATAAACGCAACGCCAAGCCCCGACCCTAACTGAAATAAAGAGTCCGTTGACTGCGCCGCCGCACCAGCATCATCCAGCCGAGGATTCAATACCACTTCTTTATTGAATTTGTCTTTAATAAATTTAACCTTTTTGGCCAATAAACCATTCTCATTCCCCTTCTTCACCTCCATCAAAACCCCGTACGAAACTGCCTTGGCAGGATCTTCGGTCCGATTACCCTGCACATCAAAACCAATTGTTTTCGCTATCACACCCGACTGCGCTGCATCAAGTTTATTGATCGCCGCCACTTCAGCCTCAACGATCTCCTTATCTGCTCCCGATGTCGCTACAGCCATGCGATGGGCATTAGTGATCTCATTCATTTTTTCTAAATCATCCGTCACAATCTTTTCAAAATCTACCGCATTGATCGTTGCTTTGGATCTATCAAGATCTCTATCTTTAACAGCATGCCGATCTTTCAAATCATCAAACAACACATCATCCGTACTAACCGAATAACGACCATTCTGTTTTAAATAAATAGTGTCATTAAAGAATACCCCGACCTCATCCCGGCCATTGTATACCTTTCCCTGAGCCATATCGATATGCGTGACCGCCAGACCCTTCGGCAGGCCTGACATAATTCTTAACTGGCCGCCGGCATTCGACGCGCTATCTACCGGACGAAGCTCATTACCCGCCACGCGGACTGTTTTTAATTTCTTGCTGTCCTCATCCCAATAAGAAACCTTTACATTCGCCTGATGAATATCCATACCCAACACGGCACGGCCATGAAGATCCTTAAGGCTTTGAACATCGTAGACCTGGCCATTAACCACTGACGCGCCGCGGCCGTGAATAGTAAAGACATTCTCACCCTTCTTCTCGCCCATCATGATCGTGACTTTATCTCCCTTCCTGAATCCGCCGTTCTCCATTAATAACGGCGCCTCATTCACAACTTCTGCCTCGGCGAGCTCCACGGTCTTCTTGTCTTCACTCACCCGCATAGTCAACTTCATCCGCAAATCTTCACGACGCATATCCGACATTTCCACGCGTTCGCTAATCAGCGCGTTAAACAAAAGATTATCCTTCAGGACGTATTGTACGCCTTCGAATATGACAGAATCAATACTTGACCGATCTTTATCTTGATACAAAAGCTGATACTGATGCCCCTGCGCTGTACTTGTGATCTGACCGGCGGTTAATTTTTCGAGCTCTTTGTTCCCTTTAAAACCGATAAATGCCCCTGTTTGAGCGTTCGGCTGATATTCATGAATACTCGTTACTAGGCCGAGACCTTTCACATGCTGACTAATCTCGAGAACCGGCCGAGATTCTCCTGTCACAGGATCTGTATACTCTCCTTTCGTTCCCGCCACCCAAGTCTTCACCATCAAAGGCTGATCCGGCGCCTGAACCGGGTTCGGCACAAATCCCTGCACCAGCTGAGCAACCTCTTCGGCAGGAGCCATGCCGTCAAGATAAGAGGGAAGGTCATCATTATCAAACACGCGCGCCTGGCCAAACTGATTTATCTCCATGAACTTCCCGGGGGCAAGATAAACCAGGCCGTACTGGTCCTGAATACCATTCCCGGCGGCCAACGCCACCGTTGGACCCATGGAATAACCTTCACCATTGACCTGTTGCGTAACAATGCGATAACCTGCTCCGTTCACACCGTAAGAGATCTCGGCCTGGCCTTTCTCATTCGCATAATTCTTAAGCAACTCACCAATAAACTTATGATCCATCCGCTCAAGATGCTTGATAAACGATGCACGGTTAATATTTTTCGCCACAGAAACACTTTGAACCAGGGCCTGTTTACGCTCACTATGCTCAAGTTCATCCATGAGCATTTCTACCTGCTTCTTAACTTCATGCTCGGCATACTCCCGTTTCTTGCTGCCCAGTGCAAACATCTCAACCAAACGCCGCCTTGCCTCTAAATTTATTCTTTGCGCAGTAGAAAGACGGGAATCATGATAAATAGCATCAATATTAATAAAGCGTTTGAACTCGCCACCCTGGGCGCGCCAGATCTTCAACCCGGCCCAACTTTCAAGAAAATTAGCACGGGCATGAACTTGATTATCCCCGTAAGTTGAGCGCAAGGTAAAATCATAGATCGACAAACGCACATTTTTCATACTCGGATTCGCACCCGCTTCACCCGCGGAAACAATAATAACCGGCTTACCTTTATACAATAGATTACCCGAAGCATCCTCGGCTACGATCTGTTTCTCAAGAAGGTCGGCAAACTCTGTTGGTCCGCCCTTAAGAACCTTCACTGTATCCCCGAACCTGCGCTCAAGCTCCCTTGCTGTTGCGACCTGACTCTCCCTGGTAACCAGGGTCAATAACAAGGCATTAACCTTCTCAGGATCAAACCCTTTCTTCTCATCAACCCATTTCACCGCTTCAGCAACACTGCTTGTCGAATCACGCCCTCTAATAAGATGTGTTTCAGCCTGTTTGAAAAGATCTCTGGTTATACGTGCGCCGTGACTCCGAAGCTTCACTCCCAAAGGATCAAGAACAGCCCCAGCCACTTCCGCGGTACCGGTATACCCCACAATGACTTCGAACATCCCCATCAACTCAGCCGCAGTGATCTGAATATGAAGGTTGCGATCTGTTAACCGGACATACTCCCCGACACTCACCTTCTCCGACGGATTACGTACTTCATGATCGGCCACGATCATACGCATAAGCGCATTCAAGCCCGATGGATCAGTATAAATACGATCACGATCTTCTATCCCTGAACTATTGCGCTCAATCGTGATCATATCCAAACCCTTGCGAGAGGCATCATATTCAGTCCGGAAGAAATCTTTACGAATCTCATTACGCATAACCTGCGCCATAGCCTCAGAGAACTTTTCCCAATGATTCGTGAACGATTTATTGGCCTCAGCCTTAACCGGATCCACCGCAGTCTTTTCAAACTGTTCTTTCAACAAAACATCAAACAATTTGGCATCATCCGCTTTGGAAACAATTAATTTACCATCATTCAACTTAAACTTAACATCCTGACGAAATTTCGCTAACTGGCTACCCTCTGTAATAGCCAGATCACTAATAGCCTGCTTACGGTCATTGCCACCGATCTCCAAAGACACTTCCATAGGAGATAACTCCGTCCCGCATTCTTTAGCACGAACCTGATCAACCCTATCTTTAACAAGTTCATCCAAAGACTTCGCATCAATATCGGTAGAAACAACCAGTCTATCATCTTGAGTCAACTTGAAACGTATATCTTTATTATTCAGTTCAGTAATAGCTTGATCTCTGTAACTCGTCACAGAATCAGTTGAACTAACCATCCGTTCAAGTTGATCCTCACGAGCTTGTACAAGTTCTTCTTTAACTAGCTCCCGCTGCCGTTTAATTTCATCTTCACGCGCCTGGATCAAATCTTCTTTTGCCTGTGCAAACCTAAATCCCGCATCTTGCTCTCTGGCCCTGTTCAAACGCCCCGTCTCCCCAAGACTCAGAAGAATATCCGCCTCAGCCATCTTAGCCGACGTGATCATGGGTACAGATAAAGCCAATTCGTGAAACTCATCACCGAGAACAATATAGCCATCAAAAGGATTCTCGGCCTTTCCACCCTTAGCCCATAGTTCCTTAGCCCTCAATCCCAGGGTTTTCATTTCGTTATACGTCATGACATTGATCTTGCCACTCTCTAATCCACTGCCCTCATTAAAGCGAACAAATTCACCGCCTTTACCTTTCAACATATTATCAGCCAGACCGCCATTATCCGGTTTACCGATAATAATACCCTTGATCTTCTTGCTCGTAAGATTCCTTGCCTGAATCTCTGCCAGCAACTGCTTGGCAAATACACCCTCCATAACAGTCTTACCACCACTCATCGCCAGAGACAATACCGTCCCGTCTAGGATCTTGTTCCATTCATTCTTATGACGCGAGTCCCCCATCCTATCAAGAGTGCGCAGGGTCTGATCGATCATATCTATGTTATATGTGATTTGGGACGCATCTAGCTTCACAGCGCCTAATCCTCTTCGTATATCCGGAGCGATCACCTCAAAAAACTCAAGGATCTTCTTTTGATGATCGCCAAGCTTTTCTTTCGAAAACGCGTCACTGATCGCTTTCATTTGCGCTTCATACGAATTATGCCTCAAGGTCGTAATATCTCTCCCTGAAGCATCTTTCTTCTCAAAAGTGATCGCATCAAAAATATCTTTCTTAAACTGAATATTCTCCTGCGTATCATCGGCCTGATTTCTTTCCTTAGCTTTTAAATCAACCGTCTCCAACAAAGACTGGCGCTTACTAACATCAAAGATCGCGGTGGCAAATAAATCCTCACGCGTATCCAACACTTGACGACGGAACCTTTCCAGCATCGTGCCCTGAGTAGCCGGAGCGTCAATCTCTTCGACATTTTTATTATTCGTACGCATTTTATTTAACGCATCTGACTCTTGCTGAATCCTGACCATATCTTCAGGCTTCGCAGCTAAAAGATCGGTAATCAAACGCGACGTTTCCATTAACACATGCTTACCAAACGCGCCAACTTTATCATGGGACATATCCTTATCAAGAGCCGTTTCAACCACCTTCAAGGCCATCTTCAATTGATTCCGGGCTAACGTCTTCAGGGCAACATCACCTTGCTGAATAGACTTCTCCAGCACTGCCGCCAAGTTACCCCTTTGCTTCAATGTCTCATAAACAAATTTAAAGCGCGGCGCATCAATAGCCGCTATCTTCTCAAGAAGGGTTACCTTTTCTTTTAATACAACCTGATCCACCTTTGCAATTTCAATATCGGTCCATTCAGCAGGATTACTCTGAATCTTTATTCCAGCAGCGATCTTTGACCGACCTTCAAAAGTATCAAGCTGCGTATATTTTTCCTGAAACGGATCGATCTGTACACCTAAACGATGGGATCTTGCCGCTTCACGAACTTCCAGAGAAAGCGCCTTATCAGCCTCAATTCTAAGCGCGTCCTGCACAACCTTATTGCGATGTTCCTTGGCACGCACACCCTCATCATTCAGAGTCTCACTTAACTGCGCTTCATAACGCTCCAACGCCAGGATCCTGATATCAATTTCTCCGGACAATTTATATGCGCTCTTGATGTCAATCAACGCTGTGCGCATGGCGGCAACTTTAGCTATTCTCGTTTCCCGCTTTGATTTTTCCGGCAATTCCAATTCACGCGTCTGAAGATTAAGAAACGGCCTTAAATCACCGTCCTTCCGCCATTGGATCTCTCTGTCAAGCCTGGTCTTTAGACCATCCGTCAAACCTAATAAACTCACTTCACCTCCGTTACTCTTAACGTCTACAACTAACTCAGCGCAGTTGGCGATACTTAACTCTTTCAAATACTCAGGAACAATACTTAACAGATCCCGCGTGACCTCTGCCAGCCGTTTTTCTTTCACTCGAAAAGCATCTTGAGCGGCATTAATTTGATCTTCCTTGGAACTATCGGATTTCTTTAATTTTTCCCAATTCTGACTGGCCTCAGAGTATTCACGAAATGCTTCCGGTGCAACTGTATCCACCATAAGCCGCAAAGCCATCGTTTCCAACTCTAAGCGCTCACTAGCGCTTCCAGTAAAGTTATTCAAGCGCTCATGGACCAATCGGATATATGGAATGTTTTCCGCGAGTTCCACGCGATCCTGCAATAATTTCAGTTCCTCAGATCTTGTTGCACGTTTTATCTCCGGAGTTCTTTCAATCTCAACTCGAGCTTCCCGCGCAAGGACCGCATCGGCCACCGCACTCTCAACACCCTCCCTACTTTGTGAATGCTTGAGAATTTCTGCTGTCTTCTGTGCGATCGCAGTCCTAACACCGGCCAACCGTTGCTGCAGATCCTGCAGAGCCTTTTCTCTGATCTGAAAGCCGATCCGATCGGACGGAGTCGCCGTTTCATGAACCTTGATCAACCCTTCAAGGCGCTGAGCTTCATCTCTATCCTCATTGACACTATCCAAAGACAACGGCTTCGCTTTCTCCGTCAAAGCACCTCGATACTTTTTAACCAAAGCCACGGCAATATCATCTTTATTTACTTCAGAAGTCCGTAAATCCAGGAATGCGTTCCAATCCTCGGACTCTTTCACACTGTCTGCGATCTCACCTATAACCTGCTGATATTCCGAACTCTCTCTGTTTGATTGCACACGTCTTAACTCAACAGCCCAAAGGTTCCCCTGGGCCATACTCTTCTCTTCCCTCGCCACTTCTATCCCATTTCCAGAAACAAGCGCTGCATCATATTTCTTGGTCGCCGCTCTTAACTGAAACTCGGCAGATCCTTGATCAACAACCCACATAATGCGCTCGGCATTCTGATATGTTTTTGCTCTGGCTCTCGTCTTCACAATCGAGGCATCAAACTCCGTCGCCAATGCATCGCGCTTTTTAGTTAATTTCGTAATAAAAGCATTACGGCCCTCACGAATACTCTGATCCTGCTCTCGAGATTGCGTTGCCTGAACCCTTGCGATCCGTTTATCCAATGCAGTTATCCTTGAAAGAAGTCCAACGGAATCACCCCCCTCAAGCGCAGCCAGCCGCGTCCTGTCATTCGACTGGACAGCTTCAATCGAGGCATCAAACTCCGTCGCCAATGCATCGCGCTTTTTAGTTAATTTCGTAATAAAAGCATTACGGCCCTCACGAATACTCTGATCCTGCTCTCGAGATTGCGTTGCCTGAACCCTTGCGATCCGTTTATCCAATGCAGTTATCCTTGAAAGAAGTCTAACGAAAACACCCCCCTCAAGCACAGCCAGCCGCGTCCTGTCATTCGACTGGACAGCTTCAGCAGAATCCTGAAGAACACGGTTATTATAAATTTCGGAAGTCTTTACAAGATCAAAGCCAATCAGCTCTTTAAGTTCAGAATTAAGCTGCTCCACACTGGCTTCTCTCGCCCGAGACTCAGTAGAATCTTCCGATACTTGATTCTGTGCTACCTCTTTATTAACTCCCCGCAACTTAGCCTGAATATTCGAAATCGCCTCTTCAACCTTTTGATTCAAACGATCAGGCTGGCCAGATGGTGCGGGCTTTACGATCAAGAAATAAAAAGCGACGTTTTTAGCTATCGCCGCTACCTTTTCCTCAGCATATTTCTCACCTGCTTCAATAATATCCGCTTCTGTAGCCTTACCACCCATCATTTGGCGATACTGATCCTCACCTTCTTTCTTCCATATACCAACCCTGGCCGTATCTTCTATTACTGCCCTGGTAGCCATATCAACACTTGTCAAGAAACCAACCGTTCCGGTCGTTCCATGCAATAATTTATTATTAATAAAATTCTTTGCTTTCATTAAGTCATTCACTACCCTTGAGGCTGACGGAACAGCCGCTCTTGCCTCTCCCTGTAAAATACTCGATTGAAGCTGTACCGTTCCCAAGACAGGCTTCAGTCCAAGCCCCATCACGGCACCATTGGCCATACTTGAAACTAAGGAAGATCCCACCTTGATCTGCCCATTCTCATTCACATCAAATCCGGCATTTCTGATCGCCTTATCCCACGTATATTCTTTTCCCATCACCACATGAGCCCCATAATCAACAGCCGCAGTCGTTGCATTAAAAGCCGGCATCGTTAGAGCAAATTCAACCGCACCAACAGCTGACATTTTTGAAATCAGATTCGGATCCCTTACAATCGTATTCAGCCCCACCTTCGCATTTCTAATGCCCAACGCTTTATTCAATACCGGAGCACCTGCCGCCTGCCAACCGCCATGAAATGCTCCAAACCCCATTCCTGCAAGAGCGTAATTGGCATTCTTTTGAGAAAAAAGATTCCACGACATTGCTGGCGTGGCCCAACCATTCCGTTCAGCCTGTCGTTTCGCATCTCTATATTGCGCATAATCCTCAATAGCACCAAACGCGTATCCACCTACCCCGCCAGCCACTGCCTGCTTACCAACTGTAGTCCAGATCTCACGCGTGGAAAGCTTTTTAGTCTCAAGTAATGTATTCTCAAATAAAATACTTCTCCCCCAAGCAGGTGCCAAAGCAACACCGATCCCAAGCCCTGTCCCCAATCCGAAACGCGCCAAATTTGATATTCTAGTCTGCTCATTCCCATACAAAGCATCGCGCGCGATACCAGTTCCGACATTCAATGCACCTAAACCAACGCCATTAGCTAACGCTTGCCAGCCTGGCTTCAATCCAGATAGATAAGAGCCCGCTCTCGCCGCCAAAGAAATTTTTCCCGCAATACCAGTCAGAATCCCCTTACCTACAACTCCTGCAGAAGCTCCAATCGCAAAATCTGCCGAGGTCTTGGCAAAGCTGAAATTCTCACCTCCAAAATATCTTTCCGCAACCCCCGTTGCCGCATTAACCGTTCCCATAGCCAGCCCACTCTTTACAAGCGAAGCTCCCACACTTTTGCCAGCCAGCCAGGAAAGACCCAATTTCTCTCCCAGAGAAGATCCCGCCATTCTTCCAACACCAGCAGCTCCTAGAGCCAGACCGCCGAAAGCTAGACTGAACTGCGCGCCGGACTTAAAGCCTTGAACACCTGAATAAAGAATATCCCCACGATCCCCGTTCGCTGCCGTAGAAAGCATATTCGTTCCCGACCATACAAGCCCACCATTAACAAGCGTTGTAATTGTTTGCCGCGTTCCCTTCGCTGCAAAGTTAGCCATAACTGACCTTAGAGTTAATGATCCCACCGTTTTGACAGAACTTACCCCGGCAGCCATTGGAAGAGCCACAAAACTCGCCGCCTCTATTGCCGACATATCACCTATCATCGACGCATACCGATCAGAAAAGCCAACATCACGTAACAAACGCGTAAGACCATTATTCTTATGTCCAATTAAAGTTCCAAAAATAGGCCTAAACCCAAATGTATTCGGAGCAGTTGTCCACAGCGCCTCACTAACAAACCATCCATAACTAGAGCTTGTGCTCGATCTCTCAAAATGATCCCCAACAAATCCATCTTCTGGATTAATAATGCTTGCCCAGTTACTCCCTTTATGTTCAACAATTATAGCGACACCCTTCAATACCGTTCCTTGCGTAATATTAACCGAAACATCTTTCCCAACATCTGAACCTTGAGGACTTGATATAATTTTTCCACTCCAAAGCAGGTCATTCTGACGAACCCGAGAATCCTGATCGCCCCATTCCCACTGATAACCCGTATTGGCGATCAATTGAACAACGATAGTTCCTAGTGGAGAAGCCACCGCCAACTGTTTTATATCTCCGCCCTTTTGACCAGGAATAACGTCAGAAACCGTCCATGACGTCGGCGCCGAATCCTTCCCATCATTCACCATCTTGACCGAATTCACTAATTTAAAAGAAGCCGTTGTAGGATATTCCCATAACTCGCTCTGATAATCAGCCGGATCGTCACTGCCCTCAGGAGTTTCCCATCTCGAACCAACGGTATCAAAAACCTCCTTTTCTCCAGTTACAAGATTCTCTACAGTCCCTCTGAAATCAAAAGTTAATTTCTTCGCCCCAAAAGGACTAAAATAACTATCCTGAACAATGAGTGCCGTTGGCCTCGCATCGTCCTTTCCATAATTCCCCCATTGCATATCAACTATTTCCCCCTTAATATTCTTTCCGTTCCACGCTAACGGGGTAGACCAGTCAACTTTCGCAAGGCCCTTATCCATATTCATAGACATACCAAACCGGCCCCACTTCAACGCACCCAACGCCGTAGGATCTGCAATTTTACTCGCATCCAGAACACCTTTAACATCCGAGATTCTCTCAATACTTCTTTCACCCTCTAAAGCTTCACCCGTAAACGCATTCTTATCCTGCACCAGGCCGCCATACCATTCAGAGAAAGCTTCATATGATTTGTAATTACGTATGTTCATGCGGTCAAAAACCCTCAAAACAAATTTAGGTTCTTCTCCAGACTTTAATCCCGCTGCTGCCGCTTGAGTAGCCGCCAGATCAGTGGTTGTTTCAACCCCTTTCCCCTGGCCTTCCCAATCGAGCTTGCCGCCTAAAGGCAAGGCTGCCATCTGTTTATTCAACAGTTTCACCGCGTCCGATGATCCCTGCTCCACAAATACCTGCGTTCCTTCAACTAACGCCATGGGCCAACTCGATACATCCTGAGCAAAACCCGCCTCTATCTGCTCTATCGTCAGTGATTTACTGGAAGAAGGGGTTACCTCTATATCCTGAAACAAGACACCAGAAACCAACTGATTGCTTGATGCATTCGCATTGTCCAGCGCGTTAACAAAATCACCGCTATCCTTCACCGTTGAATATCTTTGATAAACGCCATCCAACGCCACTAAAACTTTCTTGTCATTACTTACCTTTGATTTCTCATCCCCCGCCCACTCCAACTCCCGGTCAAAGGTCATCGTCTCTCTTAGAGGAATGGGCATCAGTTCCCCCTCAAATGATTCCGGACTATTATTGAAGAGCGCCATAACCTGAAGACCATCAGGCCGTGAATCAACGTGAGACGCCGCTAAGAGAAGGCGTGTCGGCGATGAGCCTTCTGTGTCTCCTTCTTTAATAAGGCCATATCCTCTGGTTTTTATATCACCCGAATATTTCTTAGGAACAAATCCCAGATAAGAAGTCACTTTCGCCTTACCATCTTCATATTCAACTTTCCTAACGGTATCGATCAGCACGGTCATCAGAGTCCGCACATCACTAGTCGCACCAACTGTTATTACTTCACGCACACCAAAAAGACCACGATCAAACGGTATTTCTGTTGATCCGTCGACACCCCGTGTGGATGTCAGCCCCATCACACCATTAACTCCCATCCCGCCAAGCATCATGACGATACTTTCGCCTTCTCCCTGCCCTGAAAGGCCTTGAGCATTTTTTTCATTCAAAAATACCCGGTAAGATCCATCCGGAACCATCTCAGGACGATTTTCATAAAAAGAATACGATTGATCGATAAACAACCTCTCAGCTTGCGACTCAGAATTCCTGGAGTCCGCCTTTCCTTTGGGAATAATAATACTTCCCTTTTTAAACACTAAACCGCCATTCGCCAAAGCATCCGCAACCGCAACCCCACCACGGAATCCGGCATCTAAATCACCCTTTTCTGTCCTATTTTGCAATATTACTGCCTGAGGCATTGCCATTGCATACGCTTCTGCCGCAGCCGCAATATTGTTATGATCCGCTTTCCCTAATGCGGTAAAAGCCGCATTAATCATGCCGGCATCCTTTCGATTCTGAGCATATGGCGTTAATAAAATCGCCTTCACCGAAAGATCGGACCCCCAATTCAGGAATGTTTTCTGATGCGCCCAATCATTCGCCTTCGTGCCAATAACTGTACTTGCCAAAAGATTATTCGCCTCACCATCCTTAGCAACTGTCGCTTTAGTCAAATAATTTTCCTTCGACTTACCAACACTTGACCAAGCGCCTAAATATTGCAAGCCATTGTCCGTAAAAACGATCGCACCCGCCTGACCAATTGCAGGCATCACGACCAGATCGGACTTATAGAATCTATCCGTTGCATTCCCGTCCTTATCAATCATCTTCCGATCCTGGCTAATATCAAGTTTCACATTCTTTGTATCCCAGGCAACAGATCCCAGTGTCGTCAATAATGGGGTGAGACCGCCACCGCCACCGTCACCAACACTAAACTGAAATCCAAGATTAGTGGCGTTCCCCAGCACCTGCCGCTGGACATCATTCGCCTCTCTCAACAAGAGGTTAACCGCCGCGCCGGACATCTTCCCATCTCCGCCCAATAAGAAAACACCGCTTTCACTACCTGATAATAGTTCGTAACTGGAATGACCATTCTTTTTCCCCGCCAACTGCAATACGTTGTCAGCACTAACCTCTTTCACTTTTGGACCAGCCTCCTCATCCTCGCTAATAGGCTTGCGGTTCGTAAGATCCAAAGATGCCCACATCAACCCCTTACCCCCAAGCACAAGATCGCCGCCCACTCCCCCAAGCGCTTTATTCAGCACAACTGTTTTCTGGCTCCCCAATGTCCCAAAATACGTTGCATAGGCACCGCTCACCGTCGTTCCAGAACCTTTCAAAAACGAACCATCAACCCCCAACAACGCTTTCGTAATGGTATACCCTTCATCAACAACAATGCCCTTGGGTGTCTTATACAAACTGTCATGCCGGATATTCGTTGTCGTGGTTGCAGCAACGTATTTACCATCAGCCCTCTGCTTTGAACCTTCCAAAGACATAGGACTGCCATCTTTATGGCCCACAATAGTAACTCTCGAAACACCCGTCATATCTGTAAATACATTGGCACCGGCCCTCAAGGCGGGAGCATCTGCAAACGTGAAGGTCGCTCCCACGCGGTCATCAAGAGCTACCGGAGCCTCACCTTCAACACGAAAATGCAGGGTACCCGAATCAAGGCGGAGCTTGGTCTTAGAGCCATCGGAATAAAGAGGAGTACTGACAACATCGTACTGGCTATTTAATACATTAACGTTTTTCTCGGCAGATCCGCCCTTCTCATTGATCTTCTTTTGGATCGCTGCCGCTGACCGATCAAAATCAGTACTAACACCGGTGAAGCGCTCCCCCTGATAAACAAAATTGATCATTCCATACTGATCGGCCCTAGCATTACCACCCTGATTCTTCCGCTCCCGTTCAAGAAAGTCAGAAGGCCCAAAAGTAAGATTTTTAACAGACGATGTTTCTGACATCTCACCCAAAAGGGCAACCCCCGAAGCGATCGATCCCGCGCCATTCCCATTTCTTAACTCCACATTACTGCCGTTAAACACAAGAGACTTCCCTAACGGCGCAACAGCGTAAAACCCTGTCTTATTATCAACCCGAACTTTATTACCATTCGCTAAAGTTTCTTCCGTACTCTTTTCCCCTTCACCGGTCCACACAATACCTTTGGTTCCTTTTAAAAGCCCTTTCGCATTCTTTCCGCCCTCGGTCAAGAGCATCCCGGGAACTATGATCCCGTCAGCCCTTTCATACGACGGTGACGGCGCCCAAACCGGACCAACTCCGGACTTAACTGTCCACGACTCAGGAGCTAGTGGCGCGAGTCCGCTACTCATATCGCCTTTTACGCGAAGGAACTGACCGTCCCCAACCTCGAGTGCTTTTACAGTTGGAAACCTGACATTGTTATTACTATTCAAATTAATAGCGACCGCACTGGATCCTTTAGCCGGATTCTCTCCACCTTTCCCGCCAGAAGACATCGCGATCATTGCTTTCCCACCAACAACATACCCATCAGAATTAAAAGAAACCGGGTTAATACCCTTGCCTTGACCAAATAAAGAGGCCGTTATACCTGCCGTCCGAGCATTTCCACTACCAGTAAAATTCTGAAAAGTCAACTCTTCCGGACCCTGAGCAACTAATCCGGTGCTGTCTAATAAAGTCTGATAAACTTTGGCATTTTGCGACTTAAGCTCCGAAGACCCTGCTGCCACTGATTGACTCGGTAAAACATACGCTGTCACTAAAGCCCCTTGTCCCTCGGGGAAGAAAGCGGAAATACCAGACGGACGAAAATTAAAGAAATTACGCCGGCCAATATCGAAAACAACATCTTTCTGTTCCTTGACATCAGAATATCCCAAAACAACATACGGAGTATTTTTATCCCCGTCGATGCCCGCCGGAGCTAAATACGATGCACCGCGTAATTTTGTATTTGAAAAAGCAGCCGCATATTCCCCTATATAAGAGGATTGATCATCCGCCCCGGAATAACCTCCAAAAACGATCAAGGATGATGTATCCTGCCTATCGCTATTTACTCTTGCCCACCCAAAAGAACTCTCCATCATCGGCACAACATCATTCCCATGCACATTACCAAGGAACGCCAAACGTTCCGCAGGAGACCCCTGCGGCTTCCCTAATTGTCCACTCCTTGCGCCTAAATTGAACCCTTCCCATTTTGAAGGAGTAAAAACCCAAAACCGCGAATATTTCGTGTCAATGCGCCCGGCTATATTGCCTTGAGCCATGGCTTGCATTGATAGAAAGAAATCCGCTTCCTGATCTGAAACCTTATTACCGCCAGCATCCCCCACAAACTGAACTGCCAACGGATCTTTACCAGCAACGCTCCCGGACAAACGCTTACCTTTTACCCCATTCTGAACAACCATAAAATCACCGGCAGACAAATCCAATAACGATCCATACGAATTAGGCTTCTGAACAACATTCCCAAAATTCCAACCTTCAAGAGTCCCGTTAAAAGTACTCGCCGCGTTATACACTCCCGCAATATTGGAAATTTGAGTAGAAAACATCCTTAAATTCCCAGCCGTCCCCTGAATAGAAGTAAACCCCTCAGTAATTTTATTTTCTCCATTCTCAACTTTCGAATCTTTGTTATAAATCGCAGAAGCAATACCACCCGACTTTTCCCAACTTGTCGGAAGAAGAATGCTGACTGAATCAATCATCTTGCTTTGAGCATAAACCTGATCACCTAACCCCGTAAGACCATTCACACCTGCCTTATTAAGAGAGAGAACTCCTCTATTAAGAAAGAGAACTCCTCTATTAAAAGAGAGAACTCCTCTAATCTGTTTCTTAACACTCTCACCATCTCCATCATTAAACACCCCCTGATCACCTACAAAATATTGATCCCAGTCTTCCTGAACCTTACCAAAATCAAGCGCCCGGAAATCCGCCGCTAACCGATTGCCCGGATTACGTCCCCCTTTTTCATCTACCCCGGGGTCCGTATACTGCATCGTCATTTTGTATAAATTATCTGTATAAAATGTAGTATTAAATTGATTCACATTCCCTGTCTTGACCCCCGCGTACATCTTCCCGCGAATGTTCTGCTGAACCATTGACAAGGAACCGGTCGTACTCGCGGCAAAGCGCTGTCCCATCACATAAGTATTGGATAATTTCACGAGATCCGTTAACCCCTGCGCACCAACCTGGGCATACTGATCGCTCATAAAATTCACACTGGCTGTGTCTCGGCGGTTCACAGAATCGATACGCCACTGCATATCCATCTGCTCTTCAGTCTGGCGCTGGTCAGCCGGAAGCGCCGCATTCGCCGCCCGTGCCTGCTTTTGCTGTGCCTCAAACGGAATCGCAGACTGCACTGAATATCCCGCCATCCCGGCAATATGCTCGGATGACTTAACCACATCCATCGGGCTTTTAAACCCTATTGTTTCTCCGCTGGGTCCCAAGTTAAGATAATTAACTCCATACATATTCTCCCCGGCCGTTAAAGCCCGGTCCAAAACAGCTACCGCCAATGTCCGGCTGTCTGAATCTGTATTCTGATAACCATCCGCATTATTAACCGCCGACGCCCTTTTTCCCAACTCCGGATCTTTATCCCCTTTACTCAACCGTTCGGCATCCCTCTCGCCCAAAACTCCCAAGGTGACACCTGATACCACATTTAACGCAAGACCCGCCGCCATATTAAAGTTCGCCTTATCATACGCATAAGCTCTTGATTGATCGTCTTTCCCGATCACGCTCTCGCGTACGGAATCAAAAACCTTCGCCGTTGCCACGCTCATGGCTGTGGCGATCGCCCGATTCGTTAATTCATCTAATGCTTTGGGTTTGGCCTTGGCGCTGAAACTGCTATTTTCTTCCTCGGCACTCTGCCTGTATTGGGTATATCCATAAGTCACAATACCTGCCACTCCATCACCGATCGCTTTTGACACAAGGCTGTCCGGGTCCCCGCCTGCCGCGTAACGCACGATACCGCCGGCTATCTGACCAACGGAATTGCCTACAATATCATTCGCTAATTGA
>DYOU01000020.1 GCA_020720365.1 Candidatus Elulimicrobium sp.
ATAAAGCTTCTTTACATGCATGTTTCGCCTTGATCACTCACGGGTCCTGCCGTCTGCCGCGCCAAGCGCCAAAACGCCCTAAGGCTGGACACGAAGAAAAATCATAAAGAACACCATCACCAGCGTCAACAGGATCACCGACCCTACTGTCAGCCAGGCGATCACGTTAAAAGTTCTTGAATTAGTAAATTCTCCCATAATGCGCCGATCATTGATCAATTGCAGCATAAAAATAAGGATAACCGGCAGAAGGATCCCATTACCTACCTGTGAGAAATACATAATCTTTAAAAGCGGAAAGTCGGGAATGAGAACAACCGCCGCGCCTATAACGATCATGGCCGTGTACAACCCGAAAAATTGCGGTGCTTCCTCAAAACGGCGGTCAATACCGGCATCCCAGCCCATCCCTTCGCAGATCGAGTAGGATGTAGACAATGGCAGGATCGCCGCCGCGAACATCGATGCCACAAAAAGCCCGATCGCAAAAAGCCAGGTCGCATGAATGCCCGCAAACGGCTCAAGAGCCAAGGCCGCGTCCTTGGCAGTACTGATCGGAATTCCCGCCTGATGGATCGTTGCCGCGCACGCCATCGTAATAAAGAAAGCTACAATCGGGGCAATGATACAGCCAATGATCACATCCAACCGCACCATCTTGTAATCTTCCGGAGCAATCCCCTTCTCTACGATCGATGATTGCTGATAAAACTGCATCCAGGGGGCAATCGTCGTCCCTACAATACCTACCAACATGACTGTATACGGCAGGGTCCATTGAAATGACGGCGTCAATGTCTGCCTGGCGACTTCATGCCAATCCGGCCTGGCCATGATCCCGGATACCAAATACGACACATAAAACAAACACGCGAACAGGAATATCCGCTCAACAAGCTTATACGTCCCGCGCATGATCAGCCCCCACACCAGAAAAGCCGTGATCGGAACCGAAATGTACTTGCTAACTCCGAAGATTTCCATGCTCGCGGCGATCCCGGCGAATTCTGCCATTACGTTCGTCACATTCACCAGTAAAAGCATGAGCATCAGATAAAAAGTTATCTTCACTCCGAAATTTTCACGGATCAAATCCGCCAGACCCTTACCGGTAGCCACCGCCATTCGCGCGCACATTTCCTGAACCACAATGAGTGAGATGGTTATAGGGATCAGTGACCAGAAAAGGGTATACCCGAACTGCGCCCCGGCCAGTGAGTAGGTTGTGATCCCGCCCGCGTCATTATCCACATTCGCCGTAATGATCCCCGGCCCCATAATGGAAAGAAAAAGCACTACCTGAACGACTCGCGGATGCTGTTTGATCTTTTCAATCAGTGTCATATCTGATCCTTGTATTTACCCCAGGCCAGCGTGATCAACTCTTCCATAACATCGTCCACCGTAATAGACCCCATGAGCACATCATTATCATCAAGTACAGGGATCGCTGAATACTTGTACTGTTCCAGCAAAAGCGCTACCTCTTCCATACCATCATCCGTACGGACAAAAACTTTTTGCGGATGACATACTTCAAGCACTGACTTCTCCGGCGGCTCATTGATAAACCGGCGGATCGTCGTTGTCCCCTGATATCTGAATTGTTCATCCACTATGTAAATTGTCGTCAATGTCGCTGGAGAATCCATAGAGGCTTTCATCTTGTCCCATATATCCGCTACGGTCGAGGAACTCCGCAGCCATAAATATTCGGTCGCCATCAAACCGCCGGCAGAATCCTTGTGAAATCCAAGCAATGTCCGTAAACGGCGGGAAGACTGGCTTTCCATCAGCCTCAACAACTGATGCATCCGGCCTTTAGGCAAGCTCATCAGGAAGTCCGCGGCTTCATCAGAAGGGATCTTCGCAATCAATTGAGCGGCTTCTGCATCGTCGATCTGATCAATAAGCCCGAGCTTGTCGTCCGGCGCCATATCCGCAAACATCTTGAACTGAACGTCCACAGCCAGCGAACGATACAACGAATACTGTTCAAAAATATCCAGGTCCCCCATGATCTCGGCCAATAATGTCGGCGGGATCTTGGCCAGTTTGGCGCGGGCGACATCAAGTTTCAAGACATTCTTTTTACTGCCCAGAGTCAGGACCTGGGAACTCTTCCAGGATATAAGGTCTTCTACGGAAAGGTACTCCGCCTGCTTGTTAAATAAACGGATACAAAAATCAACCCCATCTTCCCACTCCAGGCGCCGGATCAAACCGCGCAGGCCAACGTCCACATGCGCCACATGGTACTGATTGTCCACACGTAAAAGATGGACATCATTCACACGCTCAACCTTGCGATTCTCTACGTCCACGATCTGCTGATCAAGGACATCACGACGCAAGGCAAATTCAACATCAGGCTTGCCAGCGGTAAAAATAACAGCTGACGCTGAATTTTTAAAGAATATCCGCCCCTTGTCCACCCGATGCAGCTCCGTCATCGGGATCTCGGCATAACGCGGCACAAGAAAACCTCGGCGAATAATAACCCCTTGAGCGCGGGGATAAATATCATTATTCAGGTTCATTGAAAAATCATAGAAAGTCCCCAGGACCACTCCGTCAGAAGATACGGCCTTGAGCTTGAAGAGTTCGGAGAAATAGACGAAAAATTGATCTGCCATTTGATCCTATCGATGAATCTTCACGCCGACTCGCCCGCACAACGCCCGCACCACACAGGCATCACATTTGGGCGATACAGGCCGGCACACATTCTGCCCCCATAAAACCAGCAAAGCATTATAATCCTTCCAGAGAACCTTCGGCAAAGATCGGCGCAAGGCCTGTTCCGTTTCTTCAGGCGACCTGGTCGCTACAAAACCAAACCGGTTGGAAATACGATGCACATGCGTATCCACGCATATGCCGTCTTTTCCGAAGCCTTCCACCAGAACAAGATTCGCTGTTTTTCGCCCCACACCATTCAATGTCAACAAGGCGTCCAGCGTATCCGGCGCTCGACCTTGAAAACGTTCCAGAAGATCCTTTGAAATATCTTTGATACGCTGTGCCTTGGTATGATAAAACCCTACCGGAAAGATCGCCCGCTCAATATCCCGAACCTTGACTTCCACCATTGCCTCTGGAGAATCCGCCAGCTGAAATAACCGTTCTGATGCCGGCAGCGTTGTAGAATCTTTAGTCCGTAAACTCAACAAACACGATATAAGCACCAGATACGGAGACTTCCATTTCTTCCCAACAAGCGTTACGGAAGGATCCGGAAGATCCTTAACAGCCTCACGGATCAGCGCGACTACCCTGGATATTGAACGACCTGTCATCATCGTTGGCTACCTGCAAGATTTTTCGGTCGTTTAATCTAGAAACTATAACCCATATCTGTTAAAAGATTATGGTCATCGCGCCAATTCTTGCGGGACTTGACAAAAAGCTCAAGAAAAACCTTTGTTTCCAGCAAAACTTCCAGGTCTGTGCGGGCCAGCGACCCCACCTGCTTCAGCAGCGCCCCCTTGTTGCCGATCACAATTTCTTTCTGCGTCTGGCGCTCCACAAGAATAACAGCGCGAATATATGTTGTCTTGCCCTTGGCCGGACGCATCTCCTCGATCTCAACCGCGATCGAATGCGGTAACTCCTGACGAGTAAACATAAAAAGCTTTTCACGGATGGTATCCGCCACCACCTGCTTACGGGGAACATCTGTGACTATATCGGGCTCATAAAGCATTGGCCCTTCAGGCAGAAAAGAAAAGACCGAAGCCAGCAACTGCTCAACCTGGATCCCGTCGCGGCCAGAGAGCGGAAGCAGGACAAAATTATCCATCCCGGCAACTGGCTTTCCTCGGGCCGTTTCCCAAAGCTCAACATATTCAGGGATAAATTTTCCTTTAAGATCAATCTTGTTCAGCGCCATAATGATCGGTATTTTTTCATTCTTCAACCGGCTGACGATCCTGCGCTCTTCTTCGCCCACACGCTCGGAACTGTCGACCGCGTGAATGATACAGTCCACGCCATCGATCGCATTCACGCAAGCCTGATTCATATACCGGTCCAAATGATCCCGACCGATATGCCAACCCGGGGTATCAATAAAAACGATCTGTCCGCGGTGGTCCGTATAAACACCCCGGATCATCTTGCGGGTCGTTTGCGGGACATCCGAAACAATCGAGATCTTTTCACCGACGATATAATTCAATAATGTCGATTTCCCCGTATTCGGCCGGCCTACGATCGACGCAAACCCGCACTTGAGCCGCGGCTTGATAACCTTGTTTTCCTCCGGAACTTTCACGCTCTTCTTACGTATTGCCGCTTTCTTTACAACCATAAGACCCCTTTACCCTGTACTTCATTACGGCGAAAGCTACACCGGAAAACAGCACAAAATTGATTATACTGAATACTTTCAGGACCACTTCTTTCGTAAGGAACGCCCACGGCAGCATGAGAACCATGCACGACCATACTCCCCAAAGCCAATACAAGGAAAGATCTTCCGATGATTTCCTTTGAAAGATCTTGACGATCAACGGGATATTCCACATCGGCATGACCACCGAAGCCACTAATGCCAGCACTTCTAAAGGATTCATATCAGAAAGCACAAAAAGCCTGATATTCCTTAAGGCGTTTTTCCACATCTTTCATCGAGAGCGGAGCCGTCTTCCCCATGCCGAACCCTTCTACATTGAACGACGCCAGCACCGTACCATACACCACGGCCTTACGCAAAGTCTTTTGATCCGCTTTACGGCACTTGGCAATATAACCAAAGAGCCCGCCCGCAAAAGTATCTCCCGCTCCGGTGGGATCCACTACTTTCAGCACAGGATACGCCGGATAAGCAAACTGGAAGTTACCGCCGTACACATAAACACCATGTTCGCCTTTCTTGATCACAACAAGGCGAGGGCCCATGGCACGGATCGCCCGCGCAGCGGCCACAGCATTACGCTCGCCTGTCAGCATCCTGGCCTCAGCATCATTAAGGACCATCATGTCTACTTTCTTCATCAGCCGCCGCAGATCCCGCAGCGCTGTATTGATCCACAAATTCATTGTGTCAAGCCCCACGAACTCAGGCTTCGGCATCAAAGAAAGCAAACGTTCCTGCACCGTCGGAGCCAGATTAGCAAGAAAAAGATAGTCCAATTTTTTCTGTTGATCCGTTATCACAGGCGTGTAATCCAATAACACTCCCAATTCTGTCTCATGGGTAATAGCGCTGTTCAAATCTTCCGGCTTATACTCTCCGGTCCAGCGGAACGTCTTACCATCAGCTATAGTCACCGAAGAAACGTTAACACCCTTACGCTTAAGGAAATCCAGATGCATCTTGGGAAAATCCTTACCCACGATCCCCACCAGATGCACATCATCGAACAGCCTGGCACTCATCGAAAAATGAGCCGCACTCCCGCCCAGCATGTTCTTTTTAAAACCTGACGGCGTCTTAACATTGTCTAAAGCCACTGTCCCAAGTGCTAAAAAAGCCATAATATCCTCCGTTATTACCCGGTCACTTTATACCAGAACAAGTCTACTCCGAATCGCTTCCACAGGCACCGAGCCCACATTTATCCTTTAAACGCTTCTCATTCAGAAACTGCTGAAACTCCGGATCGGCCAGAAGATTAAGGAGGTCAGGATCCTGACGCAAATGATCCCATTCGTCATATCCACACTCAACCGCGCGCGCCATGACCCGGCGCGCTGCCGGAATATCTGCCACAAGCGAATAGCTGCACGCTAAATTATACAAGACCACGGCATCATCGGGGCGCAGCCGTGCCAGGCGTTCATCCACGCGCAAACCCTTCTCATACGCCCCCTGCCTGGTATAAAGATCTCCCAAACAAGCCAGCGCTTCCACAAAATCAGGCGCGTTCAATAAAACCTTCTCAAAGAAAGCGATCTCAAATTTGGCATTGCTTCCGGATTTCTTAGCCATGACGCCCCTCCAGATATATTCTGATACGCCGGACAGCTTCACGTAAATTGTCATAACTCGATGCATACGAAATACGCACATGATCCGCGCACTGCGACCCAAAAGCGCCGCCCGGAACAAGCGCGACTTTCTGCGTCTCCAACAGCTCTTTCGCAAAATCCATTGAACTCATTTTCAGGTTCTTGATGGAAGGGAACGCATAAAAAGCCCCCTGCGGCCTATGGCATTCCAGCCCAAGTTCATTCAACGACGCCACAATATAATTACGGCGGCGGTCATATTCTTTCTTCATCGCCAGGACATTCTCACGGCCGTTGGTGATCGCTTCACGGGCCGCGATCTGGCCCGTGATCGGCGCGCACATGACAAGATACTGATGGATCTTGGTCATAGCCGCAAGGATCTTTTCATTGCCTGCCGCCCAGCCCATACGCCAGCCGGTCATCGCGTAAGATTTGGAAAAACCGTTCAAATAGATCACGCGTTCGCGCATTCCTGGCAAAGACGCAAAAGGCGTATGATCAAAATCATAGGTCAGTTCATCGTACACTTCATCTGAAATAACCAGCATGTCTTTTTTCTGAGCGACCTTGGCCAGAGCCAAAAGCTCCTGGCGCGTATAAGAAGCACCGGTAGGATTGCAAGGATAGTTGATCAGAAACGCCTTTGTCCCCTTCTGCCAGGCTTTCTCAAGCTTTTCCGGCGTTACTTTAAACCCTTCTTCAGCTGTCGTTATCAAAGGGATCGGAACACCGCCCGCCAGCTTGACCATCGGAGCATACGCCACAAAGCACGGTTCATGAATGATCACTTTCTCACCGGGCTCAAGGATCGCGCGACAAACAAGGTCCAACGCTTCACTGACACCGACGGTAATAAGCATCTCATTATCCCAGTCATACCGAAGGTCGTAGCGGTCTTTAAGAAACGCGCATATATCCTTGCGTAATTCCGGCATACCCTTATTGGACGTATAGGTCGTGAATCCCTGCTCAAGAGAATAGATCGCTTTCTCGCGAATATGCCAGGGCGTAACAAAATCCGGCTCTCCCACGCCCAGTGATACCACATCCTTCATCCCCATAACAAGGTCAAAGAACGCGCGAATTCCCGATGGAGGGAGATCATTGACCAATTTAGAAACGTACATGAAAATCCTTTTGTTATTGCTACGTCAAGGTTGCAGCTCACCGCTGTTTCCTGTCAATATGTTATATTCAACCTTTTAGCCGACGACGCTGGCTTGAATATCTTTCCTTCTTCCTTGTACTTCTTCAAAAGAAAATGCGTCGTTGTTTGACGGACATTTTCCATCGGCGACAACCTGGACGAAACAAACTCTGCCACCGTCTGAATACTTTTACCTTCCACGATCAAAAGCAGGTCATAACTGCCCGAAACCAGATAACAACTGGTCACTTCCGAAAAACTGTAGATACGCTCAGCGACCCGGTCGAACCCCACATCTTTTTGCGGGACAATACTCACTTCGATCAACGCCCGAACGGGCGCGGCATCCCCTTCGGCCAAAGCACTGTTCACGACAGCCTTGTATTGCACGATCGTCCCGTCCTCTTCATATGCCTTGATCGCCTTCTTGACCGAAGCCAGCGGCTTCCGGATCATTTTAGCGATATCTTCCGCCGGTGTGCGGGCATCTTTGATCAAAATATCCAGGATCTCATCCATACGACAACTCCTTTATTTCTTGGCCGTGTTACGGTTCTTGTACCGCGTCACTGTATTAATACGATATTCCAATACCGCAATATTCTCACGCACATTCCCCATTGAGCTCTCCAACTGCCGATTTTCGGTTTCCAGTTCCTTGATCTGACGGGCGACATCTTCGGCCTGGGCTTTTTGCTTCTCAGACAACAAGGCCAACTCCTGCTTCCGGGCCTGCACCGCGGCAACACGATTCTCTAAAGCCTGTTGACGGACGATCAATGTTTTTGCCTCCCGCATCCCGGAATTCAATGCAACGCCATTCTTCTTCTCAATAGCCGCATCAATTTGAGCTAATAATTCATCTCGCTCCCGAGTAAGGCGCGTAAGGTCACTTCTGATCCGGGCATTATCTTGCGTATATTGCCGCGCCTCTTTCAAATGCGGCCGGTCGATCCCTGTCAATTCATTTATTTTCTCACGAATAAAAGCGGTCTGGGCTTGTTGAGCTACCACACGATCTTTTAATGATCGTACACTTTGCTGAAGAACCTCTAACACAGAACCGGAACGGCCCTGACGATCGAACAACAAGGCCTGCTTCTCAAGCTGCAAAGCTTGTATTTTCATCTGGCCCAGGCCCGTTTCTTCCTCGGACTCTTTCAAGCGCTCCTGAAAAGACAATGCCGACTGCCGCGCGCTCAATAAATCTTTTTCCGCCCGGGCGATCTGCTGATTCATATCACCCGCATCCTGGCGAACCTTGATAGCCTGCTGATGGCTTTCCAGCGACGTCGCCAGATCTGTATTCTTCCGGCGTTGAGCCAACACCGCAGCTTCAAGCACGACTACCTGTCTGTTCAATAATTCATACTCCCGCAATAACTCCTTATTCACATCCAGCAATACTGCCGCCGACTGCTTGATCTCATCCAGCGAGCCCCCCCAACGACCCCCTTGAATCGTCTCATTCAAGGCAGAATTCACCAGAGATAATCTGTCCTGGCCAATAGCCTGAGCCATTGGTAAAAACAAGATCCCCACTACCAACATGCATAATATTTTTTTCATATACCGCATTATAATGAGAAGTGACAAGTCCTTCAAGCATAAGATGAAAGAACCATTACTCTCCCTCTTTTATCTACAAGGAATTTAAGGTTCATTCGCGCTTAAAGGCGAGATCGCGCAAGAACCATAAAAGTCAAATAATATAAATTAATTAATAATGCATTGTTCTTCCGGATAATTGAAATAGAATAAACTTATAGATCCATACTTATTATTCACGCGTACAATCAGGAGGAAAAATGGGCGACAAGAATCCGAAAAACAAGATCAAGAAGACAAAAGCAGCCAAGAAAAAGTAATCCCATGGCCCGCCCCAAAGGCAGGCCATAAGAAAACAGGGACAAGTCTTTTCATTAAAGCTTGTCCCTGTTTTTATTTAAAGAACACATCATCCCTGCTCATAACCCGTATCGTCAGGATCCTGGGCGTATAACCTTTCACAATTTTCTGTGTAAAAACATCTTTATTGAATGAATACTTGGGAAACTGGTCGCCGGAAACCTCTTGTTCAATGCGTAGCTGCTGAGCATCAAAATCAACGCCCCCTTCCTGTGTCGGAGCCCCCGGAACTTCCACCTTAACGACCTGCGAACGATCCGGATCTCCGAAGTCAGTCACCGTCGCCTCTCCAACATTCTGCAGAACGGCAGAAATAATAAACGATCTCGACGAAATATCCCCGGGCGACAACGGCTCCTGCCGGATCTTCCCGGCCATATGAATTACATCAACCCCACCGGAAAAAAACTTTCTCAACACAGGCTCTCCTGTGCCGGCAGTAGACTCTTCCCGAATAAAATTAAACACTCCCTGCTGAAAAGAATCCACATACTGCCGCCAGATCCCCTGGACAGCATCCTGCTCTCCATGATCAACACCGGACACTTTATTCTGATCCAAATATGCGGCCAGCCATGCCTTCACATTATCCGCAAGCGCGGAGTCCTTTTTTATCTTCTCCTTCAACCATACCGCCAGAACCAATGAATGATACACCTGCCGCAGGGGAGCGAACATTTCATCTTCATTAACAGCCCGCTCGATCTCGGGGATCACGACCTCCCGCAAAATATCTGTTGTCACATCCTGCGAAGGAACTTCTTGCGTTCCTTGATCCCTGACGATTTCCATAGCCAGATAATCCGTCTCCGTCATTACCTTAAGGTGCGCCTTCTTCAAATAAGCCGCGCTGCCCTGCACCCCGATCACCGCCGTATCCGGAACAATCCATACCTTTGTTAAAACATCTGTCGGTATTTCCACCTCAGTAGTGCCTGCCGCTGCACGCGCCCGGGCATACACATTCTCCCAAAACTTCTTCCCCGTCTCTCCATCCGGATGCAGCAAAGAAGCCGAAAGCTGTTTCAATATATAATCCTGTGCCAGAAGCTCCCGGCCCATTTGAGTTAACCCCAGCTTATCAGGAATGATCCTGTTATTCTCATAAGGGGAAAGATTCACCCAAAAATCAGCGTCAGGAGTTGTTAACGCCGCCAGAAAATATTTGATCAAACGCACAGACTCTTCACTTAAAGCCGCCTCGGTCAAATCCGTATTACCGGAATTAACAATAAAATCATAACGCAAAGGATCTGCAGGATATATCTTCACCCCCATCATCAGACACGGCGCAAATACCTTGCCGGGAACCACCATGGATCCAGGCGCGGGCAGGGCCTCTGCGGAAAAACCTGAAGGCATAACCCCGCCGACCGACAAAACAACACTTAAAAAAACCGCAATGATCTTTTTCATTCTGGATCTCCCTTTATCATTCTCCTGCCCTAGCTGAACCGCTCGTCCATTGCACAAGTTTTTCAAGCAATTTTTCCTGAGTGAACGGTTTGGTCAAATAATCATTCATCCCATGCGCCACACATTTCTCTTTCACCCCTTCGATCGCATGCGCCGTAACAGCAATAACCGGCAAATCCTTCTTCACCAGGCGAATCGCCTGTGCCGCCTCATAGCCGTTCAGGACCGGCATCCGCACATCCATCAGAACAATATCGTAGCCCCCGACCTTCACCCGCTCTACAGCCTCCCGACCATTCACCGCAACCTCAAAGGAACACCCTGCATCGTTCAAAATGATCTCAAGGAACAACCGGCATGGCTCATCATCTTCAACAATTAAAATATGTTTATCCGCCAACAAGGCATTCTTCATCCGCATCTCCTTTGTCATTCAACTTTTTTATCGGACCCCATCAATATCCCGATAAATCGCTACCGATCTGATTCTGCCATGGCTGATTCATATAAATTATACCTCTTTCTCCTTACCCTGCGATATATTTCTTTGCTCCGTGTTTCACAACCACGCACGCAGATCGGCCATAAAACTGGCTTTCAAAAGGCCCTCGGCCCATTCCCCTTGAGGCGTGGAATCCCACACAATCCCGCCGCCGATCCCCATTTCTCCCGCCCCATCCCTCAACAGAAGCGTCCGGATCGGAATATTAAAATACATGTCCCTGCCGGGCGTAATGAACCCCAGCCCGCCTGTATAGATCCTGCGGTCTTCCCGTTCCAAGCCCCGAATAATATCCATCGCCCGAAGGCGCGGCGCCCCCGTGACCGAGCCCGATGGAAAAGCCGCCGCGAACAACTCCCGGAAAGGTATGGCCGGAAGAACATCAGCCGTCACGATCGATGTCATCTGAAAAAGTGTCTTGTACGGTGTTATGCGAAACAACTGCGGCACCTGAATATTCTGCCCGATCCGTCCAAGATCGTTGCGCAAAAGATCGGCGATCATGACATTCTCCGCGCGATTCTTGGCATCCCGGGCGAACACCGTACGCCTGACAACATCAGACACGGGATTTCTTCCTCGAGGCCATGTCCCCTTCATCGGTTCGGATAAAATCCGTCCTCCTTCTTTCACGAGAAACCTTTCCGGAGACAAAGAAAGGATCATCCCGTCATCCGATTCAATATACGCAGAATACGGAACAGGCTGCTCATTGAAAAGGCGACGGTACAAATGGCGCGGATCCCCTTTAAAGCCAAACTTCAATTTAATACAATAGGTGATCTGATAAACTTCACCGCGTTCGATCTCTCGACGAATATGCTGAATACGGGAATAATACTCGGACTTAAGGGTATTAAAGCCAAGCCCCGAAAAATCACACCCGGCGCCAGTATTTTCCCCGAACGGACAAAAAGGTTGCGGTTGCTCATAGACTCCAAAACAAAGCAGCGGAAAATCATATGATTTATGATCCATGAAACAAGGCTCAAACGCATAGCCAGCCTCATAAGACAAGAATCCCGCCAACCAGTATCCTTCCGCAGAAGCTTTCTCCATCTCATCAAAACAAGAATTGACTTCTGACAAACGCTGACAGCGAATAATCCTCCGGGGAGACTGAAACTGCAAAGGCTTGTAATCAAAGTTGGTAAAAACACGCATGACCTTCTCCTCTCTATCAAGCCTGGGTACCTCGCAGACGCAAGGCTTAGGTCATGGCTGTTCAAAAGTATGGCTCTATCGCTTCATCCAGACAAAAATACCGCCGATAGCGATGATCAGCGGCATCAGAAAAAGGACCGCCGCCACCACCCTGCGCTGCCGGCTGGTCAAGTCCAGCCGTTCAACCCTGACCTGGCTTTCTTCTATTAAATGACCGGGATCCGACTCTGCCAGCCAGTTAATGACATTAAGCCCCATCCGGGAATTGCTATACTGATCGATCCATGAATTCGTCAGAAAATCCGCATCTGTAAAAACAATCATTCGCGTATCCGACAGATCAGCCGCTTCTTTTTCTTCCCAAAGAACATACGACAGCGTCACCGGTCCAGCGGTATCCAGCAACGGATCAAATACAACCCTGAGCATTCTGTCCGTCTCAGCCCAACTCTTGTCCGCTGACATTGTCCTGACGACAGGCGCCAGCCGGATCGATGGCCGCCGCTCCTTCAAGATGGAGATCGAACGCGGACGAATGTAAAACGTATAATCCAGCCCGGCCGTAATAGCTTCATGTTCGCCATAATTCCGGGTTGCCGGACATCCCGCGTCATCCCCGGCATGACTGCTCAAATCAACCACCAGATCAGGCTCAACGTTCAACCCCCACTGGTTCAGGATCCTGTTCAAGGAAGGATTCTTATTGAATTCCTCTTCTGTCAAAGGCTTGTCTGGCGTCGTTACAACAACATTCTCTGTCAAAAACAAGGCATCCCCGCCTTGCTTCAGATACCGGTCGATCTGCGCTTCTTCTTTCTCCGTCAATTCTTCATGAGGCCCCGCCACAACAAGAACATGACACTCTGCAGGCACTTCCGGTTCAATCCCCAGCATGACTTCACGGCACTGCATATTATTGGCTTTCAGCGATAGCGCCAGGGACGTCAACCCCCGAGCTCCTTTATCCGTTAAAGAATACTCGCTATGCCCCGTCAGAAAACAAATTTGACGTTCACGGCGCGTGACGCGCACGACAGCCTCTGTCAATTGACCTTCGGAAAGGGGCGCTCCTGAAAAATCTATATCCCGGCGCTCAACCCCCGAACGCACGATCACCCTGCTTTTTGAACTGTCGATCACATCTCCAAATTGCGCCGCGTATCCGATCTGCTCGATCGGATCAACGATCTCGGTCTTGATCCTGCCTTCAGAAACCCTGGCATATTCCTTCAACAGGTCTTCCAAATAAGACGGAGGGATCCCTACATACAAAGCCGTTAATTGCACTTCTTTCTTCAATCCCTTCAGCAGATCTGTCGTTCCTGCCGTTAGCGTATGCTGCCTGAACTGCGTAACATCCCACCGCCATGGCACCTTAAGAACCAAAACATTAACGCCGACAAAAAAGACTGCGCATAAACAAAACCCAAGACCAAGACAGGCCGCCCTCCGCCATGGGAATACCATGAAATGCCCGCGGTCCGGGCGAAGCGACCGGATCAAGCCTGTCACCATTATGACACCGCCGAGAGCGCTCACAAACGCTGGCATCAACTCCAGCCGCTGCTCAACATAGAAAGAAACAGCTCCCCAGGCCAAAGCCATAAAACCCGCTGCAAAAAGAAAAGGCCCTTGCCTGTTATTCATTTAATCCTTTATCCTGTTTTCAATACTCATCCGCGTCACAACACAACAAACAGCGATCCCGCTCGAATAGTACACAATATCCCCGGCTGTGATCACGCCTGAAACAAAATTCTCTAAATGCGCCCAGGTACTCAACTGGCGCACCAGCACTTCTGCCGGACCGTTGAAATATTTCATAAAACTGATAGAAAAATAAACCACAAAAAGGATCGCATAAGAAGTGATCGCGGCAACGATCTGATTCCGTGTCCAGGAAGACGTCATCATGCCGACAGCCAGGAAGAACGCCCCTTCAATCCAGATCCCGGCATACCCCGAAGCCAGAACTTTACCATCAGGATCTCCCCAACACGCAACTATCACCGCATATACCAGCGTGACACCGATCATAATAGTAAAGAATGCCAGCACTCCCAAATACTTGCCCAGAACGATCTGCGTATTCGTTAACGGTGAGGTCATAAGAAGCTCGATCGTTCCAACGGCTTTTTCCTCAGCAAATATTTTCATGGTCAGGATCGGCACAAGAAAAACAAGCATAAATTCCATTGCCTGAAAAACCCCTTTCAATGAAGCTTCCCGATCCTGCTCAATGATCATATAAAAGAAAATATTAAAGATCGCGACCGTAAGAACAAGAATAATATAGGCGACCGGCGACTTGAAATGCGCCGACAATTCTTTCCGGACAATCGACATTAATTGGCTCACAAAGGTCCTCCGGGGCTCTGATGCGCGCGAATAAATACTTCTTCCAGCGTCGACCCTCCTGAAGGCGCTGTCCCCGGAGTTTTCAACAAGTCCTCTAACAACGCGTCCACAATGATCCTGCCGGCCCGAATAATCAGGACTCGCCGCGCGATCTGTTCGATCTCGGAAAGAATATGCGTACTCAAAAGCACTGTCCGTTCCTGGCGCAACCCCTTGATCAACGTGCGGACCTGAAGGATCTGGATCGGATCCAGCCCGCTTGTAGGTTCATCCAGAATCAGGATCTGCGGCTCATGAATGATCGCCTGCGCAATACCAACCCTCTGTTTATACCCCTTGGACAATGCCCCGATAACCTTGCCCTGAACATCCGAGATCTGACATTCTTCCAGTACCCTGTCCAGCCTGACCTGCCGCTGCCTCACAGAAACACCCCTGATATCAGCAGCAAATCTCAAATAATCCTTAACTGTCATATCCATATATAAAGGCGGAGTCTCCGGAAGATAACCGATCTTCTGACGTATCAATAAAGAATGTTTGGAAACATCCAGGCCAGCGATCAAGGCCGTACCGGAAGAAACAGGGAAGTACGATGTCAAGATACGCATCAGGGTTGTCTTGCCAGCACCGTTCTGACCCAGAAAACCCACGATCTCCCCCGGCCGGATCTCAAAAGAAACATCTTTGACGGCAGGGGTATCACTGAAATATTTTGTGACTCGCCTGGTAATGATCATACTCTCACTTAATATCTGCCCCAAGGCTTATTCGTGCCAATAAATCCCTGAAAAAGCCAAGCGGATCAGGCGAAGTTTAATGAAGCCCTTTCATGGGATTATTCAATACAAAGTCAAGGAAGATCGGCGCGCCGACAAGAATGAAAACAACAGGAAAAATACAGAACAGAAGCGGCACCAGCATTTTCAAAGGAGCCTTAAGGGCCATAGCTTCTCCGCGGCGAAAACGTGCCATACGCATATCTTCAGAAAGCATGTTCAGGGCCTCACTCACGGACGTTCCCATCTTGTCCGCCTGAATCAAGGTGCGGGAAAACGTGGAAAGATCCGGGATCTCATATTTACGCGCCATATCGCGCAACGCTTCACGGCGAGGCTTACCCACGCTGATCTCCTGAAGGATATTGTCCATCTCTAGCACGATCACTGTTGGAGATGATTTACTCACCACCCACTTCAAAGACATCATAAAATCCAGGCCCGCATTCACGCAAAGCCCCAACAAATCAACTGTGTCCGGCAGGTGCCGGATGATATCATCTTTCACTTTTGCGATCTTGTTCTTTATAATCACATCCGGCAGGAAATACCCGACAGCGATCGACATTAATACAACAAAAACAAACATATCTTTCGGGAATAAGCCCGGCAGCAAAAAAAACAGAATACCCATAATCATAAATTTTAATAACAGAAAAACCTCTGGGGTCATATGACTCTGGGCAATACCCAGGTCTTTCACCAACCGATGACGCATCTCACTGCCGATCAGGGGCTTGAGAATAAAAGCAATATTATTAAGAAAAAACAGCGCAAAATCTTTCTTTCTATCTCCTTTACGCAACAGAGAAACAGGTGAAACTTCCAGATCTCTCAGATTAAGTGAGGGACGCCGTTGCCTTTCTTCCTCGGGTTCGAACGCGATAAGCAATGCCGCAATAGCCAAAAAAAATGCGATCAGTCCCAATGTCAGCATAGGTCTCCTACTCTTCCTTGAATGAACTTATTTTGATAATCAGAAATGTCCCGACAATCCACAGGCAAAAACAAACAATCAACAAAGTCCGGCCGATATCAGACCCTGTCATTGTCCGGAAATACCCGGGGTTCGTCGCATTCACCATAAAAAAGAATCCGACCGGCAACCCGCTCATTACCAACGCCTGGATCTTACCCTGTACAGTCAAAACCGCCAGGTTCTCTTCGATCTTCTTTCTTTCCCTGATATTCTGCACAATACGCGAAAAAATGACCGGAAGGTTGCCGCCCGTTTCCCTGGCCAGCAGGATCGAGCTGATCACCTGCTGCATCGCCGGAGAAGGCATCCTTTTAAAAAGGCGGTTCATCGCTTCATCGATCGTCACCCCCATCTTGTTCTCACCAAGCACAATACTGAACTCCTGACGGATCGGGTCCGGCATTTCATCTGTAACGGCTTCCATGGACTGGATCAGGCTTAAGCCTCCGCGAAAAGAACTGGACATGATCATCAGCGCGTCAACCAGCTGACTATTAAAAGCTGACCGTCGCTTGTCAATCAGGATACCGGTATAAAAACGCGGCAAAATAAAGCCGAATATGATCCCGACGATCACCCCTATCAGCCTGAATTCAACAGGAAGAAAAAAGAACCCCGCAGCTCCCAAAACAACAGGGCCGATAAAGTAAAGGATCGCCATGCGCTTGAGATCAGCCTGCATCATCGAGCGATCCATCTCCATCACAAACTTACTGGCTCGTTTCTGATTCATTTGAAAATAGGTAACCGCCAGAAACGGCACGCCAAAATACGTAAACAACGTAACGGCCAGAAAAACCAGCATCGAAATAATAAGAAACATTCAATCTCCTTGTTTACTTAACAACCATCAACTCTCTTCTAATTATTACATCCCGCCTGATCCCGGCAAATGAGCTTAGCCGCGGCTGAAGTCGATCCAAGGCCGATCTGGTGATTATAACACGCTTCCGAATACCAGAACCCGTCATAGGCACAAACAATCGTATCCTCAGGATCGTATTGCCGGCCAAATGCGAATGATTCCCCGGTGCGAGCCATCTGCCCCTGATACCCATGCTGCACATAAAACCGAAAGGTAATAAACGTAAGAACAATGATCGCGACCATTACGAGATACTCAATGACAGCGAATGCCTTACGCTGGTTGACTTGTTTATTCATAGCCACCCTACTTTGAAGAACACGCCGCCTTCCCACAGGAAACAAACTTCATCTTGTACTGATTCCCATCCAGATAGTATTTCGCGCATGTTTCTGTAACGAAACCCTTCTGAATAAGCTCGGCCGCCGCTGCCCGGCATTCCTGAGTATAATCAGCCGAGCTTAACGCTGAGTCCACCGTACGGCTGATCATAAACGAATCCGGCACAGTGTATAAAATCGTACCGTCTTCCATCATGATATGGTCATATCCAAAACACTTCAAACGCACCTGTTTCACCAATGCATCAGCGTCGGAAGCATTCGGATGCTGTCCGAAGAATTGCCACAGCCGTGTTATTCCACTCGCAAAGCCTACTGTCCCCGAAGCATTCTCATCGAACCGGGACACGCGCACTCTAACACAACCATCCGTATCCGTAAGCGTATAACAACGCTTGAATAAACCTTTCTTGGCCGTCTTGATCCATGGGAACTTTGACGTTCCACAAGCCGCGGGTAACCCGCCATTCTCCGCACTCCAGGCATCACAACGTTTCGGAAGATCCGCCTCGAGCTTGACTAAATGCACCCGGCCACGCAAGCCGCCTGCTCCGCTCTTGCCCTGCCAGCCGTAAATCACACTCGATTCCAGCCTGTTTTCCTGAACTTCATCCGTCGCTTCAACAGCTTTGACCTGAACGGCAGGTAAATTCGCAAACCCCTCAATTAAAGCTGCTGATAATTTTGGCAAAAGATTTCCAGCCGACACCTGAGCGGCCTCCAGAAGCGGAACACGGTCTTCAAAGAACGGCGCCGCTACAGCCGCTTGTGTTACAGACGCCGTCAACCGGGTACGAAAATTAGAACCTGCATGACAATCAACCGCAAGTGTATCAAACAACAACCCGTCGTCCGCCAATGACCGGGGACGATTGACGCACGAAGGAACATTGCCGGGAGTGGAACAAAACAAGGTCGCAAACGCACAGCTGGCTGCTGCCGCGCCACAAACCCCGCCACAGGGCGGGCAAGGACACGGCGGCGCGCCTGGAGGAGAAGCAGGACACGAACAGGCCAAACAACCATTACACGCAGCCGTATCATTGACACATTGCTTTTTCGCTGTTGTACAAGTCAAATTCCACTGGTCGCAATCGTTCAGACACTGCTTGAACAAGGGCTCGGCTTGAAACGCATAAAACTTGTCGCAATTAATAACGGATTGCAACGTCAACAAAGGAGCTCCGCCTGCTTCATTTACCAGCGTATTTCCACCGCAAAATACTTCATACGCAGTCCCGCTGAACGTCAACGAGGTGTGTGTATGATAAAGATTGGAATACCAGGAGGTAATAAAATCGCGCCAGTTGGTAAAATCTGCCTGGATAACCGTCAAAAGGCCTATCCCCATTGTGATCTCATCCTTGATCTGATCCAGGCCAGATGTCAGAAGGTTCTGAGAATCATTAACAATAAGATCAGCCTTTTGCGCGAATTCCCGCAAAGACATCCAATGTTCATCAAACATGTCATTGTGCCATGCCGCTTTATCCGACGAAAGCGCACAATCGCATTGCGCTCCGAGGGAATCATTCATATTATTACACGCGGAATCATGCTGCGAACATCCCGCGTAATGAGGCGCTGTATAATTCACCCCGTCAAAATTACGGCTGCAAAAGAAATCATTGCCCTGGCGCCAGATCCCTGTCTGTGGAGGATTCCCGGGGCACTGATCCGGAGGATTGGCAGGTTTAACAAGCTCATTGAGCGTCGCTACATCCGTGATCACCTGACGTAAACCGGCGCCAACTTTGGGTTTATCCGTACTGATATTCAATAATTGCCACAAAAGACGAAAGATCGGGCCATCAGAATCTTCAACAATAAACCCTGGCGCCGCCATAAACGTTGTTTCTGTCGAACGAGGATCAAACGCCGCATCTTTTCTGAAATAAAGATTGGAATCATCGCGCCCCAGAAGTCCGACCAGCGAATTAGGTTTGTTCACCCGCTGACAAAGTAAAGGATCATAGGAAAAGGGATAATCCTGAAAAGGCGTCAGCTGACACAGGCTCGCAACCGCCGGAACATCTCCCTTCGACTCCGAATAAGCGCAATCCGGGTTACAAAAATTATCTCCCGGTAGACAGCAGCTTGTCTCGATCTTCATTCCCAGCGCCTCTACCAATTTCGTAAGTTCAGCCTGAAACTCACTATACTTTAATTGCGGACGTTTCACATTCATCAAACGCCGGGTATAATGATACGTTAACCGGGACACTTCATCATTCGACCTTCCGAGAACATTCGGGACATTCCAGCGTCCATCCATATCATAATCAAGGACATCCGGCATCATTTCTGTATCGGTGGCTATAGTAAATAAACTCGTCTGAAGGGCGTTTTCCAGGAATTGATCCTCTACTGTCGTTATATTCTTCTGCAGCTTGTTCCACATTCTGGTAATAGCCGGTTGAATAATTGCGGCCTGTACAACTACATTAACAACTGCCAACGCCAAAGAAATGAATAATCCGTTCATCAGCTGAGTGGCAAGCGCCCCCCCGCTACAGGCTCCGTAAACACACGAAACAATAATCACAATAATAATGAAGATCACCATTAATATCGCACCCAACAGCCCCGTTTTGGCACATTTTTCCCGCTTACCGCCTAATTGGGTCATCATCTGACTATGTCCGTAACTGGCCATACGCGACACCAACACTCCCGCTGCTGTTGTCGCCGCAACCTGACTTTGTGTCTTGATCTGTGCCGTGCGATTCCAGTTCATGGTCAACGCCAAGAACACCAGCGCGATCGCAATGGCTACGATAAACATCATCGACATCTGTCCCTGTTTATTGTACAGCATTAAGGCTCCTTAATGAGATAGTACCGCATCCAATGTCCTGGCCTTATGAAAATTCGGCGTTAACTGAGCTGAAGCGTCCCCTTTACGCAACAATGTCCCATCATGATCATAGCGTCTTTCCGCCAGGTCCATCATTACCCAGCGGGAAGACTGTATCAACGCATACAACATGACCATCATGACCATCATCGCAAAAGAGAACTCAATTATGGATTGCGCTTTTTTTGTTTTCATGGTTTCAGCAAAGACTTCTCCATGTCATTATCCGCGTGATAGATCCATTTACGGCCGCGCATATCACTGATACGGCTGCGAATATACAAGATCTTTAAACGCTTATCAAAACAAGAATACATGAGATTAGCCGCACCCGTACAGGCATCGACCCTCTCAATATTCGGATTCCGTGTGATGAATGCGTCCGGATTAGCCATCCTGGGGTTCAACTGATAGACCCTGGAAATCACGTCATATTGATGTTTTTGCGCCACACTTCTGGACAAATTCATCGTTCCTGGAATATAAGCTTTACCATTACGAATTTCCAGGACCGTACCGTCTTCCATTTGAGAATAAATGGTTGCCTCTGTCTTCATCCCCTGACGAAGATCAAGCGGAACATTGTCCGCATCTTCAGTAGAAATATCTCCCGCCATGCTATCCAGGATATTGGCCGTAAAAGAACCCGCGCCATCTCCAGGCAGGGTTAAACTGAAAATGGTGTCTTCCGAAAAGTCCCCGTTAATGTCATACACCGGATAATTGCCCTTAGCCGCATCGATCTTGGAAACCAGCTGGCTAAGATCTTCTCGCTGCCATTTCCAAAGAGCGCGCGTCAATCGCGAAGCTTTTAAATTTTTGTCACCCTGCATCCATAAATCATTGGCAAAATTACCGTCACGATCATAATCATACTGCCAGTCCTCATCACCAGTAAAATTGGCATTCCCATGGGCAGAAACCGTATACGCCCATGGATAACACTCACCACCAACCGGGCATTTATCATCCCACTCACGTTTCATGTTCCCTGTAGCAGTTGCGCGAGTGAAAGTAACCGTGATCGCCGCGGATGTCGCTAATTCAAAAGTCTGTCCATTCACTTTCAGATCCTGAACCGCTACCAAGCTCGGGTTCGAAATTTCATTCCAATCTATCGGCATATAAAGATTTCTTGACATTGAACCACTCGCTGAAGAAACTGTTGGCACACGGTCAACCACACCGAATTTGGAAAATCCCGGCACAAGGCGATCTTCATACACAAGCACACTTGTCGTATTACGTTTTGAATTATTATGCTGGCCGCCGATATATGAAGCCTGCATCGCTTTCCTCATTGATGTCAACTGCGCCTCCTGATACATCATTGTCCCAAACCCCTGTTGCACAATGCTTCCAAGAATAAACAAGAAAATAGCGCCGAAAACAGCCAATTCAACAATGGCCTGGGCGCGCTTGGATGTTCCTCTGGATTTCCTTAAACTTTTATCCGCCATTACATTCGCCCTGTCAGGGTTAACTTTAATAACGTATTTCCATGGTACCGTCTTTTGTTTCTCTCGTCGATGAATTATCCGAACGCAGCGTCATATACCCTGAACGCCCGACGCGATTATCGACAACAGCCCGGACACGTGATTCACTCGTCGAAAGAGTACGATGGGTCACCACTCCGCACATTAGCCCCGGGCTATACTGGTCCCCCAACTGATCAACAGAGTCTTTCCACCGCCCCTGAATCCCGCGCTTCATATAAACTTGCGTTGAAACAAGGGCCGCAATGATAATAACAGCAAGAATGCTGTATTCAAGAGTGCTCTGTCCACGGCTCGACTTCAACATGTTAATCCTCCGTAAAACCCAGATCTGATTCCATCCTTGTATGCGAATCCAAAACTTGTGTGTCGGTCTTGCCGATAACCCCCGGCCGATCAAATGTCTTTGTTGTGCTATCGGTCGACGAAAACGTATTCGCCTCGATCAGATATCCGTCATCTGAATCAAAATCCTGTTCTGACCTGGACTGGTCACCGATCTGATCGGCGCCTGTCTTGATCAGGCTTTGCGTACCGCGCTTGATCATCGGGAACATCGCCGCAGACGCCGCTACAACAATGCTCAGCATGATCACATATTCACCCAGCGTCTGAGCCTTAACCTGTATCAACATCATAGTTACACCCGCTTCACCACATTTCTAAAGCTTTGGCGACTTTTGTAAACTTTGAGCTTCTACCTGACGCTGCAAATATAATTCTTTATTGATATACCCCATCGGGGTGATCCGGGTACGTTCTTCCTTATACATATCCGTATCCGATGTGGATTGAGCATAATACGGCTCATACTCCATATTGACCCTATGCCCCAAGGCGACCGTTGCATCGGCGACTACCCGCTTTTGAGCATCGAGTGTCTTGGCCTGAAGCGCCCGCTTGACATACATGCTCATCGCGGAGACCGCTACAATCGCCAGTGTCAGAACCAGCACATATTCAGAACTGATCGTCTGCGCTTGTCTGGAACGAAAGCTCTTTAACATAAAAATAGACGGCCGGCCGCCTTACGGCGGCCAGCGCGCCCTCTTTGCACACGTTACTAATTAACCCAGTATTCGCCATCCTGATTCGTTTGAATATTCGTCACTGTCGATGTCGTCATCGCACCGCCTGCCTGGATCCTGGATGATGTTACACCCTCTGCGAATTTATCGGTTGTATTCGATATTGACACTACCTTTTTATGATAATTCGCGCCCTCAGCCAGCGTATAACCATCGCCAATATCATCTGCCGAAGACTTTAACCGACCCTGAATACCTCTTTTAATATACGTCTGCAGACTCACCAAAGCCGCAATAATAATAATGATCAGAATTGCGTACTCGAGAGTGCTTTGTCCCTTACGATTGATAATCCTCATAGGCCATGGCCCTTTCTTGTTGATTAAAACTAAATATAAATTTAAAAACCGATAAGCCCGTTATACGTCGCATCATCAACATAGGTAGCCTGCTTCTTTGATGTCTGCGTATTAAGGCTCTGTGCGTCAAGAGAATCATCCTTCGTCGATATCTTGTCATTATCCGCATACGAATTCGTATAATATGGCTCATACTGAGCTGTATTACCAATGTCTTTCGTTGAGTTCACAAACATTACACTCGCATCGCGTAAACGCGCATTCAGGGTACGCTGGGCATGCGTTTGCATGGCAACAACACCGCCAACGACTAAAGCGATCAAAATAGCATATTCAGCGGTATTTTGCGCTTTTTTATTTTTGAACATTTTCAACATTTGAACCTCCTGTTAGCATACAATTATTTAATTTCTCGTGGTAGACTTAGCCTCATTAGTCGCTATTAATCGAAGCATCCCACTTATCACTCACAGCACCAACTTTCTCAATAGCCGTATTTAACGTCGTATTCAACGTCTGTCTGAACGGAGATGTCGGACTAAACGTCAAACCAATAACAATTACAATAACAGCTGTTATCAGAATGATGTACTCAAGCGTGCTCTGAGCTTTTCTTTGTCTTAACTTTTCTAACATGTTAACCTCCATAATAATGTTTTAAGATAATGCCTAATCGCGCGAATATTCTTCTGAAATATCCTTCTGCTTGGCCTGAACGGCCCGATATACATAAGTGCTCATGGCTACAACAGCCGCCGAGACGATCGCTACGACGAGGCAATACTCAACCAGATTTTGTCCGTTCCTGTTTCTGATCCTCATCGTTCGACACCTATGTACCAGAAGAACATTTTACCAGGGCTTCCTTCGTTGAACCAGCTACGAAGCGAGAATATTCAATCCCTGATTTTTATATCGACTGAAGTTGCCTCCAGCGATCCGCAGCCGTTAGCCCAAACGCCTGAACCGCGATAAAACCCCGCTTGCGCGGGGACGAAAGACGAAGGGATCTTCATCTTTGCTAAACATATTAAAAGTATAACATACGGCTTTTCAGGAAGCAACGCAGAAAGTGAAAAAGGTTTTGTTGAAAGATTAAAACAAAAACAGCCGAATTATAAAGCAACCGTCAAAGGTTCAGAAAAGAAAAGAATGCTTCGACCATCGATTGTCCGGAAGCCTGCCTTGTTAAGCTTGGAAAGAAATGCACCTAATCGACCATGCCAGGCAGGGTCTTGGGGAAGCTGAAGCCGGAATAATAAAGCCTTCGGATGTTCTTTAATGATCCCTGGAAGGTCATATAAGATAGAACACATTTCCTGCCAAGATAACCCATCACCCAAAGGCTCACAAAAGAATTTTCTCATTTGTGTATCAATAAACCTGAAAACATGGCGAAAACTAGTCAGTGGTGGTTCAATACTTGCACGCTTTGAACATTCTTCGTTAGTATATCCCACAGATAGAGCACTATAATTCTTAACAAATGTTTCTACAATCAATCCACCAGATGCATCACCTTTTGAAATGTTTGATAATAATACAAATTCTTCTCCTGCTACAGTTTTAACTGTCAAAACCCTGAGTGGATCTATACCTGCTTCGAGGATCAATTCACCTTCTGAATAATTGCCTTCACAGCCCAAAAATTCATGACCGAATTTCTTAGTATTTTCAATCATCTCATAATCAATCCGGCTCATCTCATGTTGATTTAAACGTACCCGCAGAATAAAGTCTCGCCTCATCAATGGCACTGAGGAAAATTCCGCACATTTAATATCATTATCACCAATAACCTCAACGGAAATCAAAGAATCTTCGCCAAATCCACCCATAAGTTGAACAAAGCGTACTAGTTGTGGAGTTAACCCGGCAGATGTAACTTCAGAAATAAAAGGTTCAATATTCGTCATCAAGCGGTCCACCGCCCGTTCAATTCCCATAAATATCGGCAGCTGCGCAGAAACCTGTCCGGCATCAATAAATTCATGGTGAAGTGTCATTGAATACGCATCGACATAAAATCTTTCGCCTTTCTCTGTTAACAAGCGAAAGTATCTCACCGGAGTAAAAGCTATGGCAAGTTCTGTTGCAATCGTCGTACACAAAGTCTTGTTTGAATCGAGGCTTTCTGCTTTCTCCATTAAGGCACGCCCCTGACTGTCATCAAGCCCTGACAAGCGCCAAAGCGTTCGCAGATCATTCGACTCAAAGCCAGGGCGATGTTCACCAAAGAGATCCGTAAAAAACAGTACTTCGCAATCCTGCGATGTAACTCCACCCGGCAAGGATCCTAACGTACGCGCTATCAAATCCCCTAAACACCCCCTGATACAAACCGACTTGAACGTAAACCAGAGCGCAGCAGCTCCAAGCCGGCCATACGACATCCCTAAATCCCCTAACCATACAGACAACGGAGCATTCGACGCCTCTCGCGCCTGCTCACGCGCCATATTCTCAAAAACAGCCCCTGCAAGATCCGGATCACCTTGAACAGGCTCTGACCATTGAAGCAGATCCGCCCGCAAAGTCAAAGGCTCAACAAGCTCTTGAGGAACAACCAGGCTCTCTGTCTCCACAGCTTCTTGAACTGATCGTTCTATTACAATGTCCTGACTGGACATTTCTTCAGATGAAACTTCTGTTGAAAGAAGCTGAATAGGATCGCTAACTTCTGATAAAAAAGGTTGAACATTATTCAAAAGAGTTGTTTTCTTATCTTTTGGAATAGCAAAATATTTCGGAGCCTTGAAACGAGGATACCTGCCAATAGGGCCACTCAATTGAAACTCTTTGATCACCCCATTCACAGATGATTTTGACACATCCACTCCGAATTGAGCCTTGATCACACCTACCAACTTGCGACAGCTAAGGGAAGGATCTGCCATCTTAGTCTGGACAATAAAATCAATAATGTCCTGGCGTAATTTATAAACAACTCCCATTTAAACACTTTCTTTTAAGATTTAATGTCCAGAGTGGACATTAAGGATCATATCATGAACACAAATTTTTCACAGTAATAAAAATAAGAAAATTAAGATTTATTCGGGTTCATTCGTACTT
>DYOU01000021.1 GCA_020720365.1 Candidatus Elulimicrobium sp.
AAACCTTACGACTCCCCATCCGACGGAAGATCTGTCCTGAATGTCCCCCAAAATGTCCGTTATCTCTCTTTAATTTCTCGTAACAGCCTAATTCCAGCGTTTATTATCGCTATAAATAGCCGTTACTAAAAACTGCCCCAAACTGATGCAATCAGAGATAAAGAGATACATGTCCGGCCCAAGCGGGCCTTATGGGGTATCTCTGTTTGGGGTATTAATGGCTTTTGTGAGGATTACTGCGGTTTTGTCGACGGTGAATTTAGCACCAATAGAAAAGCCCACCAGATATCTCTGATGGGCTGATCTAAATGGCTCCCTCGCGAGGGCTCGAACCTCGGACACTGTGGTTAACAGCCACATGCTCTACCAACTGAGCTACAAGGGAATAAATGTATTCATTTAAAAATTGCATTGATCCTTAAAGCAACCAATGTGTTGAAATTATAACGTTAAAATTTAAGTTGTCAATACGTAGAATTTCACAATATTTTAAACTCTTTTCTTAACCCCGGCAAAGCCTATAACATTAATAAAGAATCCTGCGCACGTTTAAGCTGAATGGTTCTTTCTTCGTCGGCAAGAAGCCGCCGTCGTACTGTATCGGCATCTTTCATTATCCCTGCCAGCAGCGACCGATACCCCTCCAGGATTTCTGCTTCAGTGCCGCTTCTGGAAACCACCCCCTTTAAATACCCCCCTCGACTGCTCATGATCCGCTTGAACTCCGTCGGTATTTGTGGCAAATTCTGCGCCAGCCCGATAAAGATCATGCTCTCCTCATACTCCCTGCGCGCTTCCGCTCGAGCTAAATAAGATGATAACTTTGCGCACAACCCCCCAGTCATGGATTCATCAAAAATCAAAAAACTTCTTACCATGGCTTCAGTAACAGGAACCCCCGGTAAAGATACTTCCCCCATCAGCTGAGCCGCCGTCAACCCAGACTCTCGTTCTGCCTCAGGCCTTAATAAATCTCGCCACTTACGTAAGTATTTCTGTTGATGATACTCTACTCGACTTTCAAAGGTATGCTTAGGCAACAGCTCTTTCAAATCATTGCTGGAAATCACCGTGTCACCACTTAATGCGGCTACCTGATCGCCTGCCGTCTTCTCTGAAAGGCCTAATAAAGCAATAGAATCCCTGATAACATGGATATTAAGCCGTCCATCAGCCAAAGTTTTTTTATCACTCAACAATGACAAAGCATCAAAAGGTTCCACCGCACCCTTACAAGCCTCCATTGCCCTAACCAAACCTTCTCCCTGTCGCTGACGAATACATTCACGCTCCGAGAGCATACGCAACCGGTCCAAAGCGCTTTGCGTTCCCTCTTCAATAACAGCCAAACGTTCCTGCTCCAACGCCACCCGTTGAGCCGACATCGTCCTGTAATGTTTCAGAATATCCGCTAAAGCCGGACTGGAATACGATAATAACAATAAACTATTCCGCGCCAGCTTATATTTGTTAAAAGAACTCTCTTTAGTGTATGACGCATCAAATTCTTTATTGAACGCCGCATCAACATCATAAAGCCCCCGGTCTCGTTTCAATACCCCTGTCGAGAAATAATCCGCTTCCGATACCTTCTTTTCTGTTCCAGCGGGAGAAACCTCCGGCGAATGTAAATAATATCCCGACCTATCCTCCGTCAAGACTTCCCGGAGAGCGGCACTACCAGATGCCGAAGGCGCAAAAATATCAGCTGAAGCTGAAGCAGCGAACAAAGATATCCCCATGATCAACCCCAACCTCATGCCTTATACCCCAACCAACCTTACCTCAATCGTCAGCATATTCTTCTCCTGAATCACCTGTTCGTAAACCAACGCCCTCCTGTTAGCAACAGCATCCAGAAAGGCTAAAACAGATAACAGACTTCCTCGACGAGGTATACGTGAAAAAACTACTTTTATTCTGGCTTCTTTTAAACCCTCCATAGCCGAATCCGTAAAAAGTGGGATCCCTCCCTCAACCGACAATCCCAGTAAATGAAGCCTGGCAATATCCGATATATCCGCCAAAAAGTCTTCATACAATCGACTCAAAGCCACAGGCGTCCGTGACTTGAACTGAGCTAACATTTGGCTTCTTTCATTCAACCGTTCAATTTTTCCTTCTAAAACACTCACTTCTTTCTTGGCTGATTGCCACTGCGTCCATCCCCGGGACCCCTGCCAGCCACTGGCTAAAATAACTACAACACACAAGACTATCACGCTATTTCTCATATAGACTCCTTCACCAACCTGACCGCCGGCTGTCCGCCAATAATCTCATACGTCATCGTGCAACCTTTAAAAATTCCACAACCTGTAAACTTCAACTCCGAACCAGTAATGACCACCGCCTCAACTGCAGAGCGCTGATCCATCCCTGCCGTCCACACTAATCGCTGCAAGTACCACTGCGACGTAAATGACCCCGCCAGATCAACAAAACTCTTCTCCATACTAATTCTTTTCAACGACATTAAATGATCTTGATACGTTTGATGAACCCGCGCTTTAAAAGAAGCTTCATTCCGAGATAATGTTTCTCTCAATCCCAACGTTTGAACATCAGCCTTATGTCCCATATCTGATACGATCAACGCACTCATAATGCTTACTCCACAAAGCCCGATCCCAACACTATATCTCATCAACTCATGCCACCAGATCTCCTGACTCTGCCTGGACGCATTCTCAGAAGGTGATGAAAAATGTATTCCAAAACGGGCTTTCTCCATTACACCTAAAACAGGCGCCACCTCATCTATAAATATAACCTCCCTGGATGGCTGACTCTTTCGCACTATGTCCAAATATGTTCTATGGTTTGAGACAATTCTCAAGATCGTTCCACTCGTGGCTTTCTCAAGACATCGCTTCTCACTTCGTTTTACCTCTTCCGCTAGACGCATCTCATCCTGATAGATCAATTCCCGGGTTTCAAGAACAGCGCCCTCTTCAATAATAGTAATAAATACACGCTCCCCGGCATGATCTACGACCAAATACAGCATACCATCCAGGCTCCAACCTTGCGATAACAGGAACGATCGCACAGCTATCCCATAAGGGACACATGTTTTCACAGCTCCTCGTGGAAAGAAATTATATAATCTTGCCAACAGCTCCTCCCTAACCCCCATCTCCAGGCTCACGCCTCCTTTGATCCGCTCAGAACGAGTCATAAATCCATTCGGAAAACATTCCCCCGTCTTATGTTCAGACACGGTCGATGTGATCGTACGATATTCAACGCCTCCCAGGAGAACAGCCACCCTCTGCTCCTGACTCCCTTCAAGACGCGCGGCTTCTTCCAAAGAGACCCACTGCAGCTTTCCCTGATGCAGGAAACACAATCCCCTCTCTGTAAAGATAAATGTACTCATGATCAACTCCGCCTTGGGGTGATCATAACTACAAGCTCTACTCTTGAACGGCGAACAGAATCATATGAAAACAACCGCCCTAAAAAAGGAAGCCGGCCTAAAACCGGAATACCGTAATGTTGTTTATTCGTATTCTTTGTTATTAACCCGCCAATCACGGCTGTATCATTCTCTTTCAAACGGACCATTGTATTCATTGACTTCATGGAAGTTTCCGGAGCCTCCAAACGACTCCCGCCACCCAACGTAATAGAACGGATCTCATCCACACTGCTTACAACTGGCGTCACATTAAGAAAGATTTCATCTCCTATCAAATTACCCACGATCTGCAATGTTACCCCGCCATGAACCTCTCCTAAAGATCCGCTGACAATTGTCCCCCCGGACTGAGTACTCTCAATATTAGACGATTCCACATAAGATCGCGTTTGCCCGACCTGGATATTCGCTACGGTATTATTCAACATCGCCACCCTCGGCTGAGAGACCACTTCAACACGGCCAAAAGAATCAAGCGCCCGAAGCAGCCCATTCACACCAGTATCTGAATCACCCGATAAAGCTTTATCCGCAAATCCGGTTAACGTAAATGCCCCGGCCCCGGTAAAATGCTCCGCCGTCATGGAAGATACAGCCTTCAGATTCTTCAAATCTCCCCGATCCATTAATATTGACCAATCAATACCCAAACGATGCTCATGCGACAGTTCAACCTCAACCACCTTAACATCCACTAATATTTGACGGCTCACTCGCTGATTCAGCTCATCAATAAACCCTTCCACAGTTGAAAGCACAACCGGATTATCCGTAACCACCATCACCCCTCCGACACGATTTAATGAAACTGTTCCGATAGGCGTTAACAAAGCTTTTACATTCCGTTCAGCATCCTCCCAATACGAGAGCCTCTGAGCGCTATTCCCAACAACAACCTTGGTGCCAACCCTGACCTGTGAAGCTTTATCTGACGTTGTATCAGCTGAACCAGTCAAACTTTCATTACTGGTAACAGAATCCAGATGTTGCTCAACCGGAGGCAGCACCAGCCGAAATACCTTCGTCTCAACCGCTAACACGATCAGGTTCCCATTACTCAAACGAAACCCATATCCTCGAGGATAAAGAATACTATTAAGAGCCTGAACAACAGGAACATCTTTCAGATCAAGAACAACATCAACATTCTCTACGCCCTTGCCTGCAATGAACCCTTTCCCCATAACTTCAGCCATCCCCTTAACCGCTTCAAAAAGCTTGAACGAACCCGTCATTGAAACCTTTCTATCCAACTCTCCTGCCTCATTCACTTGCTCCAAAGCATGCACCATAGACGCGCTCGCTAACCACAACACCATCAATACTGCCTTCAAACCTTTTCTCATTTTATCTCCTTTTCATTCATAATCACCCGAGGTAACCCCGTAATATCAGCAGACAAATACTGAACTTTTTCTTGATTAGTCATCACTTGAGCGCTGACCGGAAAAGCCGCCGACCGCGTCCACTCACCGGGAGTAATAATCACAAGTTCATTATGCTCAGGATAAAAGACACCCCCCCGAACATGAGCAGGGATCCGAACTTCCTGAACCAGCGGCTGTGCCCAATTCTCTCCCATCAAATATGGGAAACCATTACCATTCATCGACTCCGCCATCTCTCCCAAATTCTTGGAAATACCATTCTGATACCCCTCCTGATACGCCACTGATTTTACGATCCCCTCAGACGAGGCACATCCCGCCAAACCGGCTATCAACACAACCACACCCATCCATTTAATGAATTCCATACGGATACTCCCTTGCACATTCTTTTAATGCCGCTAATAAGTTACCCCCCAAACGTTTACGTACATCATTAAGATACTCATTATTTTTCGGCTCGCTATTAGCCGTCCAATACAAGAAAGGATCCGGTACCAGGCGAATCACCCCTGATGAAGAAGGCGTAATAACCAATGCCTCGGAATACTTCCCCTTCACAGTTGCAAGTGAACGAAGAAGTCGCGCCATCTCATCACTTAATGATAATTCCGCCTTAAACCCATCGATCAGGCTTGGATCCTGTTTCAAAAAGATCTTATTAGCGGTATTAGCCAATACCGCCCCTCCCGCTTTTTGTTGAAGCAAATCGCCTGCTTCCTGAGTTACAGCCACCGCCGCACAACGATACTTGCGAAATGTTTTAAAGGCATTCGCAATGAAATCAGCCGTATTCGACATCTTCAACAACTGCCATGCCTCATCAATGATCAGAAACTTGCGTAAAGCTATAACAGACTCCTCCGACACAAAATTTGTAATAAAGAACATAATATTAAGAAGCACCACCAGCTGAAGATCTGGATACCGAGATAGCTGCGCCAGCTCAAATACCGTAAAACGATCACATGTAGACATTTGGTCCGGGCCATCAAAAAACTGGCCATACTGACCATTCCTAGTGAATGGCGTTAACCTTAACGCCAAGCGCCTTCCCGTCTCTAATACAAGCCCATTAGCTTCAACCGACAGATCATTCAAGACATCTGTAACATCACTTAACGTCACCTCTTTATCTTTGTTTTGCGCATATGCCCTCAAGATCGCAATCTGCAGGATCCCCCGCTCTTCACGGCCCAATCGATCACGTTCATCCCCACCTGATGCCATCAATGCCAGCATCTCAACAAGGAAAGCCTGATTCTCGGCTGTTGGTTTTCTAAAAAACGGATTAATACATAAAGGTTTATCCATTTCAAAAGAAACATACCGCCCACCCAAGACCTCACATGTTTTTCGGTAAGAATTCCCTTTATCCAGAATAAAGAAATATGCCCCCAGACGATAATTCTGATAGATCAGGTCATTCGTCAAAAATGATTTTCCTGAACCTGAAGAGCCAATAATGACAGCATGTGGATTGGTATCAGAATCAAAGAAATCAATTCTGGCAAGCTCTCTTCTTCGGTTGAGATAGAGTGCTGCCGGTGTTCGGGTACCTCGAAAGGAACCATACCAGGGCAACAAGTCGCTCAAATTATCTGCCAGCAAGCGACGCGTACGACGAATAAAATGATCATAGGTATGATCGAAATTCAAAGGAAGGCAACTTAAAAATAATGAAGGCGCAATGATCTCTTCTCTTAACCCTTCCGCGCCTATACGGCTCAGCTGTGAAATAAATTCATCGGCGGCACGGTCTGCTTCTATTTTTGTCCGCGCAAAGGGGATGAAATGAGCCCTCACGTAAACAATCGCCCGCCCTCCTTTAAATGATTCACTGATAACCGCACTTAATTCCTCTTTCTTATGCACCGCTTCCTCACTCACATCTCCCAACGATGATGAGCGCTGAATAAAAGCAAAGGACTTCTGAAACTTGAGACGCGACAAAGCTTGCGCCTGGTCCGGGACAATAAAATTCAACACAATCATAAACTCATGACATGCATCAAGCAACGATGGAAGATCCCCAGCTGAACACGCCAGCATCCCTGCCCATGTTTTAGGCGGCAGCTCTTTGAGAGTCACAACCCGGGTATGGTAACCTTCGAATATAAAACCATTTCCTTCTGCCATAGGTGCGTTATAAAGGATCCTATCTCGAATGAAACCCTCTTCACATACTGGGTTCTTAATAACCAAAGAACGCACCGGATTAAGTATCCGATAAAGTAAATGGATCAAGCCCTTACGATCTAAGGCTGCACACTTTATTCCTGTTGAATTCAAACCATTCTCAATCGGCGCGATTAATCTTGAAAAATCTTCCCTTGCCCCCTCCATACAATCAGAGCTGATCGCTGAAAGTCCAACACTCACATATGACCTGGCTCTCCCCGGCCAGGAAGGCAGTTTATAATCAGGAAAATACCGGACAGTCAGGAAAGCTCTTAATTGACGAGGGCCTACAACCTTATTTAAATGATCAACTTTCTCATCCGTTGAAACGGCTGTAATACCCGGTGCCTCTCCACCGCCCTGCCGCCTGTATTCCCCAAGTAATCCATCCACTTCCGTATCACTCCAGACAATAACCTGAAAACATAAGCGAGCCGATACCTGACTTATCATGGAAGCTATCTGAGAAGAAAACGCACCAAGAATATCCGCTGAAGCCGTCTCAGCGGCAAAAGGCTGCACCTCCCAAACGCGTCCCAGACTGGCATCAACATTAATAAAGACGCCATTTTTCTCATCCGCATAGGGAAGATGATCCAATAATGTCGGTCCTTCATTGAATATGCTCTTGATATCATCGATCGTTAATGCCATCGACGTACCTCTCCTTCAATAAACCAATGAGTCCCTTCCAACATAACAAAAGACCAATGCCCGGATACCATGATCCGCCTGTCTTCTTTAAGTACATGCGCAGGCACCCAAACTTTAATCACTCGAGGCGGCAAGATCACCGGCATATAGGGTTTAGTAAAACCTGTCGGAACGTCCAAACTTAATAAAGGCAAGTCATCGGCAACTGTCTTTCTTGCCTGTTTTGCCTTCCGATACGTATCAGCGAACGTATTCACCTGACTATCGGTTGGTGTTGTCAGCCCTGGCGAAACCGCTGTCACACATCCACTAATCAAAGTAACGAACATCCAAAGACTGATTAATCTGAAGACCATTGATCCGCACTCCTTCCAAAATGATCAAATACACATCCATTCCCGCCTCAACCCGCACCGCGGGTACGATGGAACTCAACTGATCTGAATAATATTTAGATAATTGTGAAGCGCTCTGTGAAAGCCCCTGAAACGCCGCATGTCTGGAAATATTCCCTGTTACATTACGTGCCACTCTTCCAGATGAAGATGTTGTAACTGTTGTTTCACCATCAGCCACGGCCTGTGAAGCACCGCCAAGAAAGCCGCTCATAAATGATGCTGCCATCTGAGCACCGGTATTACGAACTACAATTCCTTTCAACCCTAAGTCCCCCTTTATATCCGTCACATAACCGATATTCCCCTGATGTTGAAACTCTTTCCCATTCGGTAGTACGACTGATAAATTTACCGCCTGTATCAAGGCTCTTTCACTATTAAGCTCAGCCGAAGCTTTCCCGATCACAAAAGCACCTTCAAGCTGGATTCGTGATTCATTTGGGCCATAAAAAGCTTCATTTAAACGAATCAGCACAGGTAAAGGATTATTTTGATCGCTGGGAGCATACACTCCTGTCAATAACGTCCCTTTTACAAAACTTCCCACAGGTAAGAATATACCTTCCGGTTCCGCTTCAGAAATGGGACCAACATTGACCACTTCCACCCTGTAATCCGATAAGCCTGCCTCTGAAACTGTATAGCTGTCCGATAAACTCATACTCTGCTTTATCTCAGCGCCTACCAATCTTTCCGAGAAACTCAATAAACTCTCATTCATTAACATTTGCGCCCTGGTTATTTCCAAAAGCTTTTTTTCCATCCCTTCGATCCTCGTTTCGATCTTCCGACTCTTCTCCTGAGTACTGTGATATTGATCTTCTAATCGGCCAACAAACGCTTTTCGATCCACCTCTTCACTCAGAAACAATCCGTCATTATCTTCACCCGATGACTTAACAGTCACGGGGATATTTGAAGATTCATTAATCATTTCCTTTCTTTCCGGGCTTTCTTTTGATGAAAAAACAAATAAAAAGATAAAAAAAAGTACCCCCCCGACTCCAGATAATACGCGCCAATCCTTTAATAATGTCCTGACCTGTTGCGTCGTTATATTCATCGCGCTGTCACCATATATAAAAACCCCTGTGACCCTTTTGCCCCCACAGGGGATAAAATATCTTTCTCGGACGTAATGGCCAATAACCCCTGAAAATTAAGTTGCTCAACAGGAACAACAAGCGATTGATCCAACAGGTTTTCGGCCCTCAATACATAACCCAGAATATCGGGCTTCTCATAAATGATCAACGAGGATATCCGCACCCGTTCATCTTCAAAAATAACGCCTTCACGAACAACTTTAACAGTTCCGGCTGGCGCCCGCCCTGAAGCCAGCTCGCGAATAAAGTCAATGGTTGCTACAATATTTTCAGCCCGATCATTTGCATTCACACGTGGAGCAATGATCACTTTCTCATCAAAATCCTGACCCAGCATGAACTTCAACCTGTAGGAACGCCCTATGCCATCGATCACAATTAATTCTGCCGGATCTTTCGCTAACGGTGTAACAAATAAATGTCCTGACACATGCTCCACTTTTAAGGAAGACATATCTCCTGACCGTACCAGGCTGGATACTCCTGAAGCAACCACGACCTCAATAGTCCGCCCTAGAACAGCCCGAACCTCTACAGAACCTTCTTCTATGACATGCTTGACCTGCTGTGCATACGCAGTATGGATTATCCCTAATATCAAAATCATTACCATAAACCATCTATTCATGCGCATACTCCACTCCTTCTTTCCTCATATGACTGACAGCCAAAGCATAAGGATTCTGCTCGGTCGAGGCTGTCTTGACAATGCTCATTACATAACGGATCGCTTCAAAAGACATTTCTTCTTTCCCCATATAAATCCCACGCTTTCCCTCAAGCGTTACCTTGAACTCTCCCTTATCTTCACTGATCTTCGGTTCACTACTCAACATAAAAACGGATGACAAACGGTCCCGGCGAACTTTTTCCAGCTCCTCTGCTGAACGAGAATGAACTTGCGATAATAATGAAGCTCCCATAAACAACTTTGACCTCTCATAAACACCCTCTACAGTTTCAGGAGTATAATTCATCCAGCCCATCAACCATGATACGGCAAAACTCTTTACTGACGACAAAGGCACCTGACCTGGATGGGCAATCCCTGATGAGACGGCCCCTGGAACATAATAAACTGCCCGCGGACGAGCCACTGAAAAAACAAATGCACACAGAAGAATCAGCAAAAGCCCTGACAATAAATAAACCAATAATCGCATTTGAACGTTCTGACTTTCAGCACGAGAATATCGCTCAAAGAAAAGCGTGCTTTTGGAACGAAAAGGCTGGCTGCTACTGATCGAATCATTATTTATCATGCCACACCTTCATTTCGACTATACACAGCATAACGCACATTCCCCGGTGGCAGAAGCCCATCAAAAGGTATCCCTAAACGATATAAATAATGCAACATATACCCTTCAGGTTTACCTCTCTTAAAAAAGGCCAAAAATGGCCAGCTCATAAAGAATGCCAATAATGGAATCGTTGGAGAAAAGAGAACAGCCGGAATTCCAAAAAAGATCATCAATACAGCCACGTCTTCCCCCTCAAGCCCAAGGATCAATAACGGTTTATCTATCGTTCGCGGACAATTACGCACAAGAGCCTTTCTTTAGAAAACTTTTAGAAAATTAGGCAGAAATACCAATACTAATAACGCTAACACACACCCTACCGCTGACCCGTAATCCTTATGGACAATCTTCCATATCGCTACCAACAAAAAGATAAGCGCCAATACTTTTGACGCCGGACCGGTCATTACTTTTACTATAAAAACCGCGAGATTATTGAATTCTTCACTCGCCCGATCCTCGGCTCCCGACGCTTGCGCCCAGACAGTTGTATATCCCGATAGACCCGCCCACATCAATCCTGCACACCACAATGAAAATTTTCTCATACTAACCCCTTTTTTTGACTCGCCACCATTAAAAATATAACTACCCCAACAGAAAGACTCATCCCCAATATCACCATGATCCCAACTAACGGCATTTCCCAAAAGATGACCCGTCCACCTCCCAAAACATGACTAATATCGAACGATAGAACAGACACCTTGTCTACAACCGCCCAACTGATCGGCAGTAATTTCAAAAGAAACAATGATTTCAAAAAACCCACAACAATACCTATATCTCCACTCAACATCAACACGATCAAAACAAAAGGGAATATTATCCAAATAGCCAATAGACTCACTCCATATACAAAGGAATATCCCCACATAAACCATCGAACAAGCCTGTTTAAAATATCTCTATAAGCTGCACTATCTGCCTCGCGATCATACGTCAGCAACTCTCTTCCTTCAAAACTTAAAACCGAATATCCTAATGGATCCTTCATCCTATCTGCGTGTATCAAGCCACGAACCGCTCCATCCACCAGTGAACCGCCTTCATAATAATTCACCGCAATATATTCAATTATTCCATCTTGATTAAGCCAGTCATATAAAGCCCCCCTGAGCGTATCCCACTGACCGCGCCCTTCTACTGAATATAACGCCATGATCTCGGTATCCCCTGGCCACAACATATCAGTGGGCAAAGATCGACTTTTTATGAATGCCTTTAAAGCTAAATAATAATGATCCTGATAAAAATGAAGGAGCTGTTCTTTCAATAAGGGGTCCTGTATCCCTTGAGTGATCCTTTCACGCACCAATAACCAACGTTTAACAGCTGAGAACGGAACTCTCAGAAAACTGACATTATGAACCTTAATTCTGTCCATCACCTCAATAGTACCATTCGTTAAAACGCTCATTGACCTTACAATAATACTCAATACCGGGCTTACGATTAGCGGATCAATCCCTGCCTTCTTTAATATGTCCTGCGTCTGAATTCCTGTATACCCAAACTTCTCCATGATCGATGGCATTATCTTAAAATTTTCTCTAGGGATAACAATGAGGATTAAAGAGATAAAGAATATCAGCCAGTAGTGGAAAATAATCTTCATATTCATACGATTTAATGCTCGCATAACACTCAGGATCAAGCCAAGAGCAAATAGAGCTTTCCCTGCCATGGTTTCAACAAACAGGTATCGCATCAATAGTGAACATTGATGAAGACCTATACATTCAAAAGCATTCTCTATCGGTGTTATACATCCATTCATGATTTATCCGTAAATATATTTTGATGATACATCAACAAATATACCCAACAAACTCGCTAATTGCAAGTATTATTTTTGTGATTACGTTAATATTTGATTATTCAACAATATTGTAGGCGAGATAGGAAGATGAGTAACGATGAAGAATCTGACGAGAGTTCCAAAATTATTTAAATGATTCTATGAATTTCTTAATACTACGGTCAAAAGATTTTTCAGCATCTTTTGGGAAGAAACAACCCGGGATAGCTCCCTTGGCACGATGGTAGCGAACGCACTCACAACACATCCCTTTACGCGCACACCCCTCATAGGTACACGTACACTCTTTCAAATTACGTTCTTTAGTACATTCCATACATACCTCGATTATAAAAAGGCCCCGCACTCACTAAAGAACGCGGGGCCATCATTCGTTAAACTCTATTGATTATGCTCTGCCAGCAGAACCGAGAACATTCTCATTCTTCTGCTTATACACCTTAACCAATGCATCACGCGCCGGTCCCAAATATTTACGAGGATCAAATTCGCCCGGATTCTCTGCAAAAGTCTTACGAATAAGCGCAGTCATCGCCAACCGCCCATCTGAATCAATGTTGATCTTACACACAGCCGATTTGGCCGCTTTACGTAACTGTTCTTCAGGAATACCAACAGCTGCTTCAAGCTTACCACCGAACTTATTGATCATCTCAACATATTCGGTAGCCACCGAGCTCGCTCCATGAAGAACGATCGGGAAACCAGGAATACGCTTCTCAATTTCTTCCAGGATATCAAAACGAAGCGGAGGAGGAACCAACACCCCGGTCTTCGGATCTTTTGTACACTGAGACGGCTTGAATTTATACGCACCATGTGAGGTCCCGATCGAAATAGCTAATGAATCAACCCCGGTCTTCTTAACGAAGTCCTCAACCTGATCCGGCTGAGTATAAACAGAATGTGCCGCAACCACGTCATCTTCAATACCCGAAAGAACGCCTAACTCAGCCTCAACAGAAACATCATATTGATGCGCAAAATCAACAACCTGCTTCGCTAACTCAACATTCTTCTCATAAGGATGATGTGAACCATCGATCATAACCGAAGAAAAACCGGATTCAATACAGGATTTAGCCAATTCAAGGGTATCGCCATGATCCAGGTGAAGTGCAATCTGGATCTCTTTCAAACCTTTCGCCTTGGCGATCTCTTTCATCATCTCAACAGCCCCCTGCCCCATCCAGCGGAGAAGTGTTGCATTCGCATACTTACGCGCGCCTGAAGAAACCTGAAGAATAACCGGTGACTGTGTCTCAACACAAGCCGTAATAATAGCCTGTATCTGCTCCATATTATTAAAATTATACGCTGGAACGGCATAACCGCCTTTCGCCGCTTTCGCAAACATCTCTTTTGTATTCGAAAGACCTAATTCCTTGTACGAAACCATAATTACTCCTTTTTTATATATTAATAAAGTCCATAACCACTCATAATAAACAGAAGAATCCTCTCTCCCCAGAAAAGACTAACCAATGCCCCTATCACTAAATAAGGGCCATAAGCGATCGCACTGTCCTTTGTCCTGATCTTCTCAATAATCCCTACAATAGCACCAAAGAATGGAGCAATAAAGAAAGTTAATAAAGCCAGCTTCCAACCCATGAACGCCCCAATCATCGCCAGGAGCTTCACATCCCCTCCGCCCATCGCTTCTTTCTTGAAGATCCATTCTCCAAACAATCCCATTAAATAGATCGAACCTCCGCCGATCAAAACACCCAGAACCGAAGCTAAAAGCCCCTGCCACCACACTGACGTCCCATGAAGCTGCGGGATCAATGGGCTCAAGATAAGACCCAAAACCATACCGCCCAAACTGATCTCGTCAGGAATAATCCGTTCATCAAAATCAGTAAATGTCGCCACGATAAACCCTGATACCATCGCCAAATACGGAAGCAATAACCAGGAAAAACCAAAGTACATATAAAAACCTAAGAATACTCCCGCTGTTAATAACTCAATAAACACATACCTCATCGAGAACGAGGCCCCACAGGACCGGCATTCCCCGCGAAGAATAAAATAACTGATCAAAGGAATATTATCGAACCATTGCACCGGCTTATTACACTTAAAACAATGCGAACCCGGCGTAATAATCGACTGTTCCTTCGGCATTCGAATAATACAAACATTAAGAAAACTGCCGATAATGGCACCAAAAACAAAAAACAGTACCCGAAAAATAATATCAATATCCATTATTTTTTATAACACTCCTTATATAACTGCTCCCACATTCTAGTCTTGACTGCTTCTGAAAGCTCGACATCGGCCCAATGTTGAAAAGCTAATACTCCCTGATAAAACAACATTTTCAAACCATTGACGGCCTTGGCGCCCTGACTTTTCGCTAGCTTCAAAAGTGGCGTCTCTGAAGGATTATACACCAGATCATAAACCATTAAATGAGAATGCAATAAATCTTTCTTGACCAAACAAGGGTCACTCTCTTTCATACCGATCGGAGTGGCATTAATCAAAAGATCGGCCAATTCAATGTTCAATTCATCGATCGTTGAAACAACCTGAACACGACCCACATCCATACGTGTTCCAAGATCTTTCACTAATGATAACGTTTTATCCCGATCCACATCGTAGATCCTAATGGATTCTGGCTGATCGATCATTAAACAAAAGACTGAAACCAACGCCCGCGCAGCACCGCCTGCACCCAGGATAGAAATACGCTTTCCTTCGGGTTTAAAGCCTTCCTCAGTTAAATGCGCAAGAAACCCAGGTCCATCTGTGTTATACCCCTTCAAACGTCGATTCTCATCGATGACCACCGTATTAACCGCCCCTACTTTCTGAGCAAAAGGGTCAAGAAGATCCAGAAACGGGATCACCGTCTCTTTATACGGGATCGTTACATTAAGGCCAAAGATCGGACTGTTCTTATGTTTAAGATCTTCAAAGAAACTACCCAATTCAGACTGTTGCATCGGAAAAAGAGTATAAACCGCCTCAACATCCAACTCTTTAAACGCTGTATTATGCATAACAGGCGAAAGGCTGTGCCCTAGCGGATAACCAACAAGCCCATATGTTGTGACAGGGCTCATGGCTTTAACCCGAAATCAATAGAACTGATCTTTAACTTACCCTTGATACTGGCGCATTTTTTATTCACAGCATTCAAATATGATTTAACTGATGCTTCAATAATATCAGTCGATGCGCCTATCCCTGTAACCTTATCCCCATCAAAATTTACGCACACACGCACCTCACCCTGGGCATCTTTACCCTGGGTCACTGACTGAATATTATAATTCAATAATTTTCCCTTTAACCCCGTGATCTCATCGATCGCCAAATAACAGGCATCCACAGGGCCATCTCCCGTTGAAACTTTTGTAAAAAGTTTGCCGCCAGAACGCAAGCACACATCTACCTTGGGCTGAATAGCCGTACCGCTTGTGACCTCCAGAGATTCGAGCGCCCACACGTCTTTAACTTCTCGAACATCATCTTCAACAATCGCTATCAGATCCTCATCAAAAACTTCTTTTTTCTTATCCGAAAGATCTTTAAAGCGCTCGAAAGCCTTCACCAACTGTTCATCATTCAAAGAAATACCCAACTGTTTCAAGCGTGACTTTAACGCAGCGCGGCCGGAATGTTTACCCAAAATAAGACCCAAACCTGTAAAACCAACATCTTCAGGGCGCATGATCTCATAGGTCGACGGCTCTTTTAATACCCCATCTTGATGGATCCCTGCCTCATGACGAAACGCATTCGCCCCAACTACCGCTTTATTCGGTGCCACTGCGAAACCCGTATGTTTACTGACCAAGCGTGAAGTACGGCAGATCTCGGTCGTTTTAATCCCCGTCATCACACCATAATAATCCTGGCGCGTCTGCAGCGCCATCACCACTTCTTCCATCGACGTATTACCGGCACGTTCCCCAATCCCGTTAATGGTACATTCCACCTGCCTAGCCCCGCACTTGACTGCACTCAATGAATTCGCAACAGATAACCCCAGATCATCATGACAATGCACTGAAATAATCGCTTTACCAATATTCGGAACGTTGTTCCGAATATCAATGATCAACTGGCCATATTGTTCCGGAACAGCATATCCAACGGTATCCGGAATATTCACTGTTGTCGCACCTGCTTTGATCACCGCTTCAAGCACCCTGTATAAAAAAGCTTTCTCACTACGTGAAGCATCTTCGGGTGAGAATTCGATGTCATCCGTAAATTTTCTGGCATATTTAACCGCATCGACTGCGATCTGAACGATCTCATCTTGTGTTTTTCTTAACTTATGCTCCATATGGATCTTGGATGTCGCAAGAAAAACATGAATGCGCGGATGCCTGGCCGGCTTTAATGCCTGAGCTGCTGCATCAATATCATTCTTTACCGACCGGGCTAAACCGGCCACCGCAGCATTTCTCGCCAACTTGGCAACTGAATGTACTGAATTAAAATCTCCTTTAGAAATAACAGGAAACCCGGCTTCAATGATATCTACTCCCAGCCGTTCCAATGCTTGAGCAACTTCTATTTTCTCACGCTGATTCATGCTGGCACCCGGTGCCTGTTCTCCGTCCCGCAATGTCGTATCAAAGATTAATACTTTATCTTTCTTTGCCATAAGCTAACCCCTTAATAAACTGCGAAGTAAAATGCCCCGTATAACGGGGCATTTTCAAAATTCACACCCTCATAAAATAACTTATTTCTTGATCCAGGACATCATCTCGCGAAGGCGACTCCCCACAGCTTCAATCGGATGTTTATCCTGCTCTTCACGCATCTTAACGAATCCTTGGCGACCCTTTTTGTTTTCTTTCATCCACTCACGTGCAAACTTACCGGTCTGTATCTCTTTAAGGATCTTCTGCATTTCCTTCTTGGTCTTATCCGTAACAATCCGTTTGCCACGTGTATAATCACCATATTCAGCCGTGTCTGAAACACGCTTACGCATACCGGCAATACCTTCTTCATAGATAATATCAACAATAAGTTTTAACTCATGTAAACATTCAAAATAAGCCATCTCAGGCGCATAACCAGCCTCAACCAATGTCTCAAAACCAGCCTTAACTAAAGCACTGGTTCCACCGCAAAGAACTGCCTGTTCACCAAAAAGATCGGTTTCAGTCTCTTCTTTAAATGTTGTCTCAAAGACACCCGCTCTGGCCCCGCCTAAACCCTTCGCATAAGCGAGAGCTTCTTTCATCGCATTCCCAGACGCATTCTGATGAATAGCTACTAAACAAGGAACGCCTTTGCCTTCTTCATACTGACGGCGAACAAATGAACCCGGCCCCTTCGGAGCCACCATCCACACATCGATATCAGCCGGTGACTTGATCTGACCAAAGTGAATATTGAACCCATGGGAGAAAACAAGCGACTTGCCCTTCTTCATGTGACGGCGAAGCTGCTTCTTATAAATATCAGCCTGTAAATGATCCTGCGTCAAAACAACAATAATATCGGCTTTCTGCGCAGCTTTTCCTGCATCCATCGGTTTAAAACCATCATCAATCGCTTTCTGATAATTAGGGCCGCCTTCACGCTGGCCAATAATAACATTTAAACCGCTATCCCGAAGATTTAACGCCTGACCACGGCCTTGAATGCCATAACCAATAATGGCGATTGTCTTGTTCTTTAAAACACCTAAATCTGCATCTTTATCGTAATAAACTTTTGGCATACTCTTCCTTCTTTACCTTAACATGTTAATGAGACGATAACGTTCTTCATAAATATCATTAATACGCTTTCTGGCATCCGCCAGCGGAATAATGTTGATTTTATCCTGAATAACCCCGATAGCTTGACCATAATTACCTTTAATTAACTCTTCCACAGCGGCAACACCAAGGCGAGTTGATAGAATCCTGTCCAAAGCACAGGGGTTACCTCCACGCTGAACATGTCCAAGAACAACTGAGCGAGTTTCAAATCCCGTCATATTCGTAATTGTTTCCGCAAGAACACTCGCCTTAATAACACCTTCAGAGACGATCACGATCCAGCTAACCTTACCTCTTTTCTCTCCCTGGGAAATCCTGGCGCACATTGTTTTGTAATCAGGTTTAGCTTCTGGTACAACAACATCTTCAGCTCCGGAACTCAAGGCTACTTCCATAGCAATATACCCGGACCTGTTCCCCATCACTTCAATAATAAAAATACGTTCCATACTATGAGCCGTATCACGAATTTTGTCAATTGCCTCAACCGCAGTATTGATCGCCGTATTACAACCGATCGTCAGATCAGTCCCATATAGATCATTATCGATCGTGCCAGGCAATCCCACTGTTGGAACGCCCCATTTCTTATACAAATCATTCGCGCCAAGATACGATCCATCCCCTCCAATAACAACAAGAGCATCAATCTTGTGCTTCTTCAAAATGCTCACAGCCTTCTGCTGACCAGCTTCTTTTCTAAACTCAGGAGACCTGGCCGTCTTTAACAGAGTACCACCCCGTCCGATAATACCAGAAACAGACCGACGATCCATCCCTATTAATTCATCATCGATCAACCCTTGATACCCCCGCATGATCCCTTCCACCGCAAGCCCATTCGAAATAGCCGAACGAACTACCGCCCGAACGGCTGCATTCATTCCAGGGCCATCACCACCAGAAGTAAGTACACCAATCTTTTTTAGATTAACCTTCTTCATATTCATCAATACCGATAATGTTCAGGTTTATACGGCCCGTCTACAGAAACCCCAATATACTTGGCTTGTTTAGCTGACAGTTTTGTCAGTTTAACACCAACATTTTCCAAATGCAACCGTGCGACTTCTTCATCCAAATATTTAGGAAGACGGTATACACCCACTTCATACTTCTTCTGCCAAAGCTCAAGCTGAGCCAAAGTCTGATTAGTAAAAGAGTTCGACATAACGAATGACGGATGTCCTGTCGCACATCCAAGATTAACCAGTCGACCTTCTGCCAACAAAATAATACAATGACCATCAGCAAAGATATACTTGTCCACCTGAGGCTTGATATTCACCCGCTTGATGCCTTTAACCTTTAATAAATCATAAACTTGAATTTCATTATCAAAGTGGCCAATATTACAAACAATGGCGTGATCTCTCATTTTAGCCATATGGGCAACCGTGATAATATCAGCATTCCCTGTACAGGTCACATACACATTTGCTTCTGGCAACGCGTCCTCAACCGTCTTAACTTCAAAACCTTCCATAGAAGCCTGTAAAGCACAGATCGGATCGATCTCGGTCACAATAACACGAGCACCATAAGAACGCAGGGAATGGGCACAGCCTTTACCCACATCGCCATAACCGCAGACCACCGCCACTTTACCTGCCAACATGATATCCGTAGCGCGTTTGATCCCATCAGCTAACGACTCGCGACAACCATAAAGATTATCAAACTTGGACTTTGTGACTGAATCATTAACATTGAACGCCGGGAAAAGTAGTTTCTTCTCATTCTGCATCTGATACAAGCGATGTACACCTGTTGTTGTTTCTTCAGACACACCCTTGATCTTCGGCGTAATCCCGTGCCATAATTTAGGAGTCTCTTTCAGAATCTGCTTCAAACACGCATATAACTGCTTCTCATCCTCACCATCAACCTTTCGGTTAAGGATGGAGGGATCCTTCTCCGCCGCAAATCCCAGATGTACCATCATCGTCGCATCACCGCCATCATCTACAATAAGGTCAGGCCCTTTCCCATCAGGAAAAACCAATGCCTGCTTGGTACACCACCAATATTCTTCTAATGTCTCACCTTTCCAAGCAAAGACAGGAATACCAAAATCGGCAATAGCCGCAGCCGCCTGATCCTGCGTAGAGAAAATATTGCAGCTAGCCCAACGCACCTCAGCACCCAAGGCTGCCAATGTTTTAATAAGAACCGCTGTTTCTATGGTCATATGCAACGACCCCATAATGCGGGCACCCTTAAGAGGCTTCTTCGTTCCATACTTGCGACGCAGAGACATCAATCCCGGCATTTCTTTCTCAGCCATAGCAATTTGCTTATGACCCAATTCAGCGAGCGAGATATCTTTTACTTTATATTCTTTAGCAATCATGTTAAACCTCTATAATAATGAAAACAGGGGCGGTCAAATGACCGCCCCTGCGAATAAATTTAAATTCCTGCATCTTTCTTTAACTTGTCCGCCATATCCGTCTTTTCCCAACGATAAGCAGGATTCCCAAAATGGCCATACGCAGCTGTCTGCTTGAAAACAGGCTTGCGCAATTCAAGGACTTTAATGATTCCTGCCGGTGTCAGGTCAAAATTCTTGCGAACTAATTCAACAATCTTCTCTTCAGAAACTTTACCCGTCCCAAATGTATCAATAAACACACTTAACGGCTCAGCTTTACCAATAACATAACTTAACTGAATCAAGCACTTATTGGCAATACCCGCCGCCACAATGTTCTTCGTGATATAACGCGCCATATAAGCCGCTGAACGGTCAACCTTTGTCGGATCCTTACCAGAAAATGCGCCACCGCCATGAGGAACAACTCCGCCGTAGGTATCTACAACGATCTTGCGCCCTGTAACACCTGTGTCCGACTGTGGTCCGCCCACAACGAACTTACCGGTCTGATTCACATAGAACTTGGTGTTCTTGTCAATCAATTTACCAACAACAGGCATAGCCACCTGTTTGATAATTTCTAAGCGTGACTTTTCTGTTATCCTCTTGCCTGTCTTATCCAGGATCTTTTCTGTATGCTGACACGCCAAAACAACCGAATCAATACGCTTCGGCTGACCATCTACATATTCAACCGTTACCTGGCTTTTACAATCAGGGCCAAGATAATCGAGGATCTTTTTATTGCGCACTTCTTCAACACGTTTAACCAGCTTATGCGCCAACGTGATCGGAAGCGGCATTAATTCTTTGGTCTCGTCAGAAGCATAGCCATACATAATGCCCTGATCCCCGGCTCCACCAGCATCAACACCCTGAGAGATATCCGGAGACTGACGGTTAATCGCATTCAGAATAGCACACGTTTCGGCATCAAAGCCATAGGCCTGACTGGTATAACCAATACCTTTCAAAACCTCACGAACAAGCTTATGCACATCGACATATGTTGTTGTCGTGATCTCACCACCTACAATAACAAGACCGGCACTGATAAAAGTTTCACACGCAACACGACCTTTAGGATCATCCTTCAATACAGCATCCAACACGGAATCTGAGATTTGATCGCAAACTTTATCTGGATGTCCATTTCCGACTGATTCCGATGTAATAAAATAATTGCCTTTCACATTTACCTGCCTTTCATTCTATGTTAATAAAAAGGAATTTTATTTCAAAAATTGATTTTGAGCCTCATGGTAGGACTCAACACTACCGATATCATACCACTTGCCCGTAAATTTAAAACCATAAACTGATTGTTTTTTATAAAGCCACTGGATGTATCCGCCCGTGGTATCAGTGTTATGAGTCTCGTCGACAAATTCTTGAATAAGCGGTAAAGAGACAGCCGGATAATAATACAAACACATGGAAATCAGACTGGAATCAGGGTCTTTTGGTTTTTCTTCAAGTGAAATCATCTTCCCCTGATCATCCAATTTGATCACCCCGTATTTGCTTGCTCCCGCTAAATCCTGCAGATCATAACACCCTACACTTACATGCGGAGCAGCCCGGCGGGCAATATCAAAGAACAGATCAACATTGAAATCAAAGATATTATCGCTGCCCGCAACGACCCAATCTGACGGCTGAGCCTCTTGCCCTAAAACAAAAAGAACATCTCCCATTGCCCCCAGCCTGTTCTCAGGGGAATGAGTTCCATCATTCACCACCCGGACAGGGAAAGGCTTTCCATCCCTGGTTCTTGCCCACTCAGTCATCATCCCCGCGAACTTGGCATTCGTCACCACAACAAGTTCTTCCACATTGGCAATACTTACAAACTTATCGACGGTATGATCAATAAGTGTCTTTCCCGCGATTTCCAATAAAGCTTTCGGAGTATCTTTAATAAGAGGATATAAACGTGTCCCGTAACCGCCTGCAAGAATAAGAATTTTCATAATGTCATGCCTCGTATGTATAAAAGTCTGGAACAATCTTCTGAATCTCATTGATCATATATTCTTCTACTTCCTGACCTGTACTCAAACGTAATGCCTGTTTCGCGAACTCTTCAATACTGGCAAACTTAAGGCTACGTACCGCCCGCTTGATCTGAGGTATCGACGACGGCGACATGCTTAATGAATCAACCCCTAATCCCATCAATATCATGGCTAACGTCGGATCACTCGCCATCTCGCCGCAAACGCTCACTTTAATGCCAGCATCATGCGCCGCATTGATCGTACGACGGATCAATCTCAACACACCCGGGTGTGCAGGTTCATAGAACTGCGCCATTTTCTCATTTGTACGATCAACCGCCAATGAATATTGAATAAGATCATTTGTCCCAATACTAAAGAAACTTGCTTCTTTCGCTAAAAGTTCTGCTGTCATAACTGCCGCAGGAACTTCAATCATCACACCAACAGGCATATTTTCATTAAAAGGAACACCTTTTTCACGCAATCGTTGCTTGACACCTTTTAAAATACCATTAGCTGCGCGTAATTCCCCTGGCCCTGCGATCATGGGATACATCATCCCCACATTCCCATGAGCTGATGCCCGGAGAATAGCCCTCAATTGTGTCCTGAAGATCTCCGGTTCCTCTAAACATAACCGGATCGCTCTCGAACCCAGAAAAGGAGCCATCTCTTTAGGAAGCTGAATACTGGATAAAAATTTGTCTCCGCCAAGATCCAAAGTGCGAATGATCACCATATGCGGATTCATTTCCTCAGCGATCTTTTTGTAATCCTGATACTGCTCTTCTTCAGTAGGAAGGTCCATCCGGTTCATATAAAAAAATTCTGTCCGGTATAATCCAATACCCTCAGCCCCATATTTCTTCACACCTGGGATCTCTCCACGAATTTCAAAATTAGCCATCAAACCTAAATGATGACCGTCGACCGTTTCAGCCGGGACATCTCTCGTATTCAGGATCGCACCTTCATACTGGGCAATCTTTTCTTTCTCTTTTGAATAAAGCCGCTTCGTACTATCTGAGGGATTAATGATCACAACGCCTTTACGTCCGTCAACAATCAGGAAATCCTGATTACTAACGCGTAAAGTCGCATCTTTGAGACCCAATACAGCCGGCACCCCCAAAGACTTAGCTATAATCGCCGTATGCGCTGTTCGTCCTCCGACATCAGTCAAGAATGACAAGATCTTTTTACTGTACATTGTTACGGCATCAGACGGTGAGATATCATGCGCAACAATGATAATCTCACCCTGCAAAGATTCAAAATCATGCAACCTAGACTCTCCCATCAAATGCTTAAGAACCCGACGGCCTACATCTGTAACATCTGAAGAACGTTCTTTAATATATTCATCTTGAATCTTATCAAAAATGGAAACATAACGATGTAACACAAACGAAAATGCACATTCAGCTCCGCATTTATTGTCACGGATCCGTTTTTTGACCTCATCAATCAACATGCAATCTTCAAGCACGAGCAAATGGGCATCAAATATCTGTGCATCCAGCCCCCCCACCTGAGCGATGATCTTATCTTTGACACCTTGAATTTCATATTTGGTATGAGAAACAGCTTCTTCAAACCTGGCAATTTCAATTGTCACTTCTTCCGGAAGGATCTGCCGCTCTGTAACAATAAAATCCTGCTGATCCAAAAGAAAAGCCTGCCCCATCGCTATACCGGGAGCGGCAGGGATACCTTTCAGGACGATCTCTTTATCAATTTTCTTTGACAAGGAATGCCTCCAACTCTTTCAACGCCGGCTCAGCATCTGCCCCTTCAACAATCAAAAGAAGTTCTGTATTGTAATCGGCACCTAACATTAAAATACCCATAATTGATTTACCATTGATCTCTTCCGCTCCCTTGCGAACAGTAACCACAGCATCATACTTGTTGGCGATCTGAACAAATATTGCCGCGGGACGTGCGTGCAGCCCCTGCTTACAAGCTACTTTAATGGCCTTTTCAATCTTTAGCATACTTAACGTTTGATAACTCTGTTTTTTTCTATCGCTTTAATTAACGCTTGTGTCAACTTATGTGAATCATGACGAACGTAATCCTGAACCCCAACAATATCTTCAGCAAACACCCGGACTCCTGTAGCACGAAGTTCTTCAATATCTGCTTTAACAGGAAAGGACTTTTCTCTTTTATATCGTTCCAAAGCCTCCGCTACAAGGATTTCCTTGGAATTTATCAAGATCGCATCAACTATATCATTACGCGTATGTTTCAAAATCACTTTCAAGTGATCACTAGCTGAAAAATTCTCAGTCTCACCCATCTGCGTCATTACATTGCAAACATAAATCTTGAACGCTGACGCATTCGCTATTGCATCAGACATCCCTTTGATCACAATGTTCGGAAGGATGCTCGTATAAAGACTTCCTGGCCCCAAAATAACAACATCCGCCTCCCTGATCGCCTCCAAGGCTGCCGGCGTAGGGACAACCTCTTCCGGATTTAAATACAAATGCTGGATACCCACACCAGGGCGGGGAATCTTTGCTTCACCTTCTGTGATCTTACCATCATTATAACGAGCAACAAGATGAACGTTATCTACAGTAGAAGGAATAACTCTCCCTCGTATTGCTAAAACTTTACTTGTCAATTCAATCGCTTCCTGAAAATCCCGCTGAGCCACTTCATAAAGAGCCGTTAGAAAAAGATTCCCAAAATTATGACCTTGCAACTCTGACTTTTGAGGAAAACGATACTGAAATAACTCCCCCATTAACCCGGGAGCATCCGCAAGGGCAACTAGACAATTACGGATATCTCCAGGCGCTACAATATTAAACTGCTCACGTAACCGACCTGAAGAGCCCCCACTGTCAGCAACCGTCACAATAGCTGTTATATTGGCCGTATATTCTTTCAATGCCAAAAGTAAATTCGAAAGACCATGCCCACCCCCGATAGCGACGATCTTTGGACCTCGCTCCAGGAACCTTTTATTATATAATATATTGACAAGATCTTGCTCTCTTTTCGGGAGGAAAAGAGTAATGAATGAAACCGACAACTTTACTATACCTAGAACAATAAAAACAATACCACAAAAAATAATAACGAAACCGAAGATATTAACAAAATGATACTGCGACGCGGAAAAGAACGCACCTAATCCGACAATAGCTATCCCGAAGAGCGCTGTAAAAACCCAACGCTTAATCTGAATTCCCGGATACAACCATTTTAAGAAGTTACTGGACATTCCCTTAACTTAGTTGCGCGTCTTCGCGAGAGACAAGATCGATAATTTCTTTTGTATCTTTTGCGGATTTCAAACTTTCACGAAAATACTTGTCTTTTAAAAGGCGTGAAACGCGTGCTAACGCTTTTAAATGAGGACCTGCCGAATCTACAGGAGCAGCGAGCAAAAAGAAAATGTAGGCAGGCTCACCGTCGAGAGCATCGAAATCAATGCCTTTCTTGCTTACCCCAAGCCCCGCAACAAGCTTATCAACACAATCCGTTTTCCCATGAGGAATCGCTATTCCTTGCCCAATAGCCGTTGAGCCTAAAGACTCACGCGCCATTAAAACATCAATAACCTTGATCTTGGTCTTTTTTTCAAAAGCCCCGGCATCAACCATAGCCGTAACCATCTCTTCAATCAAATCTTTTTTTGTTGTAGCTTTAAGATCAGAAATAACGGCGTCAGCACAAAGAAAATCAAGGATCTTCATAAATGAACTACCTCCTAAAGATGAAAAGAAAGCGGCGGATGGGGTTCGAACCCACGACATCGACCTTGGCAAGGTCGCATTCTA
>DYOU01000022.1 GCA_020720365.1 Candidatus Elulimicrobium sp.
AAGAATTTTAACCGGTTCTTCATAATTCCGGAGCATAACGCCGGTGATCAGAAATCCGCTAATAACAAAGAAGATGTCAACTCCGCATCTTCCTCCTTCTGCGATACTGCCAATGAGTGAGTCTAAGGAGAATATTGCATAAATTCCAAAGAAATAAAACATATGATGACAAATAACCAAAAGGATCGCCAATGCCCGCAACCCATCAATAAATCCGTAATAACGATTATTTAACTCATCTCCAGCGCTCATCTTTTCGTAGCCCATTTCTGATAGATCACCTTTAATCGATGTATTTTCTCGATCAAATCAGTATCGCCCTTCGCTTGAGCAATAATAACAGCCAAGTCATAACCCCGGTCATATCCAGGAAATCGTTTAATGGCCAATAATACCTCAGCCATTGCCTGATCAAACTCTCCCTTATTTTTCAAGATATTAGCCCGATTAAGGCGCGCCTGCGCCTCAGCCGCATTATTCAGACGGATCGCATCCTGATAATCACCCAAAGCAATATCCGGCTTCCCAAGGTACTCGAACACAACGCCTCTCTCAAAAAAGTATTCGCCATTCAGGCCTTTGGATAAAACAATAGCCCGGTCAAAGAAAGGCAATGCTTTCTCATACTGCCTGAATATCGTATAAATCAAACCTGTGTTCTCAAGAGCATTAAGATCATTCGGATCAACGCTCAAAACCAAATAAAAACTTTTTAACGCCACCATCCTTCGGGCCGCATCGAGTTTTGACCCGAGTGAAGCTGCGTAGTATTCCTTGAAGCGTACCGGTGAAGCATTTAATGAACGGCTTATTGTTCGAATAAAATCCTCACGGTTATCTTTAAAACAGTTTGCTTCTAATAAAGATTCCCCATACGCATTGACTGTAAATGAAGAAGGATACCGTTTAAAATTATCCCGGAACAATGAATACGTATTCTTCCAGATCGACGCTCGTGTAAACGAAAGACCCATGACAACAAGAAGAAGTAGGCCTAATAACAACCGCACCCGACAAACTCCCTTTATTGTCCAACACCTTTCAACAATGATCCCAAACAAGAAACAAAGACCTAAGCTGGGCAAATACATAAATCGATCGGCTACAAACGTAAGGTCATAAAAATCAAACCGCCAAATAAAGAAAAGAGACAAAACATATAACCCGGCAGAGAAAATAGCAACCTTATGATGACGAAAGATCCATAAAACGCCAAGTGCGATAAAAGCCACAATAAAAGCATAAACATATTGGACATTACTAAAATTAACGGGCAGAGACGCCCCATAAACGACAGAAAGATTAACTGGAAGAAAAAACTTCTGAATATAGAATGCCGCACACCACACCCATAATAACGGTGAATAAAACCAGGAGAACTGAACCTCCCTGGCATTCATCGTATAGGTGATCAATGCCAGCGGCTGAACAACAAGAAAAAATGGGATCTTGTCCGCCAACAACTTCCATGAGAAAGGTCTTGCTAAATACCAGTCCAGGAGAAAAAGTACCAGCGGCAAACTCAAGCCCATAGGCTTGGATAAGACGGCAAGAGCTGCGGCAAGCAAAGCAAAGATATAATCTTTCCCTTTCCCCGAACGCACATAATTTATATACGACAATAATGAAGATAAATAAAAGAAACTATATAAAAGATCTTTTCGAGCGGTGACCCACGCTACCGGCTCTACATGAAGAGGATGGATCGCAAAGAGCAAAGCTCCAATATAAGCGCTCATACGTGAAAGCCCAAGAGCCTTACCCAGGAAATACGCCAAAGCACAAACCCCGAGATGAATCATCAGGTTGATCGTATGCGAAATAAGAGGATGCAAACCAAAAAAGATATTCTCATAAAAAAATGTCAGGATCGTTAACGGAACATACGTTTTATTCGCTGTATCATGGGTAAAGAATATATCCAACGGCGTCCGCCAGCTCGTATCACGGACTAAACTGTTATAGAACAAATGTGTATTATCGTCGAAATTCAACATATACCGGGCACTAAATACCGGGAAGAACGTAGTACACACAACAAGAATAAAAAAGAAACTCCACAATAATTCTTTATTTGTAAACCAAGCATTGAACCGCCGACTGATCATCCCCATCCACATACTGACTCCTTTCTAATTCGGACTATATCCATTCTGACGCGCCTTAATAAAGAATCTTTCTGCACAAGCATGGTCACCCTGCGTCTCGGCCAAAATACCTTGATGCCAAAGTACCTGCGGATCCAGAGGAAACAATACCTTCTCCCTCGCGATCACCTGATCGGCCTCTTCTTTCTTCCCAAGACCGATAAAAACATTAAAGGCCAGGTCATACGCTCCTGGCAGCTTATCATTAATCCTTAGTAAATACTGAATATCATCTAACGCTGCGCCCATCTGCCCCAGATGAGCACGAAGGGCTCCACGGGCCAAAAGAGCCTCATAATGCAACGGACTCTGCTCGATCACTCTTGTATAAAACTCAATACTTTTCTCATATTGGCCAAGAGAACAATAAGATTTAGCCAATGCGAACATTTCAGCATGGCTGACCATTCCTCTGTTCAAAGCTTTTTGATAATAAATCAGGGCTTTCGCATGATCTCCGATCAAAGAAAGAGCACCCCCATAACTAAGATAGGTGTACTCAACCGGAATACGCTGGAACCTTTCATTATTCCATATATTACCTGATAACTCCGAATGGTACCACCGCAGGCAATAGAGCGCCCTGAAATATTTCATCTTAGTTCTCACCAAGATGTGATCTTTTAACATAACCGGCTGTGAAAATAAACGTGAAAAAACAAAATTCTCAAAATCAATAGCAACGCCTTTGTAAAACCTTCCTTCATGAAGCGCATTCGCACGCATGTAATGCGCATAATAAAGACCCGGCCTAAATTCTAAAACACGAGTCCAAAGTGTCCAGGAATTTCTCCAATAAGAAACTTGAAAATATGCCCCCCCTACCAGGCATAACAACACAAGCGAATAAAAAACCACCCACAAAATCCTGTGCTGAAGGTTGCGTCGAATGCACACATCTCCCCAATACCCAATCAGCAAACATATGCCCATGCTTGGTAAATACATAAAACGATCTGCCACAATCGAACTGTCAAATCGATCAAATCGTAAAAGAAAAAAGATCGAAGTAAAATAGACCCCGGCCGCAAAAAGGATCCAAGGGAAACGCCGCCCAATAAACAACCCGACAATGATCAGAAAAAATACAACTAATGCGAGCGCATACTCAAAATTCCCCATTGAAACAGGAACAGGACAATCATAGAAAGAAAATAATCCGAACGGAAGAAAGAATGATCTTATATAAAAGACCGCACTCCAGATCCATATCAGGAACGAATCCGGAAAGCTCCAAAGAGTCTGCCGGGCATTCAACACATATGTAATACCGGCGATCAATACTCCCACCACCAGAAAAGGGATTTTCTCCAAAAAAAGCTGACGGTCAAATTTTCGTTGTCTTTGAAAATCAATAATAATTAAAACAAACGGCAAACTTAACGCCATTGGCTTTGATAAAAGACTCAAAATAGCCATTAATAACGCGCTAATATAAAGTACTCCCCGGCGTTCTTCAAGAAAACGCACATAAAGAACCAAAGTTGAAAGATAAAAGAAAGAATACAGAACATCTTTTCGTTCTGTTATCCAGGCCACTGACTCAACATGCATGGGGTGTAAAGCAAAGATACCGCAACCAAAATAAGCGGCAGCAAAAGATAACCCCATTAAACGCGCAAAAAAGAAGATGAGAAAAACAACACAAACGTGAAGAAAAATATTAACTCTGTGAGAACAAAAGGAAGCTAGTCCGAAAAGCTTCTTTTCCAACACAAAAGAAGCTATCGTTAAAGGGATATATGTCCTGTTAACCGTATCTTCCTTTAAGAAAATATCTCGGATAGAAGCCCTCTCACTGACGACCTGAGGATGATCAAATGAATGGCCCGGATCATCCCAATTCTGATAATCAGCTGAAAAAATTGGGGAATACGCATAAAAGACAGCCGCTAATAACAAGATCAGGAGCAATACCTGTTGACGGGATAATCGCAGTAATCCTGTCAAAGGGAAGCTCATGGCCATTCCTTGACGGAACAAGGCAGCCGATACTTTGCCCCTCGCGCTTGATAATATTGGGGATACAGGACCTCCAGCAAGGTATACCGCCGCCAAACAGGGTCTCCCTGCTTGTGCAGCCACCCCCCGGCATAATTCCCCGAACACGTATGCGGCACAACAAAAGAAAGATCAGCCTCTTTATGATGCCTGGATATAAAAGCTGTTGCCGCATCAAGAAGAACCTTGCGTGGTTGATCCACCCTCGCGATCATACGATTGGCATTACGAATAGAAAGGACATTAATAAAAATAAACGCCCCGCATAGAAAATAAAGGGCCGCCCTGATCAAACCGGCATCTGGCCTCTCCCGAATCCGGTCAAAAGAAAGCAAGGAATATACGGCGGGCAAAGCCAAAACCCAGAAGAAATAAACATAATACGAATTAAAGAATAACCCCGTCACAATACCACGCGTATTAACTCTTCCAAAACAAATGAACACCGTAAGCCCCGCGATCATTATTGCCAAGAGTCCGACGATCTCTCGCTGTTTTCGGGGTAAAGAACCATACGACCATACCGCCAGGCCTCCTATCATAACGATGGCCGCTATCCCCCGGCCTAAATGCGGCGTAAACGCCATGAAAGGCCAACGGGGATCCAGCGCAGTATAGGAAATAACAATCCGTTCAACCGGAATAATATCTGAAGCTCGCAGAAAAAGGCCCGATGTAATAAACCATTTACAAGTAATCATGGCATTCATCAAAGTTTTCAATGAAAGAACCTGCCCGGCAATACGCCCGCCCTCCGGAGTCATGACCGCATGATGATAGAAGAAATCCATGAAATTAAAGAAGAAATACAGAATGACCGGAAGAATAAAGATCAAGGCCAACCTCCTTGGCCTGAAAGTGAAAGCCGCAAACAAGCAACAACTCAAGGTAAAAACGATCCCTGCCTCAAAAAGAAATGACGCCGTTAATAAGACCCCGGCACAACTCCATAATAATCTCTGATCGTTTTTCCGGGGTTCATATTGAACCAAAGACCGGACAGCCTCAAGGATTAAAGCAGAAAAGAGAAGATAGGCACTGATATTATGCCAAACAACCATCGGAAGATTGGAAAGCATCAGCAGGAAAAACCCGGCGGCAAAAGATGCGGAAAGGCCGGGGCGGATCACAGACAAGAGCCGATACATGGAAACCCCTACCACAAGATGTAAGAATATCCCCATCGCCTGCCAGAGAACAAAATTATATCCGAATACGCGTAATTGAGCGGCAAGAAAAAGATTTAACAATGGCCGGAAAAGAAATTCATCCGGCCCCATAAAAAGACGATCCCGGTTCCACGAATAAACACCAACCGTCTTATCCCAGACGGTTGGTCGAAGGGCAATGTCTCCCATGAATCCAAGCTGATCATGCTTGGGGGCATGTTGTAATGAAGGCCAATACGCCCAAATTGTTAAAAGAACACAAGTTAAAAGAATAAGCCGCTTCATTAACTCATCATGATCCGGGCAAAAGATACCACCGTGATCGCCGCAGTTTCAACCCTGAGCACCGTATCTCCCAATGACAATGGAACAGCCCCTTTATTAACGGCATAAGCAGCTTCTCCTGAAGTAAAGTCTCCTTCTGGACCAACAAGAAAAACAACCGAATTCTCCACACCATGCCCCGTTCTATCAGGTGTAAAGGCATCTCTTAACGCACGCCGCTCTCCACCAAGCCACGCAATAAACAAAGAACTTTCCGGACGGCTGAATTGATCGACAACCTCCTCAAAAGGCATGACCTGATGAACAAAAGGAAACCACATGCGTTTACATTGTTTGGAGGCATTAACAATAATGTTAACCATCCTGGAATCCATCCGGGTAATAGCATTCTTGGAAGGGACAATTTCCGTCCGTTCTGTGATCATCGGAATCACTTCATCGACACCCAACTCCGTGCTTTTTTCCAGGATCTCATCAAACCTTGAACGTTTGGGCATCGCGCATGCCAGAACGATCCTGGGACGGTTAGGACGGCTGAACTGCCGACTTTCAACGATCTCTCCCTCTACACCGCGTTTGGAAACAGCCGTTAAACGAACGCGCGCCAACAAACCTCGCCCATTGATCAACTCAACCTCATCTTCTACCGCTAACCGTAAAACATGAACAATATGTTGCACCTCTTCAGGATCATCGATCAGAAGAACATGGGATTCTGTTGTGATGGATTCCAGATAAAAACGATGCATATGTCACCGACTGCTATGTCCTTGTGGTTGTGCTGAAATTAACGGACGAACCTCCGGGTTCGTATCAGAGGCCGCTACTGTAGGATTCTGACGATTAACAACGATCATCGTAAACCCGTTCGTAAAAGAAAACGAAGGCACGGCAACGACATTCAACAAATCAAAAGCGACAGTTCCAATCCATTGATCAGCCGTATCACAACAAGCATATCCCGCTGGCACACACGCTGTTGGATGCGTTCCCGTTGGAATCGATGTATCCGGATAAGTACAACGCCGCATATTCGCTCCATGATCGGACCCATCTTCATTTAAATGAGTATAACAATTCCAATCATAAGAATCCGGGACAGACCTCGGATAATGCAGATTCCGGAAACAAATATAATTATGATTATTATTAAAACTATTTAAACAAATACCAATATTATGAATCGTGCCGACGGCATTCCTGGCATCCCTTTCAATAGTATCCACAACCGTCTTGGTGCGAGTTAGAAAATTTGAACGGTAAGTTGCTGAATTATTCATCCGTAGGATCGCATTATTAACAGCGAATACCCCTACCATCATCATACTGACGATAATAAAAGCGATCAAAAGTTCTGCCAGAGTTATTCCACGCATGGATCTTTTAACCCGAATTCGGCATCAGAAAACAAACAGTAGAATTTCATTGCACTACCTTTTCTATCAGAAAACTTGATCTTAAGGCGTATTGATCGTCAATGTAAGTTGACGAGCTCCACTGGTATGAGCCGAGATGGTATACGTTCCGCCATACCCTGAGAAATTCGGATCAGCCGGGATTACCGTATCCCCGCAAACGGCTAAAGGTTGAGCCCCTCCGCCTCCCCATGAATCCGTACCCATCGCCGCGTATCTACGATCGAAAAATCTTTGACCAAATACCATTTTATTATTATTAATGTTTTGAGCCTGGTTTATGTCACTCAAAGATCCAAACGCGGCATAGATCCCTGCTACTGTTGCCGTAAAAAGTACCGCGGCCACCACAACTTCAACCAGAGTAAAACCTTCTTGAGTCCTTTTCACGGACAATTCGCGGTTGAGGTTGCACATGAAGGATTCGTCGCTCCAACAGGATCTGTCAAGATACCCGTAACCTTGAACGTATTCGCTCCAGTAGACGCGGTCGCTGTACAAACATTAACCCCTGCGGGAATACAGGCATATGAGGTCGCATCACTCACTGAAATATTTAACGAAAGACGGTCATTCACTTCGTCTACATCTGCCGCATCAATATAAAAACCATAGTTCGAACGATACAAAGATTGTGCTGCATGAATAATCACTATGTTATGCATAGCATCACGGGCCTTCGCGACAGTTGTTGCCTTGGTAAAACCTGGAACAGCAAAAGAAGCAATAATACTCATGACGATCATAACAACGATCAACTCGACCATCGTAAATGATCTTTTGAAAAGAAGCCCGTTGCTCTTTAGCTTCATCCTTTCGTATCGCATCCGCTCAAGACCTCGCATAATTATCAAATATCTATTGTAAGTATATACGATATAAAAGATCTCTTCAAGGCAGACCCAAAGAACTTCTTTAATACTTATTTAGGTAAATATTGACGTTGATTCGCTGTGCATGCCGCGCAAGCGTATACGCCCGCACTACTCACGGTGATCGTATACGCGCCTCCTGTCCGCTGTATAGAAACAATACTCCCCGAAGCGGCGCAGGTTGGCGCATTAAAGAATTTAGGTGTTACGGCTATGTCTAAAAGAGCACAGTTGGCCGTATAGGCACTATGATCCAGAAAATAACGTTGTTGCGCATCAAAATACAAGCCAGCGAGAGAAACCCCTTCTGACACTTTGACAGATTCCTGCTGTATGAAATATCGCGGCAATGCCAGAGAAGCCATAAAACCTAATATGACAATTGTAATAATAATTTCTGTTAAGGTGAACCCTTTATTTTTCATAAAAAAGATGAGGGGCAGCATACAGACTGCCCCTCATTCAAATAATACAGATTAAAAAACGTTACCCGAATCTATTAGCGGAGCGACTGCAACTGTTGTTGACCCGGTTTTGTTCACGATACCAAGGAACGGACCCGTTGGGGCTGTAGCAAATTTCGTTGCACCCGCTTGATCCAGATTCATCAAGATGTAATTAGCTGTATTCCTTTTCGCACGTGCCCACCAGTTAATAACCGTTGCTGCCGTATCTGGATTGCTCTGGTTATAAATAAATTTGGCTGTAGCTGGAATCGGAACAGCCAGTTCAGCAGAATTCGTACAAACAGCAAAACTGCCGGCCCCATCATAACAGGAAATAGCCGCACGTTTAATAACTCCAAAGAACTGCATCGCTTCAGCGGCTTCAGCAGAATCAACTTGTGCGGTCAAGCGCGGCAGAGCGAGTGTAGCAAGAACACCTAAAATAACGATAACAATGATAATTTCAATAAGCGTAAAACCTTTTTTATTCATATCCCCTCCATTTTATATTATAAAAAATTTATAACAAAGCTGCTAAGACAAAACCGGCACGTTAAATTTTCACCTCCTTACTCGATTTAATATTTTGTCAAATATCCAATACTTAATAAAGCTTACCACAGAACCCTCTTAACTACAAAAACAATATGATATTCTTTCCCGCACTTATCCGCCTGTGGAGAGAGTCAACAAGGGTAAAAACATAGCGACAACCAGAGTGCCGATAACGCCTCCCATAAAGATGAGCATGACCGGCTCGATCAAGGTCGAAATATTTTTCATAAAATCCTCAACCTGGCCTTTATAAAAAACAGCCACATGGCCTAACATTTTGGAAAGCTCTCCCGTCTCCTCTCCAACACGGATCATCTGTACCGACATGGAAGGGAAAAAACCGCTCTTTTCCATAGAATTAGCTAATAATTTCCCTTCACGGATCTCCTCACGAACATCCTTGATCACCGCTCCGCAAACCATATTATCCACGAGACGTTCAGCGATCTCAAGCGCGTAAAGGATCGGAACCCCGCTCTCGATAAGGATCGCCATCTGAGAGGTGAATTTCTCTACCACGACCAGACGAAAAATTTTCCCAACTGTCGGCACATTATACAGAAACATCTCGACCTGCCAGCGGCCCATCGGCGTCTTAACATAGGCTTTAAAAACAAAAACAGCTCCTGTAATAATAGCCGCTAACAGCAGAAACTTTGTCTGAAGAAACTTGAATACCGCCAACATTGCTACAGTAATGCCAGGCAGTTCCGCATTCATATCTTTAAATATTTTCTCAAAAGTCGGACCGATGAATAACGCAAAACAAAGAACAGCCCCAAACCCGATCGTCATTAAAACTCCCGGATAGATCATAGCTCCTATCAACTGTGATTGGAACTTGGCCGCTTCTTCCAGATACTCCGTCAACTTTTTCAGTACCTTGGGCATTGTCCCTGAAGCTTCTCCGACTTCAACCAAACAAACCCAAAACTGCCCAAAAACGCTCGGATGTTTCTCTAAAGATTTACTGAACGACTGCCCCTGCTCAACATCCGCGCGAACCTGTACCAGAATCCTGGATAACTTCGCGCTTTCAACCTGATCGGAAATAACCGATAAGCTTCTCAATAATGGCACTCCGGCTTCCAGCATGGTTGCCAGCTGACGGGCAAAAACAACAATATCTTCAAGCTTAACATTAGAATGTGTATATTTATGCTGCGAACGCGTCGATTCAGAGGCTGCCGAATCTTGCTTACCCTGTTCTAACCCCTCGATAGAGATCACGAAGAGCCCTTGTGACTGGGCTATAGAAACAGCTGTGTTCTTATCCTGGGCATCTAAAACAGATGTCTGCGATTTGCCAAAAGAATCTTTGCTGGTAATAAAAAATTTAGGCATAGATTATCCCACCGTCGCTCCAAAAACTTCCTCGAGGCTTGTAATCCCTGATTCAACCTTGCGGATCCCCGCTTCAAATAATGTCATCATCCCATTCTTGCGTGCCACATCCCGCAATTCAGAATAAGTAGCATTCTTTCCGATAAGCCGACGGATCTCATCGTCCATCATCAACACTTCAGCCACTACCATACGTCCTTTATAGCCTGTATGCGCACATTTATCACAACCTTTGGCCCGATAGATCAGGTCTGCCTTTAATTTCAAATCTCCCAACTCTTCAATCTTTGGCTCAAAAGGTTCTTTACAATGCGGACAAAGTTTACGGCCAAGCCTTTGTGCCACAATCATTGTCAACGACGGAGTCAATAAATAACTAGGGATACCAATGTCTAACAACCGGGTGATCGCCGAGGGAGCATCATTGGTATGAAGCGTACTCAGAACAAAATGCCCTGTCAACGCTGCTCGAGCGCATATCTGGGCTGTTTCAAGGTCTCTGACTTCACCTACCATGATAATATCCGGATCCTGACGTAGAAATGAGCGTAAAGCTTCAGCAAAAGTAAATCCAATATCAGGGCGGACCTGAACCTGATTGATCCCATCAATCCGAAATTCAACAGGATCTTCAGCTGTAACAATATTCTTTGTGGGATCAATGACTTCACTTAAGGCAGAATACAGAGTGGTCGATTTCCCACTGCCTGTTGGTCCTGTTACAATAAAAAGACCATAAGGAACTGTCAGCCCTTTTCGAATTGTTTCCAACTGGTTTCCCTCAAACCCTAATGTCGCAAGATCCAGCTTGATCGCATCACGATCCAGGATACGCATAACAACTTTCTCACCCCAAACCGTCGGAAGAGAAGAAACACGAAGATCCACCGTACGATCTTCCAGCTTAGCGGAAATACGGCCATCTTGCGGTAGACGCTTTTCAGCAATATCCAATTTGGCTAAAATTTTAATACGAGAAACGATCGGTAAATGTAAATGCTTGGCTGGCGGAGGGATCTGATATAACTCTCCATCAATACGGTACCGAACCTCGATCTTCTCCTTAAAAGGTTCGATATGAATATCGCTCGCTCTTTCGTCGATCGCCTGACGAATAATAAGATCAACAAGTTTAATAACCGGAGCTTCTTCTGCCCTGGCAATAACCCGATCTAAACTCAATTCGGCTTCATTGGTTTCTTCGGTTGCAACCACCCCGCTGGCAGGAGACATTTCACGAGAACGCTGCAGCGCTTCACCCCAAAGAACGTTGCCTCCGGCTTTAGAATCACCCGTGGCATTACCATAAAACTCAAGGATCGTTTTAAGAAGATCGCTCTTCGTAGCTATCACAAAATTGATTTCACAACCTGTGATCTTCTTTAAATTATCAATCATGATCAGATCGAACGGATTAAATATCCCGCATGTCAAAGAATTCATATTCCTGCTGATCGGCAAGACCAGATGTTCTTTGGCAAACTCGTAGGGGATCAATTTTTCAAGAGCTTGTTCTCTTTGAGGATTTAAAAGCCCTGACGCTCGTGAAGCATAAGGGATCAATAACTGAGAACCGATCGCGGCGGCAAGATCTTCTTCCTTAAGAAATCCTTTATTAACAAGAAGTTCTCCAATATGAACCTTTTCTTTCTTCTGAATTTCAATAGCCTCTGCCAGCTGGGGTTCTGTAATTAACCCCTGTTTCAGAAGGATCTCTCCCAAGCGAAGACGTGCCATAAAACCCCTTACAAGCCTTTACGAAACCGATTAACTTCATCCATTTCCTTATCAATACTTCCCTCACGAGAATCCAGGGGTGTTTGTTCCCGCAGCTGCATTTGACGATCCACTTCTTGCTTCAAGTCAGCTGGTATTGATAAGTCTCCGTCTATAATGTGCGGTGTTAAAAAGATAATCAGTTCTGACTCTGAATCTGCTTTTACTGCATGTCTAAAAGCAGCTCCCAAGAAAGGAATTCTCCCAAGAAGCGGGATCTCCGCACGATTGTTGCTTCTGGAACGCTGCAAAAGACCGCCAATGACGATTGTTTTTCCATCAGGTACCCGTAATGAAACCTTCGCTGTTCGCTCCGAAGGGCTACAATACCCTTCCGCACAAACACCTTTATCGCTCACCTTGGGCTCTACGGTCAATGTAATTTCATCGGTCATCACATTAACCTGTGGGGTCACTGTCAAGAATACGCCTGTATCTACACGTTCGGCCTCTGTGGTTGACTTCCCACCATCAGTTTCGGTAACCTTTATCCCAACAACCTGATTAATCGTGATCTGAATTATTGCGGTCTCATTATCTGCCGTAAATATCCGCGGACGGGCAAGAGTCTTCGTATTTGAATCGGTCTTGTATGCTTCCAATAGAGCCGACGCATTGATCGTCGCACTCGCCGGTGTATACTTCGGCATATCCCCACCATAATTATTCATAATTTTCTCCTTATCATAAGGGAAATACGACCCTCCCGTCTTGACAGCAGATTTCAACGTTAATGTAAACGATTCAAACTTAGCACCGATCCTGTCCGCTGTTGTTTTCAGTACATCCAACATCTCCACTTCAATGATAACCTGTCTCAAAGGAACATCCAATAGCGCCAATAAACGTTCTATATTGGGAAAATTTTCTTCAACATCTGTAACAACAATGCTATTCGTACGCGCATTATCGACCATTTTCCCTTTTGCCGTTAACACTGGCAAGAAAGACGCACCAAAACCTCCTGTCGAGGCCCCTGAAGAGACGCCTCCCGCCTGTTTGATCTTTGATGAATCAACAGATGCATACCGCAAAGGATACACTCTTGTGATTAATTCTTCCGATGCAGTATCTTGTATCTTAACAACAAAAAGATTCATACCTTCATCATATTCATAGGCTAAGCCATTCACCGAAAGAACCTTATTCAAAGCTTCCTCAACAGGAACATCATCCAAAAACAAGGTCAACTTCAAATCCGGAACAGTCTTGTCTAAAATAAAATTTGCACTGATCTGCCTGGAGAATGATTTTAAAACATCCTTAACATCCGCATTCTTGAAATCCAGAGAAACTTTCTGTGAATACTGGGGTAAAATAAATCCTGAAGCCGAATCCTGAACGGCTCCAACGTCTGTTGAAGAAAAGACTGAGAAAGTAAGGATCATGCAAATAATAAATAGCTTAGCCATTATTCCCCCGGGTCTGTTGTATAAGAAAAAGCTTCATTCATGTATTGTATGGTAACTTTCGTTTTTTCTATTCTCATGATCCGCGCTTTACCTTCAGCACAAACAATGGTATCCCCCTGTTCAACGATCTCTCCATTAATAATAGCCATCGAACGCATAGAATTATAAATAATCCCGGTTAAACTCAAATCTGGAGCCAGAATGACAACCGGTTCAGGCGTGCTCTCTACAACGACAGGCACAACAACCGGTTCAACCGGAGCAATCACTTTTACAGGCTCCGGCTCTGGCATCTTCATAATTTTAACAACAAACGGATCACTTAATGCAAGAATAGCTTTTTCCCAAGCCAATGCCACAGAGGCATTCTTCTCATCAATCGAACAGTACCCTGCGAAAGAAAAGAAGAATACACTACTAGAAATAGCATATAGAAAAATTACTGATTTCCAACTTTTAATTCGATTTCTTTTCATTATCTAAAATCTCAATAGACGATACAGTCATGGATAAAAGTAACTTCGAAATTTCTTTTTCTTGCTCCGGATTCGTATCCTGCGTGCGGCCTCTACGGCTCCTCACGTCCATCGAAGATTCAACAATACGAGTCACAGACCAGGAATCTACCTTAAGGGCATATTTGGAGAATTCTATGTCATTCAAAAACAATAAAATATTCTGAAATGTATCCGCTGAACATGTTAATTCAATGGTCTTACGCCGAAAAAAACCGCTGAACTTTTCCTTTGGTGCGGGCATTGAAGTAATTCTTATATCACGCTTAACCGCCAATGATGTCAAATACGTAATGACTCTTTTATCTTCAAGCGCTGGCGGCAACTCTGCCTGCATTTCCAGATCTTCCTGCCCACTCTTCACAAGATTCGTTACCGACTGCTCCTTGTCGGTCAATAATTGAACGTCAGCACTCACTGTGGTGATCTGCGTCATTTGTGAACTAAAAAATGACCATATCCCCATAATGCCCACTAACAACACTCCCACACAGACCATTTCGATCTTATATTTGATAAATAAAGCTTTTACGTCTTCTGGCGTTAGTTTGGAAGGCGCCTTGACTTGTGGCTTCCCGCCAAATTTACCTCGACCTCCGTAAGCATTCATATCATTAAAATTGAATTGAACCATAGTGATCCCATTTTCAACAAGACATCATTTAAACTCAATAGAAAAAGCTGTTACGTTCTGATTCAATCCACTCTCTTTTTCTTTAATCTCATTAATCTTTATCGTCGTAAATCTCTTCTTCAGCTCCGGATCCGTACTCAACGTTTCCACAAACTGGTTAATCAATTCAAACTCTGCATTTGTGTTATTAAGCGACGCCACACCATAAAGAATCATGCTGGAAGAAGTCTTTACAACATAATAATCTTCTGCCGACAACTTCTTTTTGCCCTGAGGAACAACTACCAAAGGTGATTCATCTTTAAAAACAACCTTCACATCTTCAAACCAGACACCCTTCGGCAATAACTGAACAATACGGATCATTAAAGATGTCACCGCACTCTTAAAGGGGACACTCTTGATCGCGGCAGATTTCTTGAGATATAAATCGACTTTAACATCTATCTCTTCTTTTGTCATATCAACGTACTTTCCTAAACGCTCCGCGACTTCCTTCCTCGCTGCCTCTTTCTTCTGAAGCTGATCCCCTGTCCAATAAATCGAAAGGAAAAGTAATCCCGCCAGAACAAATATCACTCCCGCAATCCAAAACACGGATGAAGGAATTGAAAAAGCTTTGGTTACTTCTGTCTTCTTTGCATCTTCTTTAATCTCCCCTTCGCTCAAATTGAAGTCAATAACCGCCGGAACCGCACCGGAAATTCCTGTACCAAAAGCACGTACAAATCCGATGTCCGGCAAAGAAGATAACTTCTCCAATATCAACTGCGGATCCACCACTTGAACAGGAAGCGCAATATCTTCTCCCATCAGATCAAAAAGTGAATGATTTAACCCTGCCGCCACCGCGACAACCTTTTTAACCTCTGGACCAGCATTATGACGTATAAAAAAATCAAGTGACATGCGTACTTCATTAAACAATTTTGCTTTAGTGATCTCAGTACCATCATCAATGGGTGAGGGTTGAGTTGTCCGTAAAGAAAAATCCCTGATAAACTTCACGTATCCTTGAGATACAATAGCAATTTCCCCCGAATCTTCCCGAACCGTAAGGATCGCCGTCACCTCATCTGTACTAATGATCTTTCTAAATACCAGAGACCTCAATAAGCTCATCGCCGAGGGCTCACTAAAAACAACATTCACCCCCGCCTGGATCAGAAGATTCGTATACCGTTCATAATGAACTTTACGAATAGCTGTCAACGCTATACCTATTTGTTTAACACCATCCTTATTGATCGTGGAAGGATAATAATTAAAGACAAGTTCTTCTAAAGGGAAAGGAATATATTTCTTTGCTTCAAACTTCACCAACCCCTGGATCTCATCTGTTTTTACCCAAGGCAACACAAACCAACGGACAATAATGTCTTTCGAAGGAAGTGAGAGAAATGCATTGCCTACTGAGAATGAGTGCGAACGAAGCGTCTTCTGAAAAAGTTCCAATAAACGAAGATCTTCACTCCGGTCCATGACACCAACAAGAGGATTAGAATCCAGATCGATGAACGGCACAATAGCAGACGCCAGAATAACATCCTTATTAATCTCAACAAGGTTGATCCCTGCACTGCCCCAATAAATACCTAGTTTCCGCTGACTAGCCATTAACCTTGACCTTTATTATTTTATTCCATTATTCTGCCTAAAATAAATAAAACCTTTCCATCTTTCACGGATAACTTACCGTCACTATGATTTCATCTGGATCTGTTTCGGAATTCCGCTGATACTTAACGGTATATGGAATTGTATTCAATGTTTTAACAAAATCAGCTGGCATTGTTGCCCCGCCGCTCGCATGTAATGCATCATACGCTATCCAAAAAGCACCCCGCGCCAGAAAATCTGCCTGGATTCTTTTTGTCCTTTCTATATCTGACAAAGATGTCGAGGAACTCCGACCGAACATCCCGAGTAAAATTATACTCATTAAAATTGTAAAGGCTACAACAATCAATAAAATAATCCCTGATTCATTATCTAACTTTTTTATCGACATCGGCTTCCTCCAAATAGCTTTGACAAAGCGGACATTGAATCAAATGCTGACTCCCCCGTTCAACAAAAACATGACCGCAATAAGAACACCGCCGCACATGATCCGTAAGATTCCACTCTTTCGTGGCTTTAGTCGAACGAAAGAGCGCCCATAATAAAACAATTAAAGACCCTGTTAAGAAGAAATATACCCAGACAACCATAGAAGGATCAAGCCTGATCATTCCCGCGGTTCTTTCAACGGCACTCTCTTCAAATCAGGGATCCCCAAAACTGGCTCCAACGCGGCTTCTTCGACCTCCACTCTTTCTGTCAAAAACTTCCGTGGTAAAAGGCTTCCGGCCTTACCGTCCATCTCTTGAGCCGATACAGGTTTGTCCACAATGAATCCCTGCCTCCATCCTTTATCCCCTTGAGACTTTAACAATTCCGATGAAGAAAAGAAAGCTGCTTCTGTAATATCAGTCTTGATGGCAAACATCTGCGGAGCCAAATCTTTCTTTCGTAAGATACTCCCCCAGAAAACCACATTTACCCGATACTGTTCAGAATTTTCTTCCGTCTTCAAGACAAAACACAAAAGAAAAAGAACATGCACAAAAAGAGCCACAACCAATAAACGCACAAAACTCAATTCAAACCATTTATTGTTCCTGATCAGAGATAACATTGATCCTTCCGACTCCCATACGCCTGCCAAGGTCCCAGACATCTACAATACGCCCGAAAGACGCCCGTCTGTCCGCCTTGATCAGCACTGGACGGGCTTTATTCTGAGGCGTCATTAATAAGTCTTTAAGATCCTTAAGGGTCACAACCTTATTTCCAAGATACAGGATATTCTCACTTGAAATGATGACAATGTTATTATCGTTAAAGGCATCACTGGTAATAGCCTTGGGCAAGTCCACCTTCATTCCGGCATTAGACATATACAACACCCCAAGCATCACAAAAAAGAATAAAATAAATACAATATCAAGCAAAGGAATTAAATTAAATTCGAACCCTTTCTTCCTCCTCAGGTATTTAGAAAAATCCACGTTTTATTCCCTATTCTCAGAGTCAGGCTCCGCCGCAATATGAACAATAAAATTAACCAGGTCTCCGGCAGCCTTCTCTATTTGCAAAATATAATTATTCTGATAATTAATAAAATAATTAGAAACGATCACGATCGGGATAGCGAGAGCTAGACCCGCTCCTGTCGTAATAAGGGACTGCCAAACTCCACCAGCGATATCATGGAAGGATAAGGGATTCAAAGCTGTTACACGTAATTGCATTGTATAAAAAGATCCGCACATTCCTATGATTGTCCCCAGGAACCCTAAAAGCGGAGCGACATTTCCGATCACCGCTAATTCAATTGATCTTTCTTCCAAACGGGGAATTTCAAAACGGCAGGCCTCTTGCATGGCACTCGCAATAGCTTCTTGACTATTCCCGTATTGAAGTACTCCTGCCTTCAGGACATGCGCCAAGGGAGATGCTGAACGATCGCATGTCTTTAAAGCAGCTTTGATATCGTTCTTCAGGATCGAGTCAAAGATAGAATTCTTTAAGCCGGCAATATCTTCTTTTATACTCTTTAAAAAAAGCACTTTTTCAATAATAATCGCAAGCGCCAGGACTGAAGAAAGAAAAATCAGCCACATGACCGGACCGCCAAGCAGGAATAACTGCCAGGGGCTTATTTCCATCATACACACACCTCAATAAGTTTAGTTTTTATTATTCTTCTGAATCCAATCGATGCGTTCTTTAGCAAACTTTGACTCATCTACATTCATCTCAACCACTTTCTCATACGCAATGCCAGCTTTTTCCCAGTCCTCCCTATTATCATATATTTTAGCAATACGAAGATACGCTTTAACAACCCAATCAGTTTCCTTGGCATAAATATAAGGGATCTTGACATACGCCTCGATCGCTTTATCAGCTTGATTCATCATCTCATAGGCATCCCCAATCATAAACTGCAACTGGACATTCGTTACCGGTGAAACACCTTTAGGAGAAACTAATGCCTCCTTATACACCGCTATTTCATCCGCATATTTAGAGAATTTCCGGTCTATAGAGGCGATCTTTAATAAAGCATCCCGTTTATAATCCGGGCTGGAAGCAATGATCATTTTGTATGCCTCAACCGCTTTAGACGGATCCATCTCTTTTGTAAAGATCTCGGCAATCGCAAGTTTGGCTTTAGCCGCTAATTCAGGATTTAATGCTCCGTCAACTGACTGATATTGCTCCAGCGCCTTATCCAATAAACCTAATGAAAAATAGGCTCGCCCCAATTCAAAATGAGCCACCGGCAACTTTTCATTCCGAGGGAAATCATTCAAGACCCTGATATACACATCCTTCGCTTCATCATGCAACCCTGAAGACATAGAGTGTTCACCCTTCCACAACATTGCTTCAAGCGCAGCTTCTGTCTTTGGATAACGTTGCACGATCTGGTCAAAAGCTGTCACCGCCTCTTTCACACTTCCCATCTCGTATTTTGTTTTCGCTAGCCCCATTTCCGCATTCTGCTGAACCTGAATTTTCTGCGGGAAAGATTCCCGCAATTCAATAAAAGCACTCAACGCTTTTTCATAATCCTTTAAATTAAAAAAAGACAGTGCTTCAAGATAGCGCGCCTCTGAAGCAAATTCATTATTTAAAGGCGCTACTCTAATAAAAGGGTGCAACACTTCCAATGAAGCCCGCCAATCATGTTTCCTGAAATAGGCCACCCCAAGATAATATTGTGACTCAAGAATAAACTTGCTCTTCGCATAATTAACCTTCAAAGACTGAAATGATAATATCGCCGCATCTATCTTCCCAGCCTTCAAAAGCGCAACTCCCAAACGATACTGCACATAATCAGAATAAAGGCTGTCCGGCATATCTTTAAGAATCCTGTCGTAAGTCTCTATTGCCTGTTCTATACGCCCTGCTTCCTGATACGCATCGCCTATTTGAGTCAAGGCGCTCACTTGCACCGCTTTACTCTCTGTTTTCTCCAAGACGTTCTTAAAACTTGCAATAGCCTGATCAATATCGCCATTCTTCAGGTATGTCCAAGCAAGGCCAAAGCGGGCTTTCTCCAATGTTTTATTATTGACCGTTGTTGAGGGAAAAAGAACTATTGAATTCTTGTAATCTTTTATAGCCTTTGAGAAATCATTCAACAAATAATAGGCATTCGCCCTGCCAAGATAACTCTCCGGGACTCTAACACTTTGTGGAAAACGTTCAATCAAATCTCCATAGGCCTTGGCTGAATCCGCATATTTCTCCTGGGCAGTAAAAAGACTGGCTTTCCCTAACAAAATGTCATCCTCGGGATAATTGTTCACTTGCGCATGAGCCAAGGCAGAATCGAAAACACTGAGAGCCCCCTCAAAATCACTCTTCTTGAATAAACTCCACCCGCGGCCCAACATGGAATTAAGTGCTGTCTTGGGATCAACCGCAATTGAACGCGCACGCTCATAGGCCTGTGCAGCCTTATCGTACTGTTCCAAATAATAAAAAGACTCGCCAATATTGAAGTAAACTTCCGCCAAACGCGCTGATTTAGGGTATGCTGTCGTGTATTTTTCAAATTGCGACACAGCCCCCTGATAATCCGCCGCATTGTAATCACACTCAGCAATCTTGAATAATGAGTCCTCCGCCAAATTACTTGTGGGAAATAATTCAACAACTTTTAAGAAATAATTTCGCGCCTCTCCGTATTGCGTCTTCTCAAAGAAACTCCACCCCATTGAATAGTAAGCCTGTGAGGCATAGAGCGAATTCGGATATCCTTCAATAATCTGACGATACTGCTCCTGCGCCTTGGCTCCATCTCCAACTTTAAAATATGTTTCTCCAAGCCAGAAAAGAGTTACATCCTTGTATTCGCCACGCTTAACCAGCTCTTGAAAAACAGCGAAAGCCTTCAGATATTGTTTCTTAAAGAAATAACACTGGCCTTCCAGAAGTCTAGCTTCCACAAGTTTCGACGTTTGCGGAAATTCTTTCACCAATTGATCCACATAACGCAGCGAAACATCATAAAAACCGTCCTCAAACGCCCTCTGCGCCACTACAAAAAGCTCTTTTTCATTTGATGAAGATGCATATAAAGGAGAAATAAATAATATAGATACTATTAGTACAGTAAGGAATCTGGAGATCTTTTGCATAAAGGATTATAACAAAGAATTTCTCGTTCTCGAGGCAAAAAATAAAAAACTTTAATGACGTTATTAAATAAAGAAAGGCTTTAAATATTGCCCTGTATAAGAAGAGGGATGCCTAGCAACAGTTTCTGGAGTCCCTACGCATACCAGCTGCCCGCCTTTGTCCCCGCCTTCCGGTCCAAGGTCAATAAGATAGTCCGCACTCTTGACAATATCCAAATTATGTTCGATCACAAGAACCGTATTCCCCCGGTCTACTAAACGTTGCAAAACTTTAAGCAATTTTTCAACATCCGCAAAATGCAGCCCCGTAGTCGGTTCATCTAATATATACAAAGTGCGCCCTGTAGGCTGCCGGCAAAGCTCCGCTGCCAGCTTCACACGCTGAGCTTCTCCTCCGGAAAGAGTTGTTGCTGACTGTCCAAGCTTGATATACCCAAGCCCCACATCATTGATCACATCAAAAACCCTTTTGATCTTGGGAATACCATCAAAGATATCCAGTGCTTCCTGAATAGACATATCCAGAATCTGACTTATATTCCGCCCTTTAAACTCCACTTGCAACGTCTGCTCATTAAAACGTTTACCATGACAAACCTCACACTCAACATGAACGTCAGGCAAAAAATGCATCTCAATTTCCTTAATGCCATCCCCCTGACAAGCTTCACACCGTCCGCCTTTAACATTAAAACTAAATCTTCCAGGACCATACCCCCGCAACTTTGCTTCGGGTAGACAAGAAAAGATATTCCGAACATCCGTAAACACACCTGTATATGTCGCTGGATTCGATCGGGGAGTACGTCCAATAGGCGATTGATCTACCACAATAACCTTATCAATATTGTCCAGACCTTCTATCTTATTATGGCTCCCCGGCTTCTCGCGAGAACCGTAGAATTTCTGCGCAAGAGCTTTATAAAGGATCCCGTCCACTAAAGTTGATTTGCCTGACCCGGAAACTCCTGTAACACAAACCAGCCGGCCTAATGGAATGGCCACATCTATATTCTTTAAATTATGCTCATTCGCTCCTTTGATCACAATTGAACCTGCGTTCACATGTTCCCGACGATCTGCTGGCAATGGGATGTTTAATTCTCCCCGGAGATATTTCCCAGTTAACGACACAGTAGAACTTAGAAGACCGGCAATTTCTCCAGTATAAAGAACCTCTCCGCCAAATCTGCCTGCCCCCGGACCCAAATCAACAATCCAATCCGCCTTGCGGATCGTCTCTTCATCATGCTCTACCACGATCAATGTATTCCCTAAATCCCTTAAAGCATGAAGACTGGAGAGCAGCCGTTCATTATCGCGCTGGTGTAATCCTATGGACGGCTCATCCAAGACATAAATAACACCGACCAATCCTGAACCAACCTGCGTCGCGAGCCGGATCCGCTCAGCCTCTCCACCCGAGAGAGTCGAACTGCGCCGGTCAAGGGTAAGATACTCTAATCCCACATCAATACAAAAATCAAGACGACGATTAACCTCTTTAAGAATAGGTTCAGCGATCACTGATTGATCTGGCGCCAATATCAAACCCCGAAAGAAATCTTTAGCTTCTTTAATCGAAAACATGGTTATCTCTGCAATGTTCCTGGATCCCACCAGAACCATCAAAACCTCTTTTTTCAATCGCAACCCTTTACATAATGGGCATGGCGCCTCAGACATCAGTCCGGATATCTCCTCTTTTAACCAGTCGCTGTCTGTCTGGCGGAATATCCTCTCTAAATAACCTGTCACACCTTCAAATTTCTTGCCCCAAATAATATCCTCAGAACCATAGACCACGGTCTCTTTAAAATCTTTTGGCAATCTGTCAAACGCCAGCAAAGGGTCAATCTCATACAAGCGCCCCAATTCCCGCATGGCTGCGCGAAAATACATCATATAAGCACGCCGCCCCTTGCCCGCCGGAACAATAGCTGTCACCCAAGGTCTCTTCCCATCCGGGACTAAAACATCCGGGTCAATCTCCATTTTTGTCCCTAAGCCATTACATCCAGGACAAGCCCCGTAAGGAGAATTAAAAGAAAAAGTCCGCGGCTCAAGCTCCGGCAGATCAATATCTGCACCCGGAACAAAAAAACTCTCACTCAAAATGATATCCGGCTGACCATCCACAAAAGCGAGAATTAAAATTCCTTTGCCTACCTTCAGTGCTGTTTCAACAGAATCCGTCAACCGTCCTTTAACTTCTGATTTCACAGTCAAGCGGTCTACAATAATCTCTATATTATGAAGCTTGTAACGGTCTAACTTGATTGGCTCATGAACATCATACATATTTCCGTCAACACGAAGCCGGGCAAACCCCGCCTTTGCCACCTGTTTTTGAATATCAGGATATGTCCCCTTCTTGCCCCTGACTAACGGCGCAAGAATATTAACTTTTGTCCCTTCTGGATATTTCAAAATCCTGGAGACCATCTCTTGCGCTGATTGCTTCTCTAACTGCTGGCCATTGTAATAAGGCACTCCAACCCGCGCGAAAAGCAGGCGTAAATAATCATAAATTTCCGTCTGAGTTGCTACTGTCGAACGCGGATTTCTAGTCGTCGTCTTTTGCTCAATTGATATCGTTGGGCTTAACCCTTCAATAGACTCAACATCAGGTTTCTGCATCTGGTCAAGAAACTGTCGCGCATAGGCGGACAGGCTTTCCACATAACGCCGCTGACCTTCGGCATAGATCGTATCAAAGGCCAATGAAGACTTCCCCGAACCACTTAAACCTGTCACCACAATAAACTTATTACGCGGCAGCTCAAGAGATATGTTCTTGAGATTGTGTTCTTTGGCATGCTTAATAATTATATTATTTTTCATATATTATAAGTCGATAATTATACAGGAAAATGACAAAAAAAACTCTGTTCCTACAATCGCAGGAACAGAGGCATAAAAATGCACAAGAATTGACAAAATATTATTTTTTGCCTTTCTTAGCACTTTTCTTAGCAACCTTCTTTTTCTTGCCGCCCTTGACCATCGCCGCACAGGAGATATCTCCCTGTTTGTCGATGAAATAAAGGAACCCTGCTTCCTTCGTGATACCAACCTTGGCAACCTTCTTTGGCTTACCACCCTTCTTGTCACCACGAGCCATCATCGCACTAGAGACGTCACCGTCCTTATCGATGAAATAAAGGAACCCCTTTTCTTTCTTGATCCCGACCTTCGTCACTTTCTTAGCCATTTTGTCACCCCCTTTCATTATGTTCCAATTTTAACCTTATCGGCTAACTGCTTTAAAGCTTGAATACCTGACAATACCGCTAAATAACTCGTTTTGGGATTATCCGGACAAGGCACATTCTCCGTAATCGCTCGAATAATACCGCCTTTTCCTTCACATATGACTTCATGTATATTCTTTGTAAGAGAAGGGGATGCGATGATTTTAACCCTAACTCTGGCCCCTTCAGCAGCAAACGCTAAAGATGCGGCAACATTAATATTCTGAGGGAACCTGGCGACAGCATCCTTAACACTACCATCAAAAAGGATCGTGTCCGAAGTAATATTATTTAAAATAACACCTCTTTTAATAAGAAAAGCATTCCCTTGAAAACCTGAAGGTGGCTTTCGAGTAATAAGAGTAATCGATTTTATTCCAGCTAAAGCCGCCGCTTTGACAGCATCCAATCCTGCGATAGCACCTGATGGCAAAACCAATGTCGCTTTTTGCTGCCGTGTTAATAAAAAAAGGCTGTTTTTACCAAACAGCCTGCCGACACTCATCACTAAAACCTTCTTTTGAGCCTGAAGAGCTTTACGGATAATATGTTCTGCCGCTTCCGTATTAACACACTCAACCACAACATCGGATGACTTCAACAACTCATCCACCGATTCCTTAACGACCCGGTTTAACTTAAGCTGTCTGGATAATTGAACGGCTTTGTGAGCATCAATATCGAAAAGTGCTGTCAATAAAAAAGAGCCCTTGAGCTCTTTCATTGTACTAAGCGCGATGCGCGACCCAATGGCCCCGCATCCAACTACGCCCAATCTTAATTTAGAGGCTGACTTTTTCATCGACGGAAAACTTAACCACCATATTATCGATTAACCTTGCAGATGAAAATCTGACTGCAAGAGCCACTAGAACTTCCCCTTCAATGCGACGGACAGGTTTAAGGTCCGCACGACTCACGCAAGTGATATATTCAATCCTAGCACTCGTTTCGTCGAGAATCAACTTTTTTATTTTAGAAATTATTTTCATGGCGTCGGACTCTCCTTTAGCCACCAAGTCCCGTGCTAAAAGCAAGGCTCGAAAAAGAGCTGCCGCCTGCACTCTCTCCGACGTTGATAAATACTTATTCCGAGAGCTCATGGCCAGCCCATCGGGCTCTCGGACAATGGGGCACGTAATCACTGTAATCGGAAAATTAAGATCTTCTACCATCTTCCGTATTACAATAACCTGCTGCGCATCTTTTTGCCCAAGATACATCGCTGTGGGGCGAACACTATTCAACAGTTTAGCCACGACTGTTGCGACTCCCGAGAAATGATCCGGCCGGGATGCTCCGCAAAGCCCTGCCGAAACGCCCCTGACATCAATCATCGTCAATGATAAACCCGCCGGATACATCTCCTGCACAGACGGCACAAATACAACATCAACACCTGCTTTTCTAGCTAAACGTAAATCCCGTTCAAGGTCTCTGGGGTATTGGGCAAGATCTTCCAATGGCCCAAATTGAATGGGATTGACAAAAATACTAACAACCGTATATCGATTTTCCTTCCTGGACTGACGCATCAAAGAAAGATGGCCTTCATGAAAATATCCCATCGTAGGAACAAAACCCACCGTTCCTTTAGGTTTAAAGACGTGTTTTTGCATTTGTAAGACTGTTTGAATGATCTTCATATCAACTACCACTATACACCCCGACGATTAAAAATCAAATAATTGAGTAAACCTTTCATCTTCCTGTCTTTCAATCATCCTGCTCCTCTGGGTCATTTATGGATACAGCCTTGCTTTTTCGCCGGGAAATGGCTTTATTGGCGGACTGCAATGGGCGGGGCTCAAAGGCGTCGGCGCTGCCCCCAACTCCGACTACGCTCCAACGATCCCGCATACAGCCTTCGTGATCTTTCAAGCCATGTTCGCTGTGATTACGCCCGCTGTTATCATCGGATCCCTGGTTGAACGGATCAAATTCTCAGCTTTCCTGTTCTTTATCGTCCTTTGGCTGACATTTGTGTATATCCCTGTATGTCATATGGTGTGGGGAGCTTACGGATGGTTCAGGCAAATGGGCCTTATGGATTTCGCCGGAGGAACTGTCGTGGAAATTAACTATGGCGTCGCGGGACTTGTAAGCGAACTGATCACAGCTATTAT
>DYOU01000075.1 GCA_020720365.1 Candidatus Elulimicrobium sp.
ACCATAGCTTACCTCTTTATTAACACTTGCCGGGAACGGAACCTTATTTATTATAGAGAAAGACCGGAACATATCAGGTTTTTCTTACAAAAAGCCTGAAAAATTTACTGCGACACAGTTATTTCAAAGAAACGCCTCAAATTAATCAACGGCTGAATACCCGTAATCACCGGCACAAAACCAGAAGCATTATGTAATTGTTCAAAGCTGATCGGATCCATATGAGGATTGTTCTCTACTGTACGATCCTGGATCTGTAAGCCTCTCTTGGCAGATGTCAGGTCAATACCGCCTTTGCCCAGCGCCATCGCGCTGTCAATATCCTGCGCAGAACGCGCCTCATCAGAATAGTCTGTCCTTATATCCTGTATCCCGGCATTAACATCACTGGAAACTTTATCATAAATATCCAAGATCTCTTCATATCCTTTCTTCACTCGTTCCAAACATTCCAACATAGCCTCCCGTCGGTCTCCTTTGTTCCGATAGTCGATCCTTTTCGCTGATGTTTCTAATTTGCGGAATTGCTGGTGACTTAACAAATATAATTCCGCGTCCTTCATTATCTCTCCATCTCTCCTTAACGTCTCCTGATTATTCAAAAGAATTGATAAAATATTAAAAGCCGCCTTTAACTTCTGATTGTGTTCAGTCGCATAACCCAGGACTTTCTGAAAATTCTTTAAATCCTTGATAAGAATATTCAAATACTCATAAAATCCTTGTTGTTCCAATGACGTATGAAAAAAATCAAGCTTTTGGACATTCAAACGTTCCGAAAAAAACTTAATGTGAATTTCCGCAGTTCCAGGTTCCCCGATGTCAGCCGTAAGAAGATCGGCAACGGGCATCTTAAAAGCATTATGGATCCAGCCGGTCTTTTCATCCGCTATCTTACGTCCATTGAATTCAATTATTAAATTATCCTCAGGCGATATGTTCATATCAAAAAGAACGGCTTCCAAAGAAGCTGTAGCCGGAACTTTACGCCGTAAATTATTGATTGTAATGTTCACAGGATCAGCCGTAAAGGAAAGCGGACGTTTCCCAACTGTTGTTCTTGACGGCAGAAGACGCCTGGACCATACTTCTTTGAAGATCTTCGATTGCCACGTAGGAAAATACATCATTCTAAACAAATATTCCCGCGCGAACGCTTCCGTACCTTCAACCCCAAAAATATCGTAAGCAACATCAATAATATCTTCGGACTTGAAGCCAAAACTCAATAAATTATTGATCGGCGTCACCTCAAAACCAGGTATTCCATCATCCTCATCCTCAGCATACACACGATGCTCAGCTCTTATTAAAGGGCCGTACATATTGTCTAAATCTATGATCGTTGCAACTTCTTGACCTGTATGATTCTTGATGGGATTAATATTAGCAAGCTTGGGATCTACCAGAAAAAGCTTGCCTTCAAAAATAAGATACATTTTCAAATAGGCTTCCAGGGCCAAACGTATGGCTTTATCCTCCAACACGGGCTCCACAGGAACAAAACCTTCCGCGATCACAATCCTCTTTCTGCCTTTCGCATCATCCACGACCTGGTGAGATAAGAATGGAGGATAAAGTCCCAACTCTTTCTGCCGGATCCGGCTCAGCACGGATTCAATCTCCCTTACGTATTTTTCGTTATACACAAAACCGGAATCCGAGTATTTAACATCATCTTTCAAGGCCTTGAACACAAACGAATAGTCCTCAGGCTCAGAGGCAATTCTCAAATTAACCTGATAAACCCTGCGAAAACCTCCCTCCCCAAGATACCATATATCATACCCGGAAATATCGGAAAGGTTAAGGTCCGGACGGGCAAAAAACGTTTCAAAAACATCTTTAATAAAGTCCTCTTTCTTCAGAGATTCTTCCAGGATTTTCCGGTCGATCTGTTCTTCTTCAATCGTCTTCTTGTAAAGAGGATTCATATCCTTGAATTCATTGACACCTAAAGCCCGCATAAAGTCGATCAGCTCTTTCCAGGTCATCTTCCGGGATTTCTGTTCATCCTGGCCTGAAGAAAGCCTGGACAAACCAAAAGAAACGCGTGTCTTATGAATAACTGAATACCCCTGAGACTGGATCCAATCAATGGCAGAAGTTACATTGCCTGCTTTTGTCATCAACACCAGCCGATAGTATGGTTCTTGTAAATCGTTAGCCCGCGACCATTCAACAGCAATGTCAGGAACATCAACAAAATGATGTTCAAGCATTTCCTCTGTAAGCTGCGGGCCTTCATCCAAAGAGTGAAAGAGTATTTCATATGTAACCTCTGGCTGTGATTGAAAGCCTTTCTTCCTGATCCATTCCAAGGGCGTTTCAAATTCTGACAAGATCACAAGCCCTTGCTCATCATCCGGAAGGCCGATCACGACCTTAAGTCCGTCTTCTTCAAATTTCTTTACCGCATCTCCTTTGTGCTTGTAAGCAATTATCATTTGCTCCGGAGTAATCGAAAAAAGAACCTTGCGTTTCTCCCCCCAAACAATCCGGCTTCTTTCAGTCTGATCGTTAAGAATGGGATCGTCCACTAAAATATCTGGCGGCGACTGTTTATGTTGCGCCGCAGCCATCGCCGCATCACTTATTACAGCTGATACGATGATCTCGCCCGCTGATTCAGGTAAATCTTTAACATTCCGCATGTCTTCAATATGTAAAGCAGACTTCATAGCCAGGCCTGTAAACAACGCACCTCCTGAAAAATATCTTCTCGCTATTAGCTGTTGACTGCCCGGGTCTTGTTCTTCTTTAATATAGTTATAAACACCCCTTTTAAACGTCTCTAAATATTGCTGATAAATCTTCTCTGTATCCAAACAAGCCGTCGGCCCACAGGCAGGAATATTGATCCCGACTACTTTATTCTTGTCGGTATACACCTGATCTAAAATACTGTCCCTCATTCTCTTCTTATACCACGTCGCCAGAATAAGCGAATTATAAATCTGGCGTAACTGTGCAAAATTCCTGCCCTCATTAACTTCTTTCTCCAGAACAGGGATCACGACTTCACGAATGACTTCAGAACCCAATTTATTCGTCGTTTGCAAAATCCGGGATTGCTCCTTATCTCGTGTATTCTTTTCAAGGGCAAAATAATCCTCTTCAAGCATCACTTTAAGCCGGCTTTCTACGACAAACGCGGCTTCCTTGTTCTCATAAACGATCGCTTTCTCAGGAATGATCCAAACCTTGTTGAAGGTGTCAACTGGCACATCCGTCGTTCCATAACGTTTCAAGGCTTCAGAATAAACTTTATCCCAAAATGCCTTGCCTAGCGAGTCTTCCGGATAAATAACAGAAGCTGTTATTTGCTTGAGCACGTAGTCTTGCGCCAACAGGTCGCGCCCCATTTCTGTCTGACCAAAGGCATCAGGTACGATCCTGTCTTTTTCATAAGGTGAAAGGTTCACCCATAAATCTTTTTCCGGCACAGTAAGGGAAGCCAGAAAGTATTTAATAAGACGATGGGAATCCGTCTTAACTTGTTCATCCGTTAGTTGCGCGTCACCTTTATTCAGAATAAAATCAAAACGCAGCGGATCATCCGGATAAACCTTGATACCTTTTAAGATCGGCGGCTGAAACGGCTGGCTCAAACTAACCCTGTCGCCAGAAGCCAAGGGTTGACAAATGCTTTGGGCATACGAAGTTCCCTGTAGTTCCATGGCAAACATAAATGCCATGAACCCCGCCATCACTTTCTTAAACACGTAAAACTTACAAACTTTGCGCATATCCCAATTCCAAAATCACACAAACATCATTGATATAAAAGTATAATATAATATCTTTTACATTGCTAATTTTGAAAGGAACAAATTTTACAATCTACGGATCATTATCCCGGTGGCAAGTGCATCGCAGTCCGAAATTAAAGCGGCGATAGATGGGCTTGAACAAAAATATGGCCCGGCGTTCAGGGTAAAATTCAGATCGATTACGTTTGATAATGGTGTTGAGTTCCTGGACTGGCGAGCCCTTTAGATCAGCTTGTTGAGTGCGGATGGAAGGAATATCATGCCTCAAGCCAAGCCGCAATCTTCTGCCTGATTTCTTCACGGACGGCGCGAGTTTTAGATAATTTCTCTTCCCAAGAGCCTTCAAATTTCGACGGATCTGTAAATCCCCAATGAAGCCTCTTTCTTGTCCCAGGGAATATTGGACAACGCTCCGCGCTGGTTTCATCGCAAACCGTGATCACATGACTGTAAAGTTTTCCCTGTTTAAACAGATCAAAAACTGCTTGTGTCTTCTTGCCAGAAATATCAACCCCGATTTCTTTTAATACTTCAATAACAACCGGATTCAGCTGACCCGGCTCGATCCCGGCGCTCTCAACTTCAAACCTGTCGCCGGCAAGCTTGCGCAATAACTCCTCAGCCATTTGACTACGCGCCGAATTATGAATACATACAAAAAGCACTCTATCTTTTACCATAGCTTACCTCTTTATTAACACTTGCCGGGAACGGAACCTTATTTATTATAGAGAAAGACC
>DYOU01000003.1 GCA_020720365.1 Candidatus Elulimicrobium sp.
AGACCCAACGATGATCACGACCGGAGATACCACCGTTCAAGTTACCGATACCGGCGCGAATGGCAAAGTCACCTTTGTCGTGAACGGCTCCTCGTCAGTCGTGATCGACCAGAACGGGAATGTGGGGATTGGAACGGCTTCGCCTTCTGTCCGGCTGGATGTTAACGGTTCAGCCGAGGTGAATGGAGACATATATTCGCCGCGTGTAACGCTTGCGGACCAGGCGGTGATCACCATTGACTGGAGTCAGGGCAATCTTCAGTCGATCGTTCCTGGAGATAACCGCACGATCAATATGACGAATGGCCAGGACGGCGGTCGGTACACGTTGATCATCAAGCAGGATGGTACGGGTAGCCGCACGGTTACCTGGGGGGCGGAAGTCCGCTGGGCCGATGCCGCCGCGCCAACCCTTACGACTACGGCCAACAAAACAGACTACCTCATGTTTATCTACAATGGCATCGACAGCACGTTTGATGGTGTCGGTTCCCGGCAGAATTTCTGAGAATAATTGCCCCGATTATTTTTCACGGAGATGTTTCTTGTGTTCCATGTAAAGAGTTTCTTCAAAGTCTCTCTTTGAATTTCCCATGCCTTATGGTATCCTTGTTTAGAAACAAGGAGAAGCTGTTATGATCATATTGAATTGGCCTCCCGGTCAAAGTTTTCGGTTGCTGATTTAACCAGGAAATACCGTATTACATCCTCCAGGAAAGTTATCGAAGACCAGATACGCAAAGCGCGAGAAGAATCCTGGACGGCGGAGAACAAAGAATGAAGATTGCTTTGGATACAAATGTATTAGTTAGGCTGATTACAGGTGATAATGAAGCAATGCTTGCCAAGGCGGATCATTTAGTCAAGAAGTATGGGCCAAAAGAGATCTTTATATCTTATGGGGTTATTTTAGAAACCTTTTATGTCCTAAGAAAAGTTTATGGTTTCTCTGAAGAATTGGCTTTAAATGCTGTTGAAGATGTGCTAAAAGTTGAGCAGTTCTGCTGTGAACAAGCCATTGCTATTCATTTGGCGCTTTCAAAATGCGCAAGGGGATTCAATTTTAATAATGCACTATTCGGAGAGATCGCTGCAACACGTAATGTAAAAACTTATACGTTTGATAAGGGCCTTAAACAAAATAAGAATTTTGAAATAATCTGATCATTGAGGAGATTTATATGTGGTTTCTATTAATAGTATTCTTTTTTTGCCCTGTCCTTGTTCATGCTCAATCAACTGAACTTGCGGCTCAAGCAGCCGAAGCCGTTAAGCCTGAAGTGCGTAAAGAGACCTATCCTGGCGGGCAGTTAAAGTCCAAAGCTTTTTATCTGAATGGAAAAAAGGTCGGGATCTATAAGGAATACTGGGAGAGCGGAGCTATCAGGATGAAAGCGGAGTATAACAATGAAGGCCTTCTGGACGGGCAATTGAAACAGCATGATCAGAATGGTGTTCTTCAATCGATCGAGTATTATTCCAATGGACAAAAAGTCGCGCAATAATAAAGGTAGATGCGGCGGTCTATGCGAATCCGATCGTTCTTGATGATACCCATGTCGCGTTCATCATGAGGGACCGGTTGAGCCGTGCGAATATCATGAAGAATCCTTACGCCAGTTATCTGTTCAATGCGATCCTCCTCTCCTTGTGGATCGGCTTGATCGCTTTATCTCCTTCAGGACGGAGTTTCCACGCCGCAGAGCCGGCGGTCTGGACGGAATTGATGACCGCAGCGTCGGCCGGGGATGAGGAAGCTGTCAGGCAGCTCCTGGAGAAAGAGGCCGAGGTGAACGCGCGCAGCCTGGAAGGTTGGACGGCACTCTTGGGAGCAACGACAAACGGGCATTCTGGTGTCGTCAGGCTGTTGATCGACAAAGGGGGAGATGTTAATGCTCAGATGGCGCAGGGTTGGACGCCTTTAATGGAAGCTTCCCAGAAAGGGAATCTTGATATTGTCCAGCAGTTGCTGGATAAAGATGCGGATGTGAATACCAGGAATTCAGAGGGTGGAACAGCCCTGATCGAAGCGGCTCAGGCGAGCCATGGGGAGATCGTGCAGCTTTTGCTGGAAAAAGGGGCGGATGTGAATGCCAGGAAGTCGGAAGATCCGATGGCGACAGCGTTAATGACAGCTTCTTTCGCCGGTTCAGAAGCGATCGTGAAGCTGCTTTTGGAGAGAGGCGTCGATGTGAATGCGGCTAGTTCTAACGGCGCGACCGCCTTGATCCTGGCTATTACACGGGGTCATAGTGCGATCGTTCAATTGTTGTTGAAAGGCGGGGCTGATTCTCACGTGAAGAATGCGCAAGGGCAGACGGCGTTCTATCTGGCCTCCACATTCTTTGGCGGCCAGAAGGAGATCGTCAGGATGCTTCTGGAGAACGGCGCTGATGTGAATGAACAGATGCATGGTTCCTTGACGCCTTTAATGATAGCATCCAGAAATGGTGATGTGGAGCAGGTTAAACTGCTGCTCGATCATGGAGCCAATGTTAACGCTACGAATGCAGAAGGGTTGACCCCTTTAATGATGGCGACGAAAGAAGGCCATACCGAAGTCATGATCCTTCTGCGCGCGTCCGGGACAAGAGGTTTTTAAAAATCCCATGTTCCATTCATTGAACTGGATTGAGTGTAATTGGTCACGGTAGACTCAAAAAAGTTCGTCTTTTCACTATTATTATCCGCCATAGCTTCAAGATGTTTATATGGATTCGTCACGACTTCAGGGAAGAGCGGCGCCAGGCCCAGGCTTTCCAGCCTGAGGTTGGCAAGCCAGCGGGTATAAGATACGGTTGTTTGTTCTGTTATGCCGGGAAGTTTATTCCCGATGATATGATTCGTCCAGATGATCTCCTGGTCAACCGCCTCGTGGAACATGGCGATCACTGTTTGTTCATTGAATATTTCAGGAAATTCTTTTTTGATCTCACGGATAATATTGGAAAACAGAACGACATGGGTCAGTTCATCGCGGCGGATATAATTGATCATGCGCCCGGTCGCGATCATTTTCGACGAGTAGACCAGATTATCAAAGAAAGCGAAACCATTATAGAAATAGAGTGATTCCAGGATAAAGTTACCCACCAGCGCGCGAAAAAAACTTGTATCGTTCGGGGTGTCCTGAAAATCCTGGTAAATATTCCCGATGTACTCATTCCGTTTTAACAGGACTTCATCATCTCGCCAGAAATAGTAGATCTGTTCACGTTCCTGAGCGTCCACGACCGTTTCCAGGATCGTTGTATAGCTCTGCGAATGAATAGCTTCCTGGTAGGATTGGATAGAGAGCAGGAGGTTGATCTCGGAAGATGTAATGTAATGGGAGAAATTAGGAAGATTGACTGTCTGAATGCTGTCAAGGAATGTAAGAAAAGAGATCATGCCTTTGTAGGCATGCCTTTCCGCCGGAGAGAGCTCGCGGTACATGATCGCGTCATCACCGAGTCCGCCTATCTTTTCAGGGACCCAGAAATTACCGATCATCAGTTGATACATAGGTTTGGCCCAGGGATATTTAACCGCGTTCAGGTTGAAAAGCCCTGTTATGCTTCCTTTAATGATACGGCGGCGTTCAACCGCATCATCTCCGCTGGGATTAAAAATAAGATTTTTCTTCATAAGATTTCCTTGTTCGTAAGGTCGATTATATTTATCCACTACAGCTTACGCATGATTCTCCTGCGGCGCCGCTCATACTGCGCAGGTAATAGACCGTCTTGATCCTTGATCGCCAGGCTTTTATGTAGTAGCCATACAGTTCAGCCGGGGATACCTTGGCCGGATCGATCAGCCATTCAAAAGAGATCGACTGGTCGATCCACGGATAGATCGTAGCGATCATGTCGATGACGTCATTCATGTCAATATGGACATATTCCTTGTAGAACCAGAAATTCTTCGGGTTCAAGTTCGGCGCAACAGTAACGATCGGCGCGATGGCGTTCGTTTCAACAAAGAATTTCTTGTAGATCGGCAGCAGGCCCGCGGTTGTGCCAACAACACCGGCGGTTGAGGTGTTGGGCGCTGGCGCCAGATGGTAGGCGAACCTGACGCCGTCTTTCTTGATCGCCTGGATCAGGGCGCTCCATTCTTCAGGGAACCGGCTTTCTGTCTTGTACCAGGATTCATCACGCCCGAAGAGTATCCCTTTGGACCATTCACTACCATGGAAGAGTTCATAAGCGCCGCGTTCGCGCGCCAGTTCGTTAGAAGCCTTCAGGGTGGCATAGGCGTATTTTTCAAATAAGACAGCCACTTGTTCCCGGGCGGCGAGTGAGTCGTAATTAAGGTGGTTACAGGCTAAATATTCCGCCAGGCCCATAAAGCCAAGCCCGACACTGCGATATTTGGACGCCGTGAGTTGGCTTTCTTTAATAGGGTAAAAGTTCAGGGTGATGATGTTATCCAGGACGCGCAGAGCGATCGGTAAAACCTCGGCGATATCCTGGTCATCGTGTACTTTTGCCATATTGATCGATGCCAGATTGCATACAACGGATTCACCCGGGGTATAGCGCAGGTTGATTTCTCCATTCGCTGAAGTTTCTTCGATGAATTTGGCATCGGTTGTATTCTGGCAGATCTCGGTACAAAGTTGGGTTGAATAAACCATACCGGCGTGTTTATTGGGGTTGACGGCATTCACCGTATCGCGAAAAAAGGCGTAAGGCATGCCTGTTTCAACAGCGACTTTCAGAAAACGTTTCATCAGGTCTTTGGCAGGGATCACGGTACGCGAAGTAATATGCTGGTCGTTCTCGCATTCTTCGTAGAGCGCGTCGAAAGCTGTCCCGTAAAGATCTTCCAGCCGCTGGCGTTTGCGCTGAAAGATCTCATTAGGGTCAAACAGTGTCCATGGCTGGTTGGCTTCTGCCCGCCGCATAAAGATATCAGGGATGGAAAGCGCCGGAAAAATATCAAAGGCTTTCGCGCGTATATCGCCTGTTTCGGTCTGTAAGGCAAGAAAATCCAGCACATCCCTGTGCCAGATATCAAGTGTCGGAGAGATCGCACCCAGACGGGCTCCGAGCTGATTGACAGCTGTCGCTGTATCATTGATCAGCCTTACCCAGGGGATGACTCCGCCTGAAGCGCCATTCAGTCCGCGAATAGCGCTGCCCCGGCTGCGGATGTGCCCAAGATAAACACCTACGCCGCCGCCGAATTTGGATATCTGCGCCATGTTCTCCAGGCCATGATAGATCGTGCGCAGGTCATCATTAAGGTTTAATTTGAAACAACTGGAGAGCTGGTGAAAATTAGTCCGGGCATTCATGAGCGTAGGGGTGGGTAAGGATAATTTCTGGGACGATGTGACTTCATAGATCTGCCTGGCCAGGGCCAGCCGTTTCTCTTTGGGTTCAGGGAGCGCCAGGAACAGGGCGATCAACATATACATTTCCTGCGGCAGTTCACGGATCTCTTTATTAGGGTTCAAGAGGTAGCGGCGATCAAAGGCAAGGACGGTAGAGTAAATATAGGTTAAGTCCCGCTCATGGTCGATCGCTTCGCCCGCGGCGAGAATGTCTTCAGATGAATAATGGGTTGTAATCTCCTTGAAATAGAGCCCCTTGCTGATGTAATGATCTATATGCGCTTTAAAGGCTTTTGGTGAATAAATTTCATCCAGGGAGATATTGCGGTTACGCGAAGCCGACTTGTACATGTCCATGATATAAAGCCGGCCGGCGATATTCTGCCAGCTGATCGTATTGACCGAGATCAGGTCCAGGCACACTTTGCGCATATTTTTCAGGATTTGGGTTGTTTTGATATTATCGACCAGCATGAGTTTGAGCCGTTCATAGAGTTCATCAAAAGAGCATTCCGCCTCATACCCGCGAGCCGCATGGAGGAAGGCCGCTTTTACCTTTTCAACCCTGAATATTTCAGTTGTGCCGTCGCGTTTGATGACGCGAAGCGATTCTTTCTCGAGCTTCTTTAATTCTTCAATGCGCAGATTGGCGCGTATCTGGGCATGTTGAGCACGGTAGAGGATATAGTTGCGGGCGATCTCGAAATGACAGGATTCCACCAGTTTTTGTTCAACGATGTCCTGGATATTCTCAACATTTGCAAGGCGTTCAGACGCTTTATATCGGGAAACAAGTTCAGCCGTCACTTTATTCACAGTTTCGGATATAAACCCGGAGCTGACAGGAGTCGGGGATTCGGTATTCCTGAGAGTGGCTTCAACAGCTTTACGAACGGCGATAGCGATCCGTTCACGGTTGAAATCAACGATATCGCCGTTTCTTTTGATGATCTTATCGAGAGACATAATAACTATCCTTCTATTGAGGTGGGTTCATACGAATATACATATTAAATAATAAAATCCAGGATGGGAGTAAATTTATGATTATTTTTCAGTGTGTATATTTTCAGCAATTTTTATGTCAAAATAAAGTTAAAGAGTTAGGATATTTATATTCTGATTTATAAGTCGAATGAATAGGATATCCATGACAACCTTTTCGTTGAAATTCTGTTGCTTTTCCTTTCTTATGATGGTGTTCGCGGGGTTTACCTCCTGTTCAGCCCTGGCAGAAGTGGTGAGCGAGGGGCTGGCAGTGGAGAACAGCCGGCCTGCACCGGGCACAGCGATGTTCCATGACATCTGCAAGCAATTGAATTTGTCGAGCGAGCAGCAGATGGCATTAGATCAGAATAGGATAAACCATATGTACGCCTATAGGGATATGATGTCCCGGATCTTTGGGAAACGCCAGGAATTACACAATGCTTTACAGGATCCACGTCTGGATATTATGGCTGTAACGATGATCCATAAGGAATTAGTTGATCTGATCATTCAGCAGGAGGATCAGCATTTATCCGCTATCCTCGATGTGCGCAAAATCCTGTCTCCGGAACAATTCGCGCAATTCCAGCAAGTTCCCATGGATCAAAAGTAATTTATACAAGGTTCTCTTGACAAGTATACCGACCAGTCGGTATACTTATTATCAAGATTTGATACGTTTAATGATCAAGGAGTTTGATTATGCCTAAAAAGAGTTCGAAAGACCTGATCATTGATGCGGCTGAAGCCGTTGTCATGGAAAAAGGAGCGGCGCACATGTCATTGGATATGGTGGCAAGAAAAGCGGGCGTCAGTAAGGGAGGCCTTATGTATCATTTCCCTAATAAAGAGGCGCTTCTTAAAGATATGGTCGATCGTTTGGTCGCTGAATTTTATATTGAACGTACAGAGAAACTTCAAGGGCTGAAAGAGACCAAGGGTCGAGGGCTGAAGTCCTGTGTTATGGCAACGTTGGATCCTAATGAAAAGAGAGACCGCATGGCTTTATCAATATTAGCAGCCGCGGCGCAGGCTCCGATCCTGCTGGATCCTTTGCGGGTAGCCCATAAAGAACATCTCTCTGAGTTAATGGCCTCCGGGTTGCCTTTCGAACGGGCTGCGATCGTATCGTTAGCGTCGGACGGACTTATGTTTCTTGAACTTTTGCATTTAACTCCTTTTAATAAAGGGCAGAGGTCGATGATTCTGAAAGAAATGATCAGGCTTATTGAATCGATGGAGTCTGAGAAAGAATAATTATGAGAAATATCTTAAAATCTTTATGTTGGATCTTTATATTGTCCGCTATAGCAGGATGTGTCACCGGTCCTGACTTTAAGGGAGGGACTGTCCCGGCTATTGCCGCGTATACATCTCTTCCAATACCTCAGAAGACTGTTGAAGCAGCGGCTAAGCTCGGTACGGCCCAGGCCTTTCTTCCAGGAGGAAATCTGCCTTTTGAGTGGTGGCGGTTATTCAAGTCCGCGGACCTGGATATGCTGATCCGCCAGGCTTTGGAGGGTAATCCTACATTGACCGCCGCAGAGGCTGCCTTGCGTCAAGCTCAGGAAGTCGTCAATGCGCGCACGGGAAACATTCAGTATCCTGACATGTCTTTCAACGGCGGCGTTACGCGTCAGAAAGGTTCACCAGCGGCGGCGGGGTTGCCTGATGGTAAGGGTAACATTTTTGATCTTTATCATGCTTCAGTTGCTGTTTCCTATGTATTTGATATCTTTGGCAGTGGACGTCGGGAGATTGAAGCGTTAAACGCCGGGGTTGATCATGCCCGTTTCCGTCTGCAGGCCGCGCATCTGGCTATTAGCGGTAATGTGGTGACAACCGTTATTCAGAAAGCCGCCCATCGCGGCCTGGTTCAGGCAACAAAAGAAATTATTCTGGCTCAGGAGCAACAATTGGTTCTTCTGGAAAAACAGCAGGAGTTGGGCGGGATCTCCCGGTCAGAAGTCCTCAGCTTTCGGGCGCAGTTAGAGTCGGTACGCTCTGTCCTGCCACTGTATGAGAACAGGGTGGTGTTACTAGGGCATCAATTAATAACTCTTTTAGGGAAGATGCCGATTGAATCAGCTAACCTTCCTGAAACCGACCTGTATTCTATAGAGCTGCCGGCTGAATTACCTGTTATCCTACCTTCAGAATTGGTACATCAGCGCCCTGATATTCAAGCTGCAGAGGCCCTTTTGCATGCGGCTTGTGCGGGTATAGGGGTTGCAACGGCGGATCTTTATCCCCGGATCAGTTTGAGCGGATCTTTCGGGCCTCAATCAGGCCAATTCGACGGATTGTTTAAAGGTGATAATGTTGTATGGGGGTTGGGTGCGGGATTAACTCAGCCTCTGTTGAACGGAGGTTCTTTACGTGCCCGCAAGAGGGGGGCGGAGGCGGCTTTCGACCAAGCCGCGGCGTATTATCGAGGGACTGTTATCAGTGCTTTCCAGAATGTGGCGGATGTGTTAAAGACGCTTGAGGCTGATGCGGTCATCCTGAAGTCCCAGGCGAACGCTGAAGCTGCCGCGAAAGAGGCATTAGAGATTGTTCGGGGCCAGTTCAAGGCGGGGTCGATCAATTCAATGGTGGTTTTAGACGCCGAACGGCAGTATCAACAGTCATGTATCGGCCTTATTCAGGCCCAGGCTGCCCGGCTTACGGATACGGCCGCGCTCTTTCAGGCGCTCGGCGGTGGATGGATCAATAAGGATAAAGTACAGGAGAAGTTATGGGTAAAAGAATGATCGGGATGTTAATCGGCGTCGGTATTGTCTTTGGCGGTATCTTTGGGTATCAGGCGTTCGGAAATTATATGATGAAGCAGTATTTTGCTAATGTTAAACCGCCGGTTGTGGTGGTTTCAACGATCGAGGTTGTCAATAGTTCCTGGCAGTCAAAGCTCAAGGCGGTCGGAGATCTGCGGGCGGCAAAAGGGGTTGAAATTTCCAGTGAAGTCCCAGGCCAGGTCAAGACGGTCCGTTTTAATTCCGGCGATGATGTTAAAGAAGGAGATATTCTTCTTGAATTGAATACCGACACGGATGAAGCTCAACTTAAGGCTATTGAGGCGGCCGCAGAGCTGTCGAAGATCTCCTATGAACGGGACAAAAAACAACTGGAGATCCAGGCGGTGAGTCAGGCACAGGTTGACGCGAGTGCGGCAGAATTAAAAACACGTCTGGCTTTGGTTGATCAGCAGAAGGCTTTATTGGCAAAGAAGACGGTCCGGGCGCCTTTTTCCGGCAAGTTGGGTATCAGTTCGGTTAATCCAGGGCGTTATCTAAACCCAGGTGAGACCATTGTAACCCTGCAGGCTCTTGATCCGATCAGGGTTGATTTCTTTGTCCCGCAACAGGATATCGCGCGGCTTTCCATTGGATTACCAGTTACGCTTGTGACAGACGCTCACCCCGGGCGTTCATTTGAAGGCAAGATCACCGCCTTTAACCCTCGTGTTGAAAAAGATTCACGGAATATCCTGATCGAAGCGACTTTAGCTAATCCTCAGGGGGAATTGTTGCCGGGGATGTTCGTGCCGGTCGAAGTGGCAACGGGTAGTCCGGTTAATTATATGACGATACCGCAAACAAGCGTGAGCTTTAATCCTTATGGAGAAACGGTTTATCTGGTAGAAGAGAAAGAGAAAGATAAGGACGGTAAGCCCGTTCTCATCGCGCGGCAAACGTTCATTAAGACCGGAGACTCGAGAGGGGATCAGATCGCTGTTACCGACGGAGTCAAAGTGGGGGATACGATCGTATTCTCAGGTCAGCATAAACTCAAGAACGGGAGCGCTATCACGATCAATAATCAGACCCGGCCATTAAATGAAGCAGCACCAAAACCGCAGGAAGATTAAGGGAACGGGAATATGAATTTAACTGATATTTTTATTCGTCGGCCAGTCCTGGCTACCGTTGTGAGCCTGTTGATCCTTGTTCTTGGATTAAGGGCTGTTACTCTGCTGGGTGTCCGTGAGTATCCGCAGACACAGAACGCCGTTGTTACCGTAACGACTGTTTATACTGGAGCCGATCCGGAACTGGTGGCAGGGTTTATTACAACGCCTTTGGAGAATTCAATCGCCCAGGCGAACGGGATCGATTATCTTTCTTCAGTCAGCAGTGCCAATGTAAGTATGATCAAAGCGAACTTGCGGTTGAATTTTGATTCAAACCGTGCTTTGACCGAGATCAATACCAAAGTGAATGCCGTATTGAATCAGCTTCCGCGTGAAGCGCAACAACCTTCGATCACCGTTGCGGTCGGGGAATCATTTGATTCAATGTATATAGGGTTTTACAGTAAGGGTTTGCCGGCAAACAGGATTTCTGATTACTTGATCCGGGTTGTTCAGCCTAAATTACAGGCAGTTGAGGGTGTGCAAATGGCCGAGATCCTGGGAAGCCGTCAGTTTGCGATGAGGATATGGCTTGATCCGAGCCGAATGGCCTCTCGTGGTGTTACCGCGGCGGATGTTTCGGCAGCGCTTGCCGCTAACAATTATATTTCCGCTGTAGGCCGTACCAAAGGCCAGATGATGACGATCGACCTGACGGCGGCAACGGACATGCATTCCGTTAAAGAATTCGAAGAGCTGACGGTCCGTTCTCTCGGAGGCGCTATTGTGCGGCTTAAGGATGTCGCGAATGTAACGCTTGGTTCGGAAAACTACGATGTTGATGTTCTGTTTGATGGCGAGAGCGCTGTTTTTATCGGGATCAAGGTCGCTCCGACGGGGAACTTGTTGAATGTCATTGATAAGGTCCGTAAGGTTTTTCCCGAGATCCAGTCACAACTGCCTGAAGGGCTAGAGGGAAGGATCGTGTATGACGCGACCAATTATGTTAACAATTCCATTCATGAAGTCGTTAAAACATTGATCGAATCGCTTTTAATTGTTACCGTCGTTATTTTTCTGTTTCTGGGGTCTCTTCGATCGGTACTTATTCCGGCGATCGCTATGCCTTTATCTTTGATCGGCGGATTCTTTATTATGCTTGTTTTTGGTTATACGATCAACCTGCTGACCTTATTGGCGCTGGTATTGGCGATCGGGCTGGTTGTCGACGATGCTATCATTGTTGTTGAGAATATCCACCGGCATATAGAGAACGGGATGGCGCCGATGGCCGCGTCCCTTCAGGGGGCCAGGGAATTGGCCGGACCGATCATCGCTATCTCGGTCGTATTGGTGGCGGTCTATGTTCCTATTGGTTTTATGGGAGGGTTGACGGGAGCCCTGTTCACCGAATTTGCTTTTACTCTGGCAGGGGCTGTTGCTGTGTCCGCGGTTGTTGCCCTAACACTTTCCCCGATGATGTGTTCCCGTTTTCTTAAGAAGATGGACCATACGTCCCGATATACGTTTGTTGATTTCATTGATCGTCAGTTCGACCGTCTGAGTCGGTTATATACAAGGAAATTGCATGGCGTCCTGAATTATCTTTCTGTTATTGCCGTCTTTGCCGTTATTGTCCTTGTCAGCATTCCTTTTCTTTTTTCGGCGGCCAAGAGTGAGCTCGCCCCAACGGAAGACCCCGGTTTTATAGGATCTTTCTTTTCCGGATCTCCCACGGCCTCGCTTGGCCAGACGCATATTTATGCCAAAGAAGTGAATAAAGTTCTGAGTTCTTATCCGGAAATGGATCATGTTTTCCAGATCCAGGGTGAGGGCGGCCTTAATTCAGGCTTTGCGGGGGTTGTTCTTAAACCCTGGGAAGAACGCAAACGTTCTTCCCTATTCATTCAGGAAGATATTCAGCTTAAGCTGGCGGGGATTTCCGGTGTGGATGGGGTCGCTTTTCTTCCTCCGTCGCTTCCCGGCGGAGGTGAAGGTTTGCCGATCCAGTTCGTTATAGGGACAACGGATTCGTCCATGCGATTGAATGAAGTATCCCAGGATTTCTTTGAGAAAGCCCAGGCGACGGGCTTATTTGTTTATATTGATAAAGACCTCAAGATCGATAAGCCGCAGACAGAGATCAGGATAGATCGGGATAAGGCAGCCCAGATGGGGTTATCCATGCAAGAGGTAGGGGGGTCTCTGGGAGCGATGATCGGAGGAGGCTATGTTAATTACTTCAGCTTGTCCGGGCGTTCGTATAAAGTCATCCCTCAGGTTATACAAAGTGAACGTTTGAATGCGGATCAATTGCTGGATTATCATATTAATATTCCGGGCGGGGCATCTGTTTCGCTGGCAACGATCGCGAGTCTGCGTACAACCGTTGTCCCTCGCGCACTCAATCATTTTCAGCAATTGAATGCCGCGACGATATCGGGAGTCCCCATACCTGGTGTAACACTGGGACAGGTATTAAAGAAATTGCAGGAGATAGCCAAAACGGCATTGCCGCAAGGTTATACCGTTGATTATGCCGGACAGTCCCGGCAGTTTGTGAAAGAATCGAGTTCACTGACCTTTACATTCTTTTTTTCGCTGTTGATCATCTTCCTCGTTCTGGCGGCGCTCTTTGAAAGTTTTCGTGATCCTTTGATCGTTCTTATCAGTGTCCCTATGTCAATATGCGGCGCAATGATCTTTATCAGCCTTGGGATAGGCGGGGCAAGTCTGAATATTTATACCCAGGTCGGGATGGTAACGCTGATCGGGCTTATCAGTAAACATGGTATTCTTATTGTTCAATTTGCGAATGACCTGCAGCATCAGGGAAAGAGCAAGCGCGAAGCTATTGAGATGGCATCAGCTATCCGGCTCCGGCCGATCCTGATGACAACGGCGGCCATGGTTTTGGGAGTTCTCCCTCTTGTCATCGCATCTGGCGCCGGGGCAGCGGGCAGGTTTAATATGGGGCTTGTTATCATGAGCGGAATTTCTATCGGGACAGTTTTTACTCTTTTCGTTGTTCCGGCTATGTATATGATGATTGCGGCGGATCATCATGATCAAAAGGATCTGCGCTAAGAATGGAATATTCCAGGCAAATACTCTTCCTGTTATTTTGTTTGATCGTCCTGGGATTCTCTATCCTGGTCAAAGGCATGCTCAGTTCAGTGCCTTATAAAGAAGCTCAATCGCGCCGTATGGATATTCCTCCCCATGCCAGCCTGGACACAATGGGGCAATGGTGGCGTTGTGATCGAGGGTATTTCAAGAATGCCAATACTTGCCAACAGATACAACTCCCTGTTCATGCCAGGTTAGACAGTTCGGGGAATAATTGGGAATGTCTTGATGCTTTCAAACGGCAGGCTGAAGCCTGTATCCCGATGTCCCTTGAAGAAAAGCTCAAGCAGGAGAAAGATTTAAAGGAAAAGATCCTGCAGGCAGAAGAATGGGAGCAGGAACGTGCGCGTTCAGTCGTTGTGGTGCGGACATCGATATGTGTAGCCGCGTATAATAAATGCACTTCAACCTGCTATAGTACTCTTTATGATCGTTATTCCGGAAGAGTGGCTAAAAGTATTGATTTTATCAACAGCTGTTCAGGGGCATGTGCCGACGGGCAGAATGGCTGTGAAGAGCCGGTTGATAATGACCCGTGCAATGCCTTTGCAATAGCGTGCAGGAATAATTGTCCGGCTGTTATTCATTTAAAAGAGTCAGGGCAAGTGTCATCTGGCACAAATGCAGAAGAGAATTGTAAGAAAGCCTGTTCTGATGGAGAGACCCGATGTTATTATCAAAGGACGCAACTTAACAAGGATGCTTCAGAGACCCGGTAATGACAAAACTCATCAAGAAAAGACGCAACGCCAGAACGGAGATCCACTCTGCTTTTGAAGAAGAAAGTTTAAAAGCCGATCGGGTTAAGATTACAGTCTTCGATTATGATGAAATGAATTGTATTGAGAAGGTCGCCGCGAATGTTGAAGATTGTTTTCCTTTCAAGAATAAACCAACGGTGACATGGATCAACATTGATGGCATTCATTGTACGGATATCCTGGAAAAATTAAGTGCTCATTATCAGGTCCATCATCTTGTGCTTGAAGATATCCAGAATCTTAATCAGCGCCCAAAAGCAGAAGATTTCGGTGATTGTATCTATATTACGGCCAAAATGCTTTCTTTTGATGATGCCAGAAATGATATCCTTGATGAACAGGTCAGTATTGTTTTAGGCGATAATTTTGTGATCACGTTCCAGGAGGAGAAACCCGGAGATGGCTTTGATGTGATCCGTCAGAAGATCCGTTTAGGCAAGGGCCGTATCCGCAGGATGAAAGCGGATTATCTGGTGTATTCATTATTGGATGCGATCATAGATAATTATTTTGTGATCCTGGAAAGACTGGGAGAGAGGATTGAACAGATCGAAGAATCTGTTGTATTGACCCCGGATACTAAAGTCCTGAATACGATCAACAGAATGAAAAGGCATCTGATCTTCTTAAGGAAATCTGTATGGCCTTTAAGAGAGGTTGTCCGTACTGTAACTCAAACAGAATCGCCATTGATCAACGAACAGTCTTTGGCTTATTTTCGAGACATCAGTGATCATGTGATCCAGGCGCTGGATACGATCGAAGCTTTTCGGGAGACGGTGGCGGGGATGCTGGATATTTATTTATCTACCCTCAGTCACCGCCTTAACGAAGTCATGAAAGTCCTCACCATCATAGCAACGATCTTCATGCCGCTCACTTTTATCGCCGGTATTTACGGGATGAATTTTAATACTCAGGCGTCAGGATTCAATATGCCGGAATTAAATTGGCCGTTCGGTTACTTTATTATTCTTGCTGTTATGGTAGGGATCGTTTCTGGTATGGTGATATTTTTTCGAAAGAAGGGCTGGTTTTAGTATGATGCATTTGGTAAAATTATGGCTTCCGGTTTTTATTTGGGCCGCGGGTATTTATTTCTTTTCCGGAATATCGGACTTGAGCACCGGCCTGGAACAGGATCATCTGATCCGGAAATTCGGACATATTCTGGAGTATCTGATCCTTTTTTTGTTGTTGTACAGGGCCCTTTACAGAACCTCTGCGGCGTTTCAAAGGTCATCCGTGCCGTTCGCGGCGGCCGCAACTTTACTTTATGCTGTTTCGGATGAATTTCATCAATCATTTGTAGCAGGGAGAACGGGTTCTTTTATTGACGTTTGTATTGATTCTATTGGTATTGGCATTGGAGTGTTATTGATCAGGTTTGTCTTTTATAAATTTGGAAAAACCTAAGGAGGTTATATGGCAGTTAAAGCAAGAGCACGGCATATTTTAGTGCCAACGGAGAAAGAGTGTTTAACTCTCAAGCTTCAGATCGAAGGCGGCACTCCATTCGCTGATATTGCGAAGAAGCATTCTAAATGTCCGTCTGGAAGCCAGGGCGGGGATCTGGGCGAGTTTACTCAAGGTCAAATGGTCCCTGAATTTGATAAAGTTGTTTTTGCTGATGCCGTTGGAAAGGTGCATGGCCCTGTCAAGACTCAGTTCGGATACCATCTGATTGAAATAACGAAACGCGCCTAACAAAGGAAGCTTTTATGCCAGTTCCAGGGAAGATCAAAAAAGCAGCCATGGCGAATGAACAAGCATGGCCAAAAGCCGATAATCGGCGGATCGTTATTGAGGGAGTTGTTCCTGAAGTTGATCATGGTACTGTGCCGATCAAACGCATCCCAGGGGAAGAAGTCCGGGTGCGTGCGGATATTTATAGTGATGGCCATAACAGTATCAGCGCCCAGTTGTTGTTCCGTCAGAAATCCAGCCAGCTTTGGGCCAGCGTTCCAATGACACTCTTGGGTAATGATCTCTGGGAAGGAAAATTCCTTATATCTTTATTTAAAGATCATGAATATACCATTCGAGCCTGGGTTAATCTTTTTGAAACCTGGCAGAAAGAATTTCGTAAGCGCCTTGAAGCGCATCAGGATCTCACGATGCACATAACGGTAGGTAAAGCCATCCTGAAACAATTACTGTCGGAAGATATTCAGGACGACCATCTGATCGACCCTGTTGAACGGCAGCGCATTATGGATCAGTGTCAGGGGGAGATGACCCCTCAGGCATTACTTGATGAACGTTTGACAGTGTTCAGTCAAAATATCCCTGATCGTTTAACCTGTTATGATTATTTAAAAATACTACCTGTTCAGGTTGACCGTAAACAAGCGCTTTTCAGCAGTTGGTATGAATTTTTTCCTCGCTCTTTTGGAAAGACCGGGCATCACGGTCGTTTCAGGGATTGCCTTCCTGTCCTGAAAGAGGTTGCCCGTATGGGTTTTGATGTTGTCTACCTGCCGCCTATTCATCCTGTGGGGGTTACGCGACGTAAAGGGCGTAATAATTCTACGCAGAGCGAGACAGGTGATCCTGGCAGCCCATGGGCTATCGGGAGTCCTTTCGGAGGGCATAAAGCGGTTCATCCGGATCTGGGAACGATCGAGGATTTTTCCTGGTTTGTGAGAGAAGCGAAAGCGTTGGGATTAGAGATCGCGCTCGACGTCGCGTATCAATGTTCTCCCGATCATCCTTATGTGAAAGAGCATCCGGAGTGGTTCGCCAAAAGACCTGACGGCTCTATTCAGTATGCCGAGAATCCACCCAAGAAGTATGAAGACGTATATCCGATCGACTTTAATTCTCCTGATAAGGCAGCGTTATGGATGGAATTGAAGAGTGTGATCGATTTCTGGATATCCCACGGAGTAAAGATATTTCGTATTGATAATCCGCATACCAAACCTTTTGTTTTCTGGAGCTGGATGATTGGGGAGATCCGAAAAGTTTGTCCGGATGTTATTTTTCTGGCCGAAGCTTTTACGCGTCCAAAAGTTATGAATCAATTGGCGAAGAACGGGTTTTCTCAATCGTACACATATTTTACATGGCGTTCTACCAAAGAAGAGATCATTCAATATGTAGGGCAATTGATCACGGGAGAATCCAGGGAAGTTTATCGGCCGAATTTTTGGCCCAACACACCGGATATTCTGCCCGTTCATTTACAGAATGCGCCACGATCAATGTTTATTATCCGCTTCGTCCTGGCTTCAACGCTTTCATCCAACTATGGTATTTATGGGCCGGTTTACGAGCTGTGCGAGAATCAGCCGGTTGAAGGTAAGGAAGAGTATGTTCATTCGGAGAAATATGAATTAAAGTCCTGGGATTGGGATCGCGCAGGCCATATAAAAGAAGTTATCACTCAAGTGAATCAATTAAGAAAGATCATGCCTGAACTGCAGACAACCTGGAATACACGATTCTGTGATATTGAGAACTCCAAGATCATTGCGTACACAAAGTCCAGTCATGACGGGAAGAGACATCTGCTGATCGCGGTTAATTTGGACCCACTCAAAGACCAGACGGGATGGGTTAAGGTTCCTTTGTATGACTGGAATGCCAATTTGAATAGTCGTTATGAAGCGTTGGATCTGATCACACAGGCCAAGAGTCAATGGCAGGGGGAATGGAACCAGGTGATCCTTGATACCAAAGAGCGACAGTTTTTGATTTACGAGTTACGGTTCCAACAATAAACGCGGGGTTATTTTAACGTTAATTGTTGATAGAGGTTCAATGTTTTCTGGGCGACACTATCCCAGCTGAACAAGTTAATTACCCGTTGACGCCCCGCCTTCCCCATCCGTTCACGAAGGTCTTTATTAGCCATCAAATGATTGATCCCATCGGCGAGAGCCTGGGCGAATTTCTCAGGGTTTACAGGTCGCGAGAGGAGATCATTCGTTAAATCAATGGGGATCAGCGTTCCTGTGATGCCATCGGCCACAGCTTCTTTGATGCCGCCTACCGCTGTGGCGACAATGGGCGTCTCGCAGGCCATAGCTTCAAGGTTAATGATACCGAAGGGTTCATAGACTGACGGGCAACAGAAAGCGGCCGCCTGGGAATAAAGCGCACGTTTGACAGGGATATCGACCATCTCATTGATCCAGATCAATTCAGGATGTATCTGTTTTGCTTTCTGGTATTCCATGTCCATCTCTTGCGCTATTTCAATTGTATCCGGAGAGCTGGCACATAGAACGATTTGGACATCGCACGTTAGATATTTTATAGCCCGCAGGAGATGAATAATCCCTTTTTGGCGGGTTATGCGGCCAATAAAAAGAATATACGGTTTTTGAGGATTGATCCCAAAACGGGAAAGGCGTTCAGGTTCATTGACGGGAGTATATTCCTGAGGGTCAATCCCATTCGGTATAACGGTAATTTTTTCCGGAGAAATATTGAATAGCCGCAGGATGTCTTTCTTGGTATCCTCAGAAACAGCTATAACAGCATCGGCCATTTCAATGGCTGTTTTTTCTACCCAACAGCTGAAATCGTATCCTCCGGAAAGTTGTTCTTTCTTCCAGGGGCGGAGAGGTTCTAATGAATGTACAGTTAAAACCAGGGGAATCCCATAATTAAGTTTTGCCATAATGCCACCCAAATGGGTATACCATGTATGGACATGGACAATGTTGGCATCAATATCAGCAGTATTAAAATTTAAGCATCGTTGAGCCGCATCAAAGACCCTGATCAATTCTTTCGGAGAAGCGTAATCGCATTGATTGGGATAGCCATTGACCGTAAGTTGACCAGAGATGACCTTTTGATTCCCAAAACAACGGACATCCACGCAGCATAAGCGTGACAGAGACCGGCTTAGATATTCAACATGAACACCAGCTCCGCCATAAACGTGAGGAGGATATTCATTGGTCATGATAAGGATCTTCATAAAAAAAATTATAACATGATTTTCAGGAAACCAGAATATTGTTTGATTTAGTTTTATACTTCTATAAAATTAGAAGTAGAGAAAATAGAGACACAAGAAGATTGTATCCCAAGAAATGTAAATTTCTTTATACCTGGACTAAAAAGTCCATTTGCCGAAAGGCCTATATGAAAGAGCAGTCTTTGCTAAAGATATTGATGGTTGATAATAATCCTGCCGAGATAGAGTTGGCAATTCAAGAACTCAAGAATTTCGGGATCGCCTTGCAGTACAGGACAGTGCATTCAAAGGGATCTTTTATTGCGGCATTGGATGATTTTGATCCGGATATTATTATTGCTGATTTTGCTGGCATTGAGTTCGCTGGTAGGGAGGCTTTAAGGCTCGCTCTCGATAGGGATCCCTTACGGCCGTTCCTTATATTGACAGGATCAGCAAGTGAAAATGCAGCGATCGACGGCTTGAAGGCTGGCGCTAACGATTACCTTTTGAAAGAGCATATTATGCGATTGCCTTTTGCGGTTACGAAAGCGTTACATTGTCGTGAATTGCGCTATGAGAGAGATACTGCGGTGATGCTGGAAGAATTGGGGAGAGCCGTCCTTGAAGAGTTGACCAGTCCGGTTGCTTCCAATGAAATTATACGTCATATTCTGGTAGTGATCAATGAACGCCTGCATTTTGACTCGGTCATTATTCATTTTGACAGTACGATTGTTGCTCAGGTGGAAGATCAATGTGTTGGAAACTACGTTCCTTTTGACCAAGACGCTCCTTTTTCTATTCCTTTACGTTCAGGGGAAAAAAACATTGGTGTTTTTCAGATCAAAGACAGACGGCCGGATAGGATCACCCCTCAAATAGTGCAATTCTTTGAAGATCTGGGCGCTTGTATCGGTATTACGGTAGTTAGAAAGGATATGGAACAAAAGCTGGAAGCAGAACGCTCTTATTTGAAGATGTTGATCGATAATATTCCGGACAGCTTTTATATCAAAGATAAGCAGGGTCGCAAAGTATTAAATAATCAGGCAGACATGGAATTTATCGGATTAAAAGATCCTAAAGATGTTATTGGAAGGACTGATGCGGAAGTGTTTCAGCCCAAGATAGCACATAAATTTAATACAGATGATGAAAAAGTCCTCATGAAAGGCGCTTCTCTTATTAATATCGAGGAGATGGTAGAAAGCCGGCAGGGGAACAAACGCTGGCTTTTGACATCCAAACTTCCCATTAAAGATCCATCTGGAAATGTGACGGGTCTTATTGGGATCGGCCGGGATATTACAGAAAGAAAGCTGCAGGAAGGAAAATTGTTGAACATGGTCCATTATGACATGTTGACAGGGTTACCGAATCGCTCTCTATTCCTGGAACGAGTGAATGTGGGGATCGCTCAAGCCAAAAGATCGGATGCGGCTTGCGCCATACTGTTTATTGACCTTGATCATTTTAAGGATATTAATGATACTCTGGGCCATTTCATTGGGGACGCTTTATTGAAAGATACGGCTCAAAAGTTGACAACCTGTGTTCGAGAAATAGACACGATCGCGCGTTTTGGGGGAGATGAGTTCACTGTTTTCCTGAATCGTATGGAAAATGTGCAAGACGCCCGTCAGGTGGCAAAACGTATTCGTGATGAACTTGCTTCCTACCGGTCTGTTCTTGGCCATGATATTTTGATTACGGCCAGTATTGGGATAGCTGTTTATTTACTTGATGGGGATGATGTCGGGATGCTGTTGAAGCATGCCGATATGGCAATGTATGAGGCCAAGCGGTGCGGTCGGAATGGATTTTGTTTCTTCAATGACAAGATGAATCAGCAGGTCATGCGTAAGATGCACATTGAGAAGGCTTTGAGAGAGGCTGTTTCCAACGCTGAGTTACAGCTTTATTATCAGCCTATTCTGGGTCTGGGGGATAAAAAGATCCGCGGTTTTGAAGCTTTATTGCGCTGGTTCAGAAAAGACGGGGAGCCTCTGCGTCCGGATGATTTCATCCCGATAGCCGAAGAAACAGGGCATATTGTTCCGATTGGGGAGTGGGTCCTGAGAGAGGCCTGTTCTTTTAACAAACGGATCATTGATGCCGGTTTTGGGCCACAAGCTGTTTCAGTCAATGTTTCTGTGACACAGCTCAAGCGTGTCAATTTTATCCAAACTTTGAAAGCTGTTCTTCAGGAGACCGGGCTCTCTCCGATGTTCCTGGAACTGGAGGTTACGGAAACTTTTTTCATTGACTCTTTTGATGACGCGCTGGAGACATTAAAATCAATTCGGGACCTCGGAGTACAGATTGCGCTAGATGGGTTTGGAACCGGGGATTCATCCCTAAGTCGATTGCAGAAGCTACCTATTTCCAAAATAAAAATAGATCGTGAGTTCATTAAGAAAATGTTAAATGGCCATCAGGAAATGGATTTAACATCCGCTATCATTGATCTGGCCCATAAACTAAGGTTGCGGGTCACGGCTGGGGGGGTAGAATCGGAGCTGCAGTTACGTCAATTAAGGTCTGACGGGTGTGATTTTATTCAAGGTTTTCTGTTTTCACGTCCCTTGCCGGAAGATCAGCTTGTGAAGTTCATGTCGTCTGGGAGATAGCGCTTGCCGTTCCCGAATGAAGGGGAGGCGAAAATATCTGCACTTAGTGTTGACTTGTGAATATTAAATGCGTAAACTTGAAAAGTTCGTATTATTCAAATGCTTTTATGTTCCATTAACGTATTTAACTGAGAAAACTCTATGGATATTCCTATCATTGAAACAGATATTTTAGTTATAGGCGGAGGATCTGCGGGGCTTTCTTTCGCGATCCATTGTGCGGATCTGATCCGGAAGCATAATGAGGATCCAGCTGTTAAAATAAAGATTCCTGATCGCATTATGCTTTTGGAGAAAGGGAGTTCACTCGGAAATCATTCCCTTTCAGGAGCCGTTATTAATCCGGAAGTTTTTCGTGAGCTTCTGCCTGAAGTGAAAAGTGAAGAGTACCCATTCGAAACTCCGGTTCTGGAAGATGATACGATGTTCTTAACGAAGAGCAGTGCGATCAAGTTACCCTTTCATCCTCCATATATGTCCAATCAGGGGAATTCCATTGTTATCCTTGGGAAATTGATCCGTTGGCTGGGAGAGATCGCGGAAAAGAAGGGTGTTCAGGTCTTCTCCGGTTTCAGCGCACAGGAGCTTCTGATAGAGGGTGGCAAATTAGCAGGGATCCGTACGAATGCTTCAGGGGTAGATGCCGATGGTAAGCCGCTTCTTAATTATCAGCCTCCGACAGAAGTTCGTGCCAAGATCTTTATTATGGCCGAAGGCACCAGAGGGCATTTAACGCGCAATCTCATACAAGCTTTACAGTTGGATAAAGGCTGTAATCCCCAGGTTTATTCTTTGGGAGTTAAAGAAGTATGGGAGATACCTCAAGGAGCGTTCAATAAGGGCCGTGTGGTGCATTCCTTGGGTTATCCATTAAATTTTGATCAGTTCGGCGGTGGTTTTATTTATGGTTTAAGCGATACAATGATAGCCCTGGGTTATGTTGCTGGCCTGGATATTAAAGATCCGACATTTGACACCCATCGTGCGTTGCAGGTTTACAAGAAACATCCTTTTGTTCAGGGGATCATCAAGAACGGCAAATTGATCCGCTATGGGGCAAAGACCATTCCCGAAGGCGGTTTATTCGCGCTGCCTCAACTCTATCATGATGGTGTCATGATCATTGGAGATTCAGCAGGTTTCCTGGCTATGCCGAGCCTTAAAGGAGTTCATTTATCTATTCGTTCGGCGATGCTTGCGGCCAGGGCGGCTATGGAAGCATTGAAGAATAAAGATTATTCCTGCGCGCAATTATCTGCATATGAAAAGTCTTTTAAGGATAGTTCAGTTTATAGGGAGTTATATCCTGTCCGTAATTTCCGTCAAGCCTTTAAAGATAATCTAATTCTGGGGGCATTGCAGTTTGGCACACAATTAGTGACTGGCGGCCGAGGATTTTCCTTTTCCGGCCGTTTGACAATGAATGAAGATCGTGCGCATTGTCAAAAGATTGAAGAACTTCATGGAAAGGTATTTGGCGGGAATGAACCTTTCGATAAGTGCGCTACGTTTGATAAAGAAACAGAGATCTTTTTTTCCGGTACAAAACATGATGAAGAGCAACCATCTCATATTCATGTTCAAAGCGTTGAAAAATGCGCCACTTGTATCGAAACGTATGGTGGGCCTTGCCAGTATTTCTGTCCGGCACAGGTTTTTGAAATAAGTACCGATTCAAAGACGGGCAAGAAGGGTCTGAAACTTCATCCATCGAATTGTGTGCATTGTAAAACATGTGATATTAAAGATCCTTATCGTAATGTGATCTGGGAAACGCCGTATGGCGGCGATGGCCCGGAATATGAGAATATGTGAGGACTGTATGGGATTAAAAGTGATCAGTTTAATGAAGCAGGTACCCTTAACGTCTCAAATGCGTATGGGCGCTGATGGATTGATGGATCGTACAAAAGTGAAATCGATCATTAATGTTGATTGTTGTTTTGGCCTTGAGCAGGGATTGCAGATCAAGAGATCCGTAGCTGATGTGGAGCTTATTGTTGTTTCAATGGGGCCTCCGAGTTTTGAGCAATCATTACGTCAAGCTGTTTCTCTGGGGTATGATCGAGCAGTACTTTTGTCAGATCGACGTTTAGGCGGATCAGATACCTTTTCGACCGGAATGGCCATTGCAAAGCTGTTGCAGTCTCAAATTCTTTCTCAAAATCCCGATGATAAATTTATAGTTTTTGCCGGCCGTCAAACCAGTGATGGAGATACCGCGCATGTTCCTTCACAAGTTGCTGAAAATTTGAGTATCCCTCAAGTTACGTTTGCGGTCAGTATTGACTACAGCCCTACACATCTGGTAGTCAAGCGAATGATCGAGGGCGGGTATCAAACGTTAAAAGTCCCAATGCCGTGCGTGATATCGGTAGCTCCCACAGCGATCCATATGCGTCGTTCTACTTTAGCTGGTGCGATCAAGTCCAGGAAAGTTCAGATTCAAACATATACTTTGGATCAAATTGGCGTTGATCCCGCACAGGTCGGGCTGAATGGTTCACCGACCAGTGTCGCTAAAGTTGTTAATATTGTCCATAATCGTCCGGCTGTGACCATGGTCGATGGGTGTAATACAGACGATATTTCAAGCCATCTGGTCAAACTTCTCGATGCTACCGAAACTTTGCATGCCGTTTCTAAAGGGCGTTCAGAAGCTTCTGCCGCGGCCGTTCCTGAAGCGCCTAAACAGGATAAGTATCCCAGGGCAGACTTTCGTAATGGAGCTAGCGGAATTTTTACATGGGCAGAGGTGCACGGATCTGAATTAGTAAGGTCTTCTGTTGAGATCTTGAATCCTGCCCGTAAATTAGCGGATGAGTTGAAAACAAAAGTGACAACACTTCTGATCGGGCATAATGTAAAAGGTTTGGCCGCTCGTTTGATTGCTCTCGGAGCAGATGAAGTTATTGTTGTTGATGAACCTCGCTTAAAAGAATACTCCATATTACCGTTTACAAGTGTTATTGAACAGATCGTTAGGGAACGGCGTCCAGAGATCGCCTTGTTTGGTGCGACGACTTCCGGCCGTGAGTTGGCCCCTCGTTTGGGCAGCCGGCTGGGTTCTGGCGTTACAGCAGACTGTACCATTTTGAAAGTAGGGGAATATGTCAATAATTTCTCTAAAACAATATGGGCTCCTTGCCTGGAGGCGATACGGCCAACGTATGGCGAGAGTAAACTGGCTACCATAGTCGGATTCCGCTGCCCTCAGATGGCGACAGCGCGTCCCGGTACTTTTGAGAGGCTGAAAGCCGATAATACGCGTCAAGGCAAGATCACTGAGTTTAGCCCAGTCTTGAATGATAGTGTTTTTTGTGTTGAGATCCTTGGTATAGACCGTAAAGAAGGTGGAGATCAAGGGCTTTTTACGGCAGATGTCATCATTGCCGGAGGGCGGCCTTGTGGTGAGATTGATGATTTCAAATTGATCAAGGAACTTGTAGCTGCGTTGGAAGAAAAAGGGATCAATGCGGCATGGGGGGCAACGCGTCAGGCCGTTGATCATGGTTATGCACCTTACAGCCGTCAGATCGGACAAACCGGAAAGACAGTTCGTCCAAAGGTTTATATTGCAGTCGCGGTATCCGGAGCGATCCAACACGTGAGCGGTATGAAAGAATCCGGCAAGATCATCGCGATCAACCAGGATCAACACTCAAATATTTATTCCTGTGCCGATTATGGCATTGTTGGACAATATCAGGAAATGCTTCCTGCCTTGATCAAAAAGGTCAGGTCCGGGTTTACTTTTGGGTTAAAAGCAGTCAAGTAATAGATTGTGTGCATTTGATCTATCTTTCTGAAGCGCTCTCATCAAAGGGAGCGCTTTCTTGTTGTATATCACCGTCTCTTAACAATTAACTATTTATCGTATATACTTTCTTTGAGTTGATCCTTGGTGGGATTTGTTTCAGATGTAAAAGGAAGGAATAATGACACTAAATTTCTTTTCAAGACATAATAAACCAGGAAACAAGTTTATTTCCGGACTTGTCCTGATTTCTTTCTTATGGTCAACGCTGGTACCTCCAGCCTTAGCCCAAGAGGTATTCTTACCGCCGCCTCAGGTTTCCATTGGTTTGTCGACAGGGTATACGCCTTGCCAGTTGCGAGGGATCAAGATCGATCCGCGAGATCCATTCAAACTGGATTTTGTGGTTGAAGAGGGCGATTCCGGACTTAAAGGAGACAGTTTACAGGAAGAATCCAAGAAGTTGATCAAATATTTCCTGGCTACAGTCACTACTCCCGAATCAGATCTTTGGGTAAACCTTTCACCTTATGAAGATAACCGGATCATTCAGGACGATTTTGGCCGTACCGCAATGGGCCGGGATCTTCTGGCCCAGGATTACATTCTGAAACAGATAACAGCGACCCTTATGCATCCGGATCATGCTCTTGGAAAACAGTTTTGGGCCGAAGTGTATAAACAAGCCTTTAACAAGTTCGGGACAACGGACATACCGGTTGATACGTTCAACAAGGTGTGGATCGTCCCACAGAGCGCCGATGTATACGAAAGTGATCTTGAGGAAAATGATGGACGAATCGGTGCATTTATTGATTCGGCCAGGTTGAAAGTCCTTCTGGAGTCTGATTATTTGGCATCATCCATGGCGGGAAAAACAGAGGGCGCCGGGAAGGAAAACCTGCCGCAGGCGATCACGGCGTCAGAAGGCCTGGCAGTGCAACAGATCATTCGAGAAGTCATTATTCCTATTCTCGAAAAAGAAGTGAATGAAGGGAAGAATTTTGCTCTTCTTCGTCAGATTTATCATTCACTTCTACTTGCTACATGGTTAAAAAAGAAACTGAAGACAGCAGTAGTTTTGGACGCTCCGGCAGAAAAGAGCGGGATGATCCGAGGCAACCCTTTAGCATTGCTTTTCCTGGACAAGCATAAAACTGGCGGACTTGAGACGGTTGATCCGAAACACGAGATCCGGTCTATTTATGATCGTTATGTCGAGGCTTTCAAAGATGGAGCCTATAACATTATTCGTGAAGATTATGATATTTATAGTCAAGAGCTTATTCCGCGCAAGTATTTTACAGGCGGGCTTAATTTCACGATGAATAATGACAATGCCATGAATGTAAAGAAAGGAACTCCAGCATCGAAAATATGGACATTTCGACACGGGATATTCGGAATAGCTATCGTATTGAAGGTGGAACACAATTCAAAACGCTTCAATATATTATCATTTCATCTCATTAAAAATATTAATGGAAAAACCTCTAACAGAAATGTCTTTTTTAAGACGATCGGGGCATTAATAGTCGTTGCGGCAGTAGCTTCATTTTCATTGGGTTTATTTACAAATTTATTGCCTTCGGATATCATTTCAAAATCAAAACCAGAGTCGGATCAATCCATCGAGAGGGTTGAACCAGCCATTGAAAAACCACTTCCTGTTCAGCCTCCGGCCTTAACCGTTGAGACAAAAAGTGCTGTGAAAGATATATATAGTAATAATAGCATCCAGGAGCGTTTCAATGCTTCCATAAAAGCAAGAGAGATATACGATAATGGAGTGAAGAATGCAAGGGATGTGAATATGACAGAAAAGGTAAGGAAACTAACATTAGAAGAAACGCTTGATTTATTATTAATATTACCAGGAGTAGATTTAGATATTCGATTATCCTATATTGGTCATATTTATCGAGAGGCCATGCTTTTTGCGCCTCGATTGCTGGAATTAGGATTTACTCCAGAGCAGCTTATACAAATTTCGATTAACATTGATGCCAAGGAGACTTCGAACAACGCAAAGCTTAGAGTGCGTACAAAAGAAGGAAAAGTAAAAACACAAGGCGCATCTCAAATGGAACGCACAACGCTTCTTAGTGTAGTACCTATTGCCCGGCGTCTTTTAGAAGACAAGAAAGAGGAAGGATTTAATAATTTCAATCTCTTTTATGAGAGAGTCGTCGAAGAAATTAAGAAAGAAAAAGAGAAGGGGACCCAGAACTTCTGGGAAGATGGTCACTGGCAAGGTTTGCTCATAGATTATAAAACAAATACAATATTAAAGTTTATGTGGCTTAATCATTTAATTGACACTCAACCAGTCCCGGTTATAGCTGAATTGGAACGCCTTCACATTGTATATTTTGGTTCTTCTGCCGAGAGGACAAGCTGGAAGAATACTGAAAAATCAATCCTGGAGGTCCTGCAAACAATTAAAAACAAGCATCCGGATATGGATTTTGTAGCTACGCTGGAGATGATTCTGGTTTCTTTATGGAATGGAGGTCATAATATTTCCGAGGAAGCCCTTCTTTTTGCCTATGATTTCTATATGGCAGATCATGCCAAAAGGTTGACCTTATTAACCAAGAGGGGGGATCAAGCGTATAAAGTTTATAAAGCAAAGATTCTTAATGAAAGGTTAATTGAGAACATTTTAAAGAGTGTTCAGAAAGATTTTATCTTTAATCCGTCTTTGGAAGTAACAAGTAGAGTTGTGATGAATAAAGTTATTAAAAAAATCCTGAAGGAAAACCCACAAATAACAACCAAGGTTAAAGGTTTATTGAAATCTTATCAAGAGCTTGAACGTGAATATTTAACTCTGGAAGCAGGATTAAATTTTGCTACGTTATCTCATGCGGATTATATGAATGCCGTAAACCAATTTTCAAAGAATCCCTATGAAACATATGCTTTTGGTCTCACTTATCGTTATAACATGTCGGATTATCTAGAGATAATTAAAAAATTCATAAAAGAATGCAGGAGATTACGGGAAGAATTTAGAGCTTCTAATAAGGATGATGCTCAATTGACTCCGCCAACAGATCCATTCGCAACGGATGTATTGACAACACTTAATAAAATGGGCCCGATTCTTAATATTGATGATGCAATGAAAGTCTTTGCGAAAGTGGGTAAATTTCCATCTAATCGCCCTGAGCAGGTTTATATTCAAACCCCGATAGATAGTAAAGGTGGTATCGACCTCCAGACAGCAGCGATGGATTTCAATGTTACCGGTAATGCCGGGGACTTTCAGTTCACTATCTCAAAAGAAAAGCTTGCTTCCCTTCAGGCTGACATGAATGGAATTGAACCGCTGATCATTAGCGTTGAACCTCTTTCTAACGTTTCCATCTTTCTTGGATTAACTCCTCAAATTCGTTAAAGTATCGATCTTTACCGTATCTTAATTAATTTATAACTTATAAAAAATCTTTTTATTCTTTTTAAAATTGATGTATATTATTTACATTCATTACGTTTAATTTATGACATTAATCCGGTTATCCTGATGCTTTCTGACTATATTGTTATCATTTTCTTTATTCTTTTAGGGATCGCCTTTATCTCAGCGGCTTTTACCGTGTCATGGCTGTTACGGCCTCGTGTTCCTTCAAAAGCCAAGAATGCCCCGTATGAATGCGGCGAGATCGTTTCCGGGACTTCCCGTGTGCAGTTTAATATTCGTTTTTATCTGGTTGCCCTTATTTTTGTTATTTTCGATGTTGAAATCCTGTTCACCGTGCCATGGGCTGTCGTTTTTCGTGAGATAGGAATGACGGCGTATTGGGAAATGCTTCTTTTTATCGCTGTTTTGGGTGTAGGCCTGGGGTATGCCTGGAAGAAGGGAGCCCTTGAATGGCGGTAAATGAGCGTATCCCCGGTTCAGAATACCTGGAAAAATTTCCCGGCGGCGAAGTTATATTAGCCAAAAGCCAGGATGTGTTTAACTGGGCCAAAGGGGCTTCTTTATGGCCGCTTACTTTTGGGCTTGCCTGTTGCGCTATTGAAATGATGACGACCGGAGCATCACACTTTGATATTGACCGTTTTGGTTCAGGAGTTTTTCGCGCCAGCCCCCGTCAATGCGATGTCATGATCATTGCCGGAACGATCTGTGTAAAAATGCAGGACAGTATTAAACGTTTGTATGATCAAATGCCCGAACCCAAATATGTGATCGCCATGGGGAATTGCGCGATCAGCGGGGGCATCTTTTATCATGATTCATATTCAGTTGTTAAAGGCGCTGAAGCGGTTGGCATACCGGTAGACGTTTACGTTGCAGGCTGCCCTCCTCGTCCTGAAAATTTATTGAACGGGATCATCAAGTTGCAAGAAAAGATCCGGTCAACGAAAGCACGGGTGACCTGACGTGGAGACTGCTATTGTTTCAAAAAGCATTCAAGAACGCTTTCCCGATGCGATCGTCGAAACAAAGCCTGAATGGATCTGCTTGAAGAAAGAAATATTCACGCCTGTCCTCCAATTTCTGAAAACCGGCCACCTGGCATTTATTAATTTACACTGTATTACGGCTGTCGATCGTCAAGGATCCGTTGAAGTCGTATATCATCTTTATTCATTTGAACACAAATGGATGTTGACGATCAAAGTGATCCTGTTGGATTCAGATCTGACGATTGATTCGCTGACATCCCTGTGGTCTGCGGCCAACTGGCTTGAACGTGAAGTGTTTGACCTGTTCGGAGTTAAGTTTACCGGTCATCCAGACCTTCGCCGTATCCTGAATCCGGATACCTGGTCCGAGCATCCTTTACGTAAAGATTTCAAACGCGACGGGTTCATTCCAAGGCCGGTGAGATAAATGATGGACTATGAAGAATTGATCATCAATATGGGGCCGCAGCATCCGTCGACACACGGGGTGCTGTATCTGGAACTCAAACTTGATGGCGAGATCGTGGTCGATTGTCGTCCCAATATTGGTTATCTGCATCGCTCGATCGAAAAGATCGCGGAGAACCGGACATTCGTTCAATTTATGCCTTTCACGGACCGGCTCGATTATTTGGCGTCCATGAACAATAATCTTGGTTTTTGTCTTACCATGGAAAAACTATTGCAGATCGAAGCTCCTGCCAGGGCTCAATATTTACGTGTCATCATGGCCGAACTTAATCGGGTGGCCAGTCATTTGTTCGCTGTCTCAACTTTTGCACAGGATCTTGGCGCATACGCGACCCCGTTGTTCTACGCGTTGCGTGACCGTGAAAAGATAGTCCAGATCTTTGATCAGATATGCGGTCAACGTTTAACCTATAATTATATGCGTATTGGTGGTGTTTCAGCTGATATTCCTGTCGGGGTGGATCAATTGATCAGGGACTTCATCATTTATGAACGACAGATGATGGCAGAATATGATGATCTGCTGACCAACAATGTGATCTTTCGCGCCCGCTCAAAGATGATCGGGGTTCTTTCTAAAGAAAGTGCTATTGATCATGGTGTTACAGGCCCAAATTTGCGGGCTTCAGGCTTCAAATGGGATCTTCGTAAAGATGAACCATATCTTATGTATGACCAATTTGATTTTAATGTTCCAGTAGGCAAGAATGGAGATTCCTGGGATAGATACAATGTCAGAATGTTAGAGATCATGGAAAGTTTGAAGATCATTGAGCAGGCTTTGAATGGCCTGCCGGAAGGCGATCCGGTAGCCAAAATCAATAAAGCATACCGTCCTACGGGTGAAATCTATGTGAGAACTGAAAATCCTCGTGGTGAATTAGGGTTTTACGTTGTGGGAGATGGCAATCCGTTTCCTTACAGGCTTAAAATTCGGGCACCATCATTCTCCAATCTTTCTGTATTGACGTCGTTGATCAGGGGATTGAATATTTCAGATGCGGTGTGTGTGCTCGGAAGCCTGGATGTTGTTATGGGGGAGATCGATCGATGATCGGGTTCGTAACGTCATACATCCCCTTGCTTTTGAAAGGACTTGCGGTTCTGGGGTTCATTGCTCTTTCAGCCATGTTCCTGATATGGCTTGAACGCAAGATTTCTGCCAAGATCCAGAATCGACTGGGACCGATGATGACTGGTCCTCATGGAGCTTTTCAATCCGTTGCTGATACGGTCAAGCTTTTGTTAAAAGAGAATATTATGCCGACAGGTGCGGACACGACGATCTGGTGGCTGGCGCCATTCTTCGTTACTGTTCCGGCGGTCGTTGCTTTTCTTTGTATGCCTTTTGGCTCTCACTTCATCGTTCATGATTTAAATGTTGGGATTCTTTTTATTTGTTCGATCACCTCTATTTCTGTTATTGGGGTCTTTATGGCAGGATGGGGATCTAACAACAAATATTCTTTGCTTGGCGGTATGCGTTCGGCGGCGCAGATCGTCAGTTACGAAGTGCCGCTTCTTTTGTCCGTTCTTGTTGTTATCATGGAGTCAGGGACACTGTCCATGCAAGGGATCGTTCGAGCTCAAGAGCTTGGTTGGTTCTTCTTAAAACCCAATGTTTTTATCGCTTTTGTCATTTATTTGATCTCCGCAACAGCCGAAACCAATCGCGTTCCTTTTGATATACCGGAAGCAGAGTCAGAATTAGTTGCCGGTTATCATACGGAATATTCGGGAATGAAGTTTGCGATGTTCTTTGTGGCAGAATATACGAATTTGTTCATTGTTTCTGCTGTGGCAGCAACACTCTTTTTAGGTGGATGGCTTGGGCCATTCCGGCCTTCTATGTTCTGGTTCCTGCTTAAAGCATATACAATTATAGCTTTCTTGATGTGGATCCGCTGGACATTACCTCGTGTCCGAATGGATCAAATGATGGGATTTGCCTGGAAATTTCTGGTCCCTGTTTCATTGGTGAATGTACTTGTGACAGGATGGTTATTAGTGGTTAAAGGTTAAATATGTTAAAAGAGATCTATCAAATTCTGATCGGCTTTTTGAGTATTCTCAAGGGATTAGGTGTAACCTGGAAGAATATCTTCAGAAAACCGGTTACCATGGAATATCCTTTGGATAAACCTGTGATGACGGCCAAACATCGAGGCCTTGTTGATCTGATCCCGGATAAATGTATCGCGTGTTTGCAATGCAGCAAGATCTGCCCGACAGCTGCGCTGGTTGTGAGCGGAATAATGAATCCGGAAACAAAAAAAAGAGCACCTGATAAATTTGTTTATAATACCGAATTGTGTTGTTTCTGCGGCCTTTGCGAAGAGATTTGTCCAACATCGGCTCTTTTTATGAACAAGTGTTATGAGATCGCCTGTTATCAACATGCCGATCTTACACCGATCGATCTGCTTCGATCGAATAAATATCAGCATTTGACTTCACCCCGGACGAGAGAGAGGAAGAAATGAGCGTAGTTGTTTTCTATTTTCTTGCTTTTTGTATTGGCGCCAGCGCTGTCTTATCGGTCACAGTTCGAGATGTTTTTCATAGCGCTATATGGTTAACGCTTACATTATTGAGCATTGCCTGTCTTTATTTTTATTTAGATGCCGGATTCCTGGGAGTGATCCAGATATTGGTATATGTTGGCGGTATTATGACGCTTTTTGTTTTTGCGATCATGTTAACGGCCAGGATCGGGGACCGGTCTATTCAGCAGACCAACAGGCAACTTTGGCCGGGATTGTTGATTTCGGCGGGGGCCTTTACAATCATGCTGAAGATAATCTTGTCGGGGCCCTGGGCAAATTTAATAACGTTGAATCCTGGGATCGACCTGAAAGTCGTTGGCCGGGCATTGCTGACACAGTATGTCCTTCCGTTTGAGTTTATTTCCATTATTCTGCTGGCCGCGCTGGTTGGAGCCATTGTCATCGGAAAGGTAAAAGAATGATCCCCTTGGAACATATCGTTGTATTAAGTGTTTTTCTTTTGAGTGTGGGTATCTATGGAGTATTGACTCAGCGGAATGCTATTCGATTCCTGATCTCAATAGAATTAATTTTAAACGCAGCTAATATTAATTTAATTGCCTTTAATAAATACTTGAGCACTCCAGACGGTTTAGGGCAGGTATTCGCTTTACTGGTTGTTGGTGTCGCTGCCGCTGCCAGTGTAGTAGGCCTAGTTCTTATTATAGCTATCTATCGACTCAAAAAATCAGTATTTACAGACGACTTTAATTTACTCAAATGGTAAAATACGTATACCTTATTCCAATTTTCCCTTTTCTGGCGTTTTGGCTGAATATCCTTTTAGGTAAACAGCTTGGACGACTATCCGCATGGATCGCGATTGGCGCATCTTTACTTTCAACTATTCTGACTTTCGGTATATTTTTCGGAATGGTTACAGCGAATGTCCATAATTATACCTGTTCATTAGGGTCATGGATATCCATTAACGGCCAGACGCTGTCTTTAGGTATCCTTGTAGACAATTTAACACTTATGATGCTTTCGGTCGTTACTGTTGTTGGCACCCTGATCCAAATTTATTCTGTTGGTTATATGTCGACGGATATCCGTTTTACGCGTTATTTCGCTTATATTTCTCTCTTTATGGCATCGATGCTGGCCTTGGTCCTGGTGGATGATTTATTGATGCTTTATATCTTCTGGGAAGGCGTAGGACTATGCTCCTGTCTTTTAATTGCCTTCTGGCATGAGAAACCAGCGGCGGCAGCCGCAGGTGTTAAGGCATTTATTACGACCCGTATTGGAGATACAGGATTATTGATCGGAATATTGATCCTGTTAGCATCAGGACATTCGTTGCGGTTTACTGATCTGGGTGCTGTGCAAGGCTCAGAAGTTCTTATGACCGTAGCGGCACTATTAATTTTCCTGGGAGCTATGGGAAAGTCGGCGCAGTTCCCATTACATGTATGGCTTCCAGATGCGATGGAAGGTCCTACGGCAATTTCAGCGCTTATTCATGCGGCGACAATGGTAGCCGCAGGCGTCTATCTTGTGGCACGTTCCTATGTATTTTTTATAGATCACCCACTAGCGTTGCATACTATTGCCGTGATCGGTGCAATTTCAGCAGTTATGGCCGCGTCTATTGCCTGTACAGCCAATGATATTAAACGAATTCTGGCCTATTCAACGATCAGTCAGCTGGGTCTTATGATGCTGGCTTTAGGTGTTGGCGGTTATGTTGCAGGGACATTCCATTTGATGACACACGCGTTCTTCAAGGCGTTGTTATTTCTTGGCGCAGGATCGGTTATTCATGCTGTTCACACTCAAGATATTCATCAGATGGGTGGACTTCTTCATAGAATGAAAGTAACCGGGATCACATTCATTATTGGAGCATTAGCATTAGCCGGAGTAGGACCATTATCAGGTTTCTGGTCTAAAGATGAGATATTTATAGCGCTTTGGCAATCCGGACATCCTGTTCTTTTTGCCGTGGCTGTTTTAACAAGTTTTTTAACGGCTTTCTACATGGCAAGAGTGATTTTTGTTGCCTTTCTTGGGATATCGCGAAGGCAACAACAGATACACGAATCGCCTCTAGTTATGACAATTCCGCTCATTATTCTTGCTTTCTTTGCTGTATTTCTCGGCTTTCTTGGCGCTCCCTGGTGTATAAATGGTGCTTTTCAACATTTTATTTCTCCTGCCATGCATGAAGTGATTCATATGAATTGGGGGATGGTCATTCTGTCCTCAATCCTTAGTTTGACCGCTATCACTCTAGCGTATCTGATCTTTGTAAAAGGCTTTAGGTTACCTTCTTCAGGAGAGCAATATTTTGTTTGCTTCTATAAGTTGATCGAGAATAAATATTATATTGATGAAATTCATGAAAAGATCTTCATCAAACCTTTTCATCAGCTTTGTTCTCTGTTCAAGAAGTTCGACTGTATGTATATTGATGGGGTTATTCATGCTGTCGCTACGGTAACTGCTGTTATGGCGTCTTATATCCGGCGTTGGCAAACGGGGCGTATCGAAAATTATCTTTTTTATCAAATTTGCGGGATTTTCATCCTGCTTATGGTTATTTCAGGTAAATTATGCCGAATCTTCTAACGATCATTATCTTTTTTCCTTTACTGGGAGGGCTGCTGATCTCTTTGATCCCTCGCCGGAATGAAAGCATTATTCGTTTAACAGCAGTTTTGTTTAATGTAATGACACTTGGGGTTGTCGGTGTTTTATGTACTCTTTTTGATCGCACCAGTTCAGCAGTACAGTTTCTGGAAAGTGTTCCATGGATTCCCGATATCGGGATTAATTACATTGTGGGGGTTGACGGGATCAGCCTTGGCCTGGTTTTTTTGACAGCTTTACTGGGTTTATTGGCTGCACTGGCCACAACAAGTATCACGAAGAGTGTTAAGGAATATTTTATTTTGTACCAGATCTTAATGACCGGAATGTTGGGAACATTTCTTGCGTTGGATCTTGTTCTTTTTTATATCTTTTGGGAGACAGTCCTGATCCCTATGTTTTTTCTGATCGGAATATGGGGAGGACAGAGGCGTGAGTATGCTGCATGGAAGTTCTTTTTTTATACATTAGCCGGTTCGTTTGTTATGCTTTTGGCTATTATAGCTATTTATTTTCTTGTTACGCCACATACGTTTAATATGCTGGAGATAACATCCCTTGCTCCTCATTTGAATAATAACTTTCAATGTGTGTTGTTTTTGATGTTCTTTCTTTCTTTTGCAGTCAAGATCCCCGTTTTCCCGTTTCATACATGGTTACCAGATGCACATGTGGAAGCACCCACACCCGTCAGTGTTATCCTCGCGGGCGTGCTTCTTAAAATGGGGGCATATGGCTTATTGCGTATTTGTGTGCCGTATTTCCCTTATGCGCTGGATTATTTTGCTTTTTCTTTAGGCGTGTTAGGTGCTGTCAATTTGATCTATGGGGCTTGTGCAGCGTTTGTTCAAACTGATTTTAAGAAAATGATCGCATATTCATCTGTGAGCCATATGGGTTTTGTTTTATTAGGAGTTGCGGCTATGAACAGCACGGGATTGAACGGAAGTTTACTCGAAATGTTTAATCACGGCATCATTACGGGCGGGATGTTCCTTTTAGTCGGAGTACTCTATGATCGTGCCCATACCAGAGAAATGACGGCTTTCGGCGGACTATCATCGACCATGCCGCGGTATGCTTTCTTTCTGACCATTATGGCCCTGGCATCATTCGGCCTTCCGGGTTTAAGCGGCTTTGTGGGAGAATTTCTCTCTATTGCAGGAATTTATTTTACTTTTCCCTGGCTCGCTGCTCTCTCTTCGATTGGTTTAATTATGGTAGTTGCCTTATTTCTGACCATTATCAGGAAAGTCCTGTGGGGACGGCCCCAAAGCGCTGTACATTGGCCGGATATGGGTTTTGACGAAATGATCCTTCTTTGTCCTTTAGTTCTTATTACGTTAGGGGTGGGTTTCTATCCAGAAATCATTCTGCAATTTCAAAGACAGGCCATAAACCTTCTGGTGAGAATGTCATGAACAGCTCAATTTCTTTTATTGTTCCTGAAATTATTCTTTGTACTGGAGCGACCGCTCTTCTGATCGCCGGTGCTATAGGTTCGCGTAGGCGGTTATTGAATATTATTGCGGTGATGACTGTTGCAATAAGTTTCTTTTCCATGTTTGCAGTGCCTGGCAATATTCATTCTGTGTTCTCCGGGATGTTGATCAATGATGCGTTTAGTTATGTCTTGCGCGTGTTTGTTCTGGTCGTTGCTATGTTATCAGTGCTCATGTCGATAGGATATACCTGGCCTCAGGAGGAGGATGCCGGAGAGTATTATTTCTTTATTCTTTTGGCAACAGTATCAATGATGTTCGCCGTCAGTGCCGGGAATATGATCATGATCTATTTATCAATTGAAGCGCTTTCGATCATTTCATATATCCTGGCGTGTTATTTCAAGAAAGATGTCTTATCCACTGAAGCCGGGGTAAAATATTTCCTGTTTGGGACATTATCAACGGGTCTTATGCTTTACGGTATTTCATTGGTCTATGGACTCACAGGAACTTTGGATCTGGAAAAAATATTGATCCAGCTGAAAGTCCTGGAAGGTTATGCGCCTGTTCTGGGATTGGCTGCTATTTTGATCTTTGCAGGATTTGCATTTAAAGCTTCTATTGTTCCGTTTCATGTATGGGTAGCGGATGTATATAATGGCGCTCCTTGGCCTGTGGCCGCTTTCTTTTCTATTGGGCCTAAAGCGGTTGGATTTGCGCTACTTATAAAAGTATTCTTTGGGTACTCGCTTTTCCTTTCGTCAATCTGGACGGGGATTGCTGTTATTTTGGCTGTCGCCACCATGTTTGTGGGCAATCTGTCTGCTTTTCATCAAGATAATGTGAAGCGACTTTTAGCTTTTTCATCTGTAGCTCAAGCTGGTTATATTTTTGCAGGATTAGCGATGGGCTTATCAGGATTAAAAGCCGCCTTCTTTTATATTATTATCTACACATTCATGAATATGGGAGCATTTGCCTGTGTGTCTTATCTTGCGTCTGATTTATCGGATATTAAAGCATTGCGTGGAATAAGCCGTACTTCACCTGCGGGGGCATTCATTCTCTCGGTTTTTTTGTTATCATTGGCAGGACTTCCTCCATTGGCAGGGTTTTGGGCAAAGTTTTTTATACTATGTTCTATTATTGATGCCAGGCATTATTTCTTGGCCGGGATCTTAGTATTTAATAGTTGCGTAGCATTCTTCTATTATTTAAAAATTGTTAGAACAATGTATTTTGATGAACCTTTATCTACTGTAGTTTCCAGGAAGACTTCATATAGCACGCTTATTGTATTGGCAAGTTGTTGCCTGATGGTCATAGAAGCAGGAATTTTCCCTAGAATCCTTTTGGACTTTCTTGGGTTACTTTTTCATTGAATTGAATAAATCAATAAATGATACGATATTCTAGCAAAGCTTAAGAAGTCATGGCAGAAAAGAGTGTTGAAATCCTTGTGGAACAATTGTCAAGATCGGATAAGAATCGTTCGCGTGAAGATTCGATTTCTTCTGTCATTTGGGACACAATAGCGCGGTAATATTTAATACCTTCGTAAAGATTCAGATGATATTCTTCAATAACAGCCCGTTTCTTATCATTAGATTCCGCCTTGAAATCAGCCAATAAGATCTCAAATTGTTCAATATTGAGCTTTAATTCCTTAATAAACATATGAGGGCGTTCAATAAATGGCATCATATTGATCCGTCCGTAAATATGATCGATCATTTCTTTCAGTGTCATTGATCTATTAAAGTAAGCAATATTAGGGCCAGGACAGACTGCGGGAAAAAGTCCGTCTTTTTTTGAAATATTTTCATTGATATAGACACCATCACCCAGTTGGGAACAGATACAGGCTTTAGCTGTTATTCCTTTTGACTGCTTGTTGAATTCATTCTGAGGAAGTCCGAGTGCTTTCAATGCTTCCAGTTTAAGCTTTTGATAAACCCGTGAAGCAGTACATACAGGATTTTTGGTATATTCCGTATTAGTGGCTAAATGCCCGATATAGCAAGGGCTGCCTGGAGTCCCTTTGTCGATCAGTTGGTTCTTGCGGATCTCGCTCAATGAATTACGTAAATTATTAAATGCAACGTTAAGAGGGGACACGTCACTGAGGAAGATGTCCTTTTCATTCGCGGCTGTGAGTTTACCCATGGTATCCGGATCAATTTGTACGGCCTCCGGGACAAGAAGGAAAGGAGATCCCCAGCCAGTGGAAATGACCTTGTAATAGCGTTTCAGAAACTGATCCTCGTTATATGTTCCGATTCCGCCTTGAGCTGTCAGACGAAAAGATAACGGAGTCACCGGAATGAACTTACCTTTAAGTTTTAAGGCCTCTTTTAAGGACGCCCCGAGTTGTTCGATCAATTCACTACGTTTTTGTTTGAATTCCTCCAGGATCGGCCCCATTAGATTACCTGAGCCGGAGAAAGCATGACCACCACAATTGAGGCCGGACTCAATACGGAATTCAGAAACCCAGAGGCCTTTCTTAGCTAGGAATTTTCCTTGAGTAATAGCAGAACGGTAGTCACTTACTTTAAGAATGATCTCTTTTTTAAAAGAACCTTCTTTAGTCGGATAAAAGTCTGCGAATTCTTCAATATATGTATAAAGACGACGATTAAAACCAGCAGAAAGGACGATACCTGAGTGTACGGTGCTTGTTGCATAACCACGGAGAGCCGCCAGAGCGTCAGAATACTCTTCAGAAAGAGGGGCTCCGTCTTTTGTAAAATTAGGCCGATCGATCTTTGTCATGATGTTAACGTGGATCTTACCGGGTTGTATTTGATCACGTAAAGTTTTCTGAAGTTTTTCTTTACAGGTGTTATCTGCTTCGGAAAGCATTTGATTGTAAATTACCTTCATTGCAGATTCATTCGGTAATAAGTCAAAGTATTTGGTCATTTCACTGGAAGGTTCAAAAGGAGAGTTTTTAAGCATGTTGAATTGGTGGGTAACAATTTTATCAACAATGTTTAAATATTCAGTAATTCGGCGAGCGCGCCAATCGTTATCATATTTATTAATGGGGGCATAATCAAAACCATACCGCTGGGCATATACTTTACGTACATTTTCGATCAAGGTATCATCAACCAAAGAAATAACAGAAGAGATGCCATAACGGGCCACGCGTATTGGCGAATCAATAGTAAAACCTGTGCCCATTACTGGGAGATGAAATGTATGTGCCATAATTATATTTCTTCAAGCCTCATTGAAAAATAATATAGAGGATTTGAATGATAAATCAAGTTTTTTGATCTGTATTTAATTATAAGCAATTTTGCTATTCCAGAATAGCAGTTTATACTACAATGAATTTCAAATTTATGGAAAATATTTCCATTGAAACCCTCATTCATTCAGCTGAAGCGTCCGAAGGTATGCCTTTGGAGATTGCCCTACGTCTTTTAGACCCTGTAGGAAGCGATCTCTTTATATGCCTTCAGGCAGCGTATTCATTGAGACAAAAGTATTTTGGAAAAGATGTTACGATCCATATATTAAACAATGTCCAGAATGGATTATGCCCTGAAGACTGCCGATATTGTGCCCAATCCAGGACATCTAAAGCTTCTATTGCCCAATATCCAATGAAATCTGATAATGAAATATTGCAAGAAGCTCGCGCGGCGTACGCGCAAGGGGCGCATCGTTATTGCATGGTCTTTTCAGGAACAGGCCCTACGGATACGCGTATTGAGAAACTAACCTCTCTCATAGGGCTAATAAAGAACAACGTTAAAATTGAAGTATGTGTATCACCAGGAGCGATCAATGCGCAACAGGCGGCTCAGTTGAAAGCAGCGGGGCTTGATCGTTTAAATCATAATTTAAACACGGCGGAAACGTATTATTCATCTATTTGTTCGACACATTCTTATTATGATCGTTTACAGACACTGATGGCAGCCAAAAGTGCTGGATTAGCTATTTGCTCGGGCGTTATTATCGGGATGGGTGAGTCTCCAGTGGATGTTTACTCAATGGCAAAACAGCTAGGCGCTGTAGGGGCAAACTCTATTCCCGTCAATTTCTTTATGCCGATCGAGGGGACGTCAATTAAAGAAGCGGTGGGATTAACACCGGAATATTGTCTTCGGATATTGTGTCTCTTCAGGCTAATGAACCCAAAAGCTGAATTACGGATGGCCGCAGGCAGAGAAATGCATTTACGCTCTTTGGAAGTTATGGGGTTATACCCTGCCAACTCACTTTTTTTACAGGGATATTTAAATACACACGGTGATTCAGATTGGCGTACATTAAACATGATCAAAGATGCCGGATTCTCTATTGTTTCTGAAGTGTCTCTGGATTCTTTATTGGTTGAGAAACAGTCTTGTTCGAATGAATACTTAAAAACGAGGCAGCAACTGCGGCCGTTTAAACAGGAAAATGAGGGGTAACACACATGGAAGATATCATCATTATCGGTTCTGGTCCAGCGGCACATACGGCTGCATTGTATACGGCAAGAGCAAATTTAAAGCCGTTGTTATTTGAAGGAATGATGGCGGCTGGAGTTGCCGCAGGCGGGCAATTAACAACAACAACCGAGATTGAAAACTTCCCTGGTTTCCCGGAAGGTATAAGCGGGCCAGAGCTAATGCAGCGTATGCGTGCGCAATCCCTTAAGCATGGCGCTCGTATTGAAACTGATACTATAGAAAGTCTTGATCTTTCCAGGAGACCTTTCTTTCTTAAGACCGAGTCTGGAGTACAATTATCCGCAAAAGTATTGATCATTGCTACTGGAGCAACAGCCAAGCGAATGCATATTCCAGGAGAAGAGCTTTATTGGCAAAAAGGTATTTCTGCATGCGCCGTCTGTGATGGAGCACTTCCGTTTTTTCGTAACAAGATTCTCGTGGTGGTGGGCGGGGGAGATACGGCAGTCGAAGAAGCAACTCATTTAACAAAATACGCATCGAAGGTGGTGTTAATCCATCGGCGTAACGAATTACGAGCATCCAAAATTATGCAAGAGCGTCTCTTTGATAACAAGAAGATCGATGTTATTTGGGATTCCGTTCCTGTTGAAGCTTATGGAGAGAAGACATTGACAGGTATAAAGATTCAAAATGTCAAGACAGGCAGTATTGCAGAGTTTGGATGTAACGGGCTCTTTTTTGCTATTGGCCATACGCCTAATACGGCGTTTATAGGTAAGCAGATCGACCTGGATGAGACCGGGTACATTAAAACACAACCAAGCTCTTGTTTAACCAGTATCAAAGGGGTTTTTGCTTGTGGGGATGTTCAGGATAAAAAGTATCGCCAAGCGATTGTGGCGGCTGGTTCAGGGTGTATGGCGGCTTTGGAGGCAGAACGTTTTCTGAACGGTTAATATGAGTTTATCCAATCAGGCGTCAAATCAGATCTTTGATTGTATTGCCGATCGATATGATTTAGTGAATAACATTTTATCTTTCGGATTACACTCATCCTGGCGCTTACGGCTTACGGGATCTTTACCGGCCACGGCTTCTTCAGTTTTAGATATTGCCTGCGGGACATTATCGATACCTTTGACCTTATTACGGGAAAGAACAAATATTTCGAAGATCGTAGGCATTGATATTTCAGAAAGGATGCTTTCTATTGGTCAGAAGCGTCTTAAAATGGTCCAGCGATCACGGTCGATTCAATTAGTGAAAGGAGATGCTTTAGTACTACCTTTCAGAAATTCTTCGTTTAATGTAGTTACAATAGGTTTTGCATTAAGAAACGTTCCGGATATTATGAGGCTTATCTCATCTGCCTACAGGGTTCTTGGATCAAATGGTTCTTTTGGCATATTGGAATTTTCTACACCAAGAGGGTTCTTGGGGCTCTTGCATAAAATTTATTTAATTATGGTCATGCCTTTAATGGGCTATATTTTTACGGGGAATTCTTCCGCTTATCAGCATCTTGGCAACAGTATTCTTCAGTTCCCTCCGTCTGACCGTTTCATTAGAATGCTTCAACAGGCTGGATTCAAGAATATCACGATGCAACCGCTCGCCTTTGGTGCGGTCACTCTTTACATGGCTAAAAAATGAACTCAGATCCTATAAGAATTCTTAAACGTCATATTAAGAGAGAATATTTCAAGGTTCTGAATTCCAATCATTTTCCTTCTGTTATTCGAGTTCAGATCGAGCTGGAAGATAGTTTTGATCCTTTATCATGGCTGGCTTCACAAAGGGAATACCCTAAGTTCTTCTGGCGTAGTGAAGATGAGGGAAGAATTTTAGCGTATGCAGGGGCATCATATATTTCAACCAATTCAGATTATGCTTCTACCGGGGCTCAGTGGGAGACAGTCCGTGGGTTTATGCAGCAGGAGCCTCATCTGCGCTGTTGGTTGGGAACGGCGTTTCATCCAAGAATATCCGGATCGGAATGGAGTGACTTTGATGCTTGTTCCCTACATGTTCCTAAGATCGGACTTGAACGAGATCCTATCCACGCACGTTGGCATTTGGTTTGTCAACTAATCATTACTTCCAGAGAAGATGTTGCTGTCGATGTTGTTTTGTCTCTTCTGGATACGATTTTATATGTTGAGGATGTCTCATATTTCTCGCCAGACATCTTAGCTATAAAGGAGACCCCCTCGTATGAACAGTGGAAAGAAATGGTTCATTCAGCCTTACAGCATACGGCTGATCAGCTGATCTCAAAAGTCGTGCTATCCCGCAGAAGACATTTATTGTTAAATTCTCCGGTCTCACCTGAAATGATCTTGGCTAAATTGCTTCATCAGAAAGGAACAGCCTTTTTATATTCTCCGGCGCCGTTAACAGGCTTTCTGGGCGTGTCTCCTGAATTATTGTTTCATCGGAAGCGAGATCGATTGGATTCAATGGCGATCGCAGGGACTCGACCGAGAGGTAAGGATCATATACAGGATCAATTCTTCAAGCAAGATCTTATTATTTCACAAAAAGATAGGCAGGAACACAAACAAGTAGTGGATATGGTTTTGAATAAACTTAAGGACTTGTGTATTCTGGCGAAGTTGTATGGAAAGATGGAAATCCTTGATCTTGTTAATCAACGGCATTTTATGCAACGCCTGCGCGGACGCCTCCTTGAGGGGGTCACGGATGAAACTATCCGGAATACTTTACATCCTACTCCAGCCGTAGGAGGTGTGCCCAGAGATACCGCCACGGATTTCTTACAAAAGGTTGAACCTTTCGATCGCGGCTGGTTCGCAGGGACCATCGGCTGGTTAAGCCATAATGAAGCCGAGCTTGCCGTGGCCATTCGATCGTGTCTAATTCTTAAAGAAAACTGGTATATTTATGCAGGGGCAGGTCTTGTTCAAGGATCAACCGCAATCGATGAATGGGAAGAGGTGGATCTCAAGATGAAGAATATTATGGATATTATTTATGCGCGTTGATCAGGATAGAATAAGATTTCTTGACCAGCCGAACCTGAATTATTTATGGGCAGCCATTCTGGTCGAGGAGCTACGGCGGCAGGGAGTGCAATATTTTTTTCTGGCGCCAGGATCCCGTTGTGCACCTCTAGCTGCGGCGGTTGGCCGTAACAGGGACATTATTGCCACAGTTCATTTTGATGAAAGATCTCTTGCATTTATGGCGTGTGGTTATTGTGCAGGTTCTGGAAAAGCAGCCGTATTGATTTGCACATCCGGCACGGCTGCCGCTAATTTTCTTCCCGCCGTCATTGAAGCTTCAAAAAAGAAATTGCCTTTAATTATACTTACCGCAGACCGTCCACCGGAATTACAGAAGACGGGAGCCCCCCAAACCATTGAACAAAGTCAAATGTATAGCCCCTATGTTCGTTGGTCATTTGATTTTCCATGTCCTACAGAGGACATCCTGCCGCAATTTATTCTTACGACAGCCGCCCAACTGATGAGCAGAACAAAAGGTGAATTGCCAGGGCCGGTGCATTTAAATTTAATGTTTCGTCTTCCTTTATCGCCGGAGGAAGATGGCAGTGATACAGCTGCTTACAGTGCATTAATCCAGGATTGGGCTGATTCAGGTCAATGCTATTCTCAATATTTTTATAACACTTCAACTTTTGCTCAGTCTTCAGTTGATGAGATAGTTGCCCGGATTGATCGAATAACGAATGGCGTGATCCTTTGCGGCAAATTATCCAGTGCAAGTGAGCAAGAGCTGATTATCGCTTTTGCGGAGAAAACCGGTTTCCCAATATTCGCAGATATTACATCGGGCCTGCGGCTTTGTAAGAAATCAGGGAATATTATTTCATATTATGATTATTTGATCTTGAATAAAAGAATCCAGCCACATTTTGATGGCGTTATCCATTTTGGCGGACGGATGACGTCGCAACGCTGTCATGACCTGTTAGCCAGCCTGAAGCTTAAAGAATATTTGATGGTTATTCAGCATCCGTTAAGAAGTGATCCACTTCACAAGGTAACGGCGCGCTTTATTGCAAAGCCTTCGTTATTTATAAATGCGTTATTGCCTGTACTTTCATGCAAGAAAGATTCAGCAATACTTTCTTCTTTAAAGAGTGAAGATTTGCTGGCAGATAAAGCAATGGACCAGCAAATACTTGCGGGGGGGTTATCTGAAAGAGCCGCTGTACGCCTTCTTTCTCAAATCATCCCCGATGGCCACGGGGTATTTCTAAGTAACAGCATGCCTGTCAGACTGATGGATACATTTGCATCGGCAGGAGGGAATTCACTCATTGTTGGGGCCAATAGAGGTGCCTCGGGTATCGATGGGATCATTTCTTCAGCTATCGGGTTCGCACAAGGGATCAATCAAATGACAACATTGATCATCGGAGACCTTGCTTTTCTCTGTGATATCAATGGTTTGTCACTCTTAAGCGCCATCCCTTGCAAGATCATTATTATTATTTTTAATAATAATGGAGGGCAAATATTCTCAACACTTCCTATAGCTTCAGACAAGGAAGTTTTGGAGAAATTCTTTATTGTTCCACATGGGTTATCTTTTAGTGCGATCGCCCAAACCTTCAATATTCGATTTTCTTTGCCTACCACTATAGAAGATTTTAAAACTTTTTATTTGGCAGCCTTGAAGAGTGATCAGTCCACTGTTATTGAAATTAATTCAAGCATGAGGTTATAATGCATATTCTTTTAACAAATGATGATGGTATCAGTGCTCCTGGGATCGTTTCTTTTTATCGAAAACTCCAGCAAATCGCCAGAGTCACAATTGTGGCCCCCGATGGAGAACGTAGTGCGATCTCTCAGGCGATAACGTTAGATCACCCTCTCTATCATAAACAAGTGCCGTTTTTTAAACAGGTCAAAGGACATGCGTTGAGCGGCACACCTGCTGATTGTGTCAAGTTTGCTTTGGCGGTTCTTTTAAGAAAGGATAAACCGGACATCATTGTTTCTGGTATTAACCGAGGAGGAAATGATGGCTGCAGTGTTTTTTATTCGGGAACTGTAGCCGCTGCACGTGAAGGAGCTCTTTCTGGGATCCCTTCGATCGCCGTATCCTTGAATGATTGGGATAATCCTGATTATCGTCAATCAGCTGTTGTTGGCGTTAAGATTGTTCGTTTGATAACGGCACAAAGATTACCTTCAGGTACATTTCTTAATGTAAACGTTCCTTCAGGCCGTCACAAAGGGATTCGTTGGACGAATCAATGCCGAGTGCCTATTCACGGTGAATTTCATCGCAAAAAAGACCCGGGAGGGCGTGAGTATTTCTGGATGACAGGACGGCCTCCAGCCAACGAAAAAGAAAAGTTCTCAGATTCCTATCTTTTAGCGCGAAGATTTGCTACAGTAACCCCTGTACATTGCGATTCAACCGATTATAATATGTTAAAATACTATGATAACTCCTGAACAAATCCTCAATGCGAAGATTCTGATTATCGAAGATAATAAAGAAAGCCGCATTATTTTGAAAAGTATTTTGTTAGCAGCAGGCTTTGTTCATATCCGCTGTTTACCTAATGCGACCCGATTCGCGAATGTTTATCGTTCATATAAACCTGACATTCTCGCCTTGGATCTGGTTATGCCTAAAGTGAGCGGGTTTGATGTCATGAATCGACTGCGTCGTGAGTATCCGGAAGATTATTTGCCGATCATTGTTATTTCAAGTGAATCAGATGATACTATTCATTTAAGGGCATTGTCTGCAGGCGCCAAAGATTTTATCAGTAAGCCTTATGACAGGGCTAAAGTTATTTTGCGTTGCAAGAATTTGATCGAAACCAATCTTCTTCATAACGAAATCAAGAATAAAAACAAGAATTTAGCTCAAATTATCTATGAGCGTACCGCTGAACTCCATCAAAGCCGTTTAGATGTGATTCGTCGTTTAGGGTATGCCGCAGAGTATAGGGATAGTGATACAGGTGATCATATCGACCGTATGAGCCGTTATTGTGAGGCATTAGCACGTGCTTTAAATAGTAGTGAAGAAGAATGCGAATTGATTCTCGCTACGACACCGCTCCATGACGTAGGTAAGATTGCTATTCCTGACAGCATTCTCTTAAAGCCAGGAGCTTTAACGCCTCAAGAATTTGACGTGATGCGCACACATGCCCAAATAGGTGCTGATATCTTATCAGGAGGGACATCGCCATTCCTCAAGATGGCAGAAACAGTGGCATTAACACATCATGAAAGATGGGATGGTAAGGGGTATCCTCAAGGCTTAAAGGGAGAAGAGATACCTTTGGTTGGTCGTATTTGTGCTGTTTGTGATGTTTTTGACGCTTTAACATCTGAGCGCCCGTATAAAAAAGCTTGGGCATTTGATGCTGCTGTCAAAGAAATCAAACGTATGCGTGGGACGTATTTTGATCCTGCTGTTGTGGATGGATTTATTAATATTATTGCACAGATCAAGCTCATTAACCGAGATGTTAACGAGTTAGGCCGTTCACGCTCACGTCGTTCAAGGGTTACGCCTGCAGAAGTTCGGTAAATTCTTGATAGCAGGGTACTTTTTAGTGTACTTATTTGACAAAGAATGCTTTAGTGCTATATTAATTTTTTAAATTAATTTTTCATAATTCTTCAGTTGTTGGCAGATCATTCATACAGCTTAAGATCGGATCTGATCAAGAAGATGACAACAGGTTTTATTTATTTTTTATGTCTACTGAGGCTGTCCAACAATCTTCTGTTTTAGAACTTCCGAACTTTATCGGTCTGGCGGCCGAATTAAATCATAATAATGCTTTGGGGCATTTCCTTCATCGTTGGGAAAGTGCGCTTTATGCGTTAATAGTTATCGGGATCCTTTCAACAATAGCTTTCTTTGCGACCAGAAAACTCGAACTGGCACCTGGGCGTATGCAAAGTGGCGCTGAGTTTATCGTTTCATTTATTGATGATTTCGTGTGCAGTATCCTTGGGGAACGAGGGCATCAGTATACGCCTTTCATCGGGACGCTCTTCTTATATATTCTGGCGATGAATTATATCGGACTCATTCCGTTCTTTAAATCTCCGACAGCTGATTTGTCGACTACAGTAGGGTTAGCACTTATTGTCTTCTTCTATATTCAATATACGGCATTTAAAGAGTTGGGGTTCAAAGGGTATGCCGATCATTTAATGGGGCAGCCCAGGGGGATGATTGCTGCTACGCTTATTATGCCTGTTTTTATGTTTGTTTTACATGTGGTGAGTGAGTTAGTTCGCCCTATTAGTCTATCTTTACGTTTGCGGAGTAATATTTATGGCGATGATGTTATTCTTGCTTTATTTGCAAGCTGGGGATTGAAAGATGGTTTCCTGTGGTTATTCCCCAATTTTTTGCTTGTTCTTTTAACGTCGACTATTCAGGCAGCTGTTTTTAGTATATTAACTTTAGTGTATTTCTCTTTGGTCATGAAGCATGGCGAAGAGCATTAGTCATCATTAAACAGGAGGATCAAATGGATTTTCATGCGGCTTTAGCTATTGGGTTACCAGTCGGTTTAGGATTAACTGCGCTCGGTGTTGGTATAGGTCTTGGAAATGCTGTTTCAAGCGCGCTTCAAGCCTTGGGCCGTCAGCCAGATGCCATCGGCAAAATCATGACATTAATGCTTCTTGGTGCAGCTTTAATTGAAACGATCATTTTCTATGTTTTAGCGTTCGTCATATTTCCTCTTGTTGGAAAAATATGATCTTGCCCTGAGGCAACCACTCAGGAAAAAGGACTGATATGGATATATTAAAATTGATCAATTTTCAAATGGTACTTGCACAAGTTGTTTGTTTCTTTCTTGTTTTGTTGTTACTCAGGCATTTCTTGTGGAAGCCAGTTTTTTCTGTGCTTGAAGAGCGTCGGGCAAAGGTTAAAGCCGACCTTAAAGCTGTTGAAGATGCCAAACAAGAAGTGTTGAAATTAAAGAATGATTATGCAGCCTCTTTAGCCAAAATCGATGAAACGGCTCAACAGAAGATGCGGGATATTGAACGCCAGTCTGAGATGAGGTCAAAAGAACTAAAAGATAAAGCCCGGCTTGAAGCTGATGCGATCATTGAAGATTCCCGTAAAGAGATCCGTTTTGAAATGTCGAAAGCGAAAGAAGCTTTACGTAATGATGTTGTTAACATGGTTATTACTGTTACAGAAAGAATGATCCAGGAAAAGCTTACGTTTGATAGTGATAAAAAAATTATTGAGTCAATGTTAACTGAAATGGATGTTGCTGATGCGCGATCAGATAGTCGTTAAGCGCTACGCGAAGGCGTACATTGATTTTGCACAACCCAAGATCGGCGTTGATCAGTGTGTGAAAGAGATGGTCAGTCTCAAAAAGTTATTACGTGAAGAGCGTGATTTAGAGGATTTTTTAAAAGCTCCAGGGATCCAACGTTCGGAAAAAGTTCGTATATTAAATCTTGTATTAAAAGACAATTTCTCTGAAGAGACCATTACTTTCATAGATTATTTGATCCTTAAAAGAAGAATTCTGAATCTTGTAGATATCGCCAATGAAGTCCGTTTAAAATTCGCCCATGGGGAATTGATTGATATCGTCCTGCGAACAACTTTCCCGTTGGAACTTGACCTTGTTCTGCGGATTAAAGAGAAACTTGAAGCAAAATTAAATAAGAAAACAAATCTATATTTAGAGCTTGATCCAGATTTACTGGGTGGTGTTCAAATTGTTATTGGGAATACCGTTATTGATGGTTCGGTGCGTAACCGTCTTTTTCAACTTAAGAAAAAGCTGCTCCAATCTCAGGTGATATGATATGAGTATTCTAAGACCAGAAGAAATTACGTCCATTATTCAAAAAGAATTAGATAATTTTAAAACTCATTTGCGTACAGATTCAGTAGGAACTGTCCTGCAAGTGGGTGATGCGATTGCCCGTATTTACGGCCTTGACGATGTCATGGTCGGTGAAATCGTTGAATTTCCTAATGATGTCTTTGGAATGGCGGTTAATCTCGAGGAAGATAGTATTGGTGTTATCATTTTTGGAAAAGATAATGCGGATCGTTTGATCAAGGAAGGCGACACGGTTAAACGTACCGGTAAAGTTGTCCAGGTTCCTGTAGGAGAGGCTCTTAAAGGCCGTGTTGTAAATGCTCTTGGGGTTCCTATTGATGGCCATGGGCCAATTATTACAGATAAATACCGGGCTATTGAATTTAATGCTCCCGACGTAGTCTCACGTCAACCAATCAATACGCCCTTACAAACAGGGATCAAGTCTGTTGATTCAATGATCCCGATCGGACGTGGCCAAAGAGAATTGATCATTGGCGATCGTCAAACGGGGAAGACCGCGATCGCGATCGATACGATCATTAATCAAAAAGGCAAAGATGTTTATTGTATTTATGTCGCTATTGGGCAAAAGATTTCCAGTATCGTTGCTGTGGTGGAAACTTTAAAAAAATATGGGGCCATGGAATATACAACGGTTGTCAGTGCGTCTTCCCGAGCGACTGCGTCATCCCAATATTTGGCTCCTTATGCGGCCTGTGCTATCGGTGAAGAACAAATGTTTGCAGGCAAAGACGTGCTTGTTATTTATGACGATCTCTCCAAGCATGCGCAAGCTTACCGTCAATTATCTCTTTTATTAAGACGTCCGCCGGGACGTGAGGCGTATCCAGGAGATATTTTTTATCTTCATTCACGTTTGCTTGAACGAGCGGCCAAATTGTCAGATAAATTAGGAGGAGGTTCACTAACGGCATTACCGATCATTGAAACGCAGGGGGGCGACATTACCAGTTATATCCCAACAAACGTTATATCTATTACGGATGGGCAAATTTATTTAGAAGCAGATTTGTTTTACTCCGGTGTTCGTCCGGCTATTAATGTTGGACTTTCTGTTTCTCGTGTTGGCGGTAAAGGACAAGCCAAGGCTATGCGTAAAGTTTCCGGGAAGTTGCGGCTAGACCTTGCGCAATACAGAGAACTGGTTACATTTCTTCAATTTGGTTCCGAATTGGATAAAGCCACTCAGGATCAAATTACCCGAGGAGAGAGAATTGTAGAGATCTTGAAACAAGGACAGTACGAACCCCTTTCTCTTGGGAAACAAATCATGATCATTTTTGCGGGCGTCAATGGATACCTTGATGATCTGACAGTGGAAGAAGTGCGGCGGTTTGAAGCCCTATTCTTTGCCTATATTAGTCGAGCGATGCCTTCTTTGGAAGGCGATATTGAGAAGGCTGGGGACCTTTCAACCGAAAATTCGGAAGTGTTAAAAGAGACGATCAGAAAATTCAAGGATGAATCCTTTAAAAAATAACTTATGTCCCAACAATTAAGACAGTTAAAAACACGAATTCGATCAGTAGAAGGCACATGGAAAGTGACCCGGGCCATGGAAATGGTTTCAATGTCTAAATTCAAGACATTGGAAACACCATTGAAGATGGGCAGGGCTTATTTTAATAAAATTAATTCACTCTTTGCCAGTGTGGCCAGTGTAGAGTCGGCCACAACAAATCCATTTATGGTTCAACGCCATAATGCACCGATCGGTATTTTTGTTTTAACAGCAGATACAGGTTTGTGTGGTATTTATAATTATCAGATCATTCGTGCAGTAGAGAAGTTTATTGAAAAGAATCCTGGAAAAGATATTCGTCTTTACGTATATGGCCGGAAGGGAATTGGAGCTTTTCGTAAAAAAGGCATCTCCATTGTGCAGGCTTTCCCAGGTTTTCATGGAAAGTTAACTGGAAATTTTCACAAGAATATTCTAGATACTCTCATCAATGACTTTTTGAATGCAAAGGTATCGGAAATTCATGTAGCGTATACAGTCTTTGAGAATGCAATGAAACATCATCCTGTTGTGCAAAAGTTTCTAAGTGTGGACAAGCCTGTTGTCAAGAATTCAAACTTTATTGTTGAGTTTACACATGAAGGCATGCTGGACGAGTTAATGCCCTTATATCTTTCAAGCTGGTTTCGCTTGATGATCCTCGAGTCGTTAACTTCAGAGCATTCGGCCCGTATGGTTGCGATGAAGTCTTCTAAGGACAATGCAAAAGAATTAATGGGAGACCTTGTGCTTTTAAGAAATAAAGTAAGGCAAGCATCAATTACTAAAGAGGTTATTGAGATTATCTCATCTGTTGAGGCATTGAAAGGGTAACAGTATGGCTATCGGTGAAATTATTCAAATTATTGGACCAAGTATTGATATTAAGTTTGGGCATGATGAACTGCCAAGTTTGCTCAACGCCGTCAAGATCGTTGATCAAGATAAAGGAATAGACCTTACGCTTGAAGTCGCTCAACAGATAGGTAATAATACTGTCCGTTGCATAGCTCTTGGGCAAACGGATGGTCTTGTACGTGGGATGAAAGCGAGTGATACAGGAGAGCCTATACGTGTTCCTGTTGGGCCGCAAACATTAGGACGTATTTTTAATGTTCTTGGAGAAACCATCGATGGAAATGGCCCGGTTCAGAATGAGAATAAAACTCTTCCTATCCATCGAGATGCTCCGAGTTTTGAAGAACAGTTAGCGATTACGCAAATTCTATCGACGGGGATCAAGGTTCTGGATCTGCTGGCGCCATTACCGAGAGGCGGGAAGATTGGTCTCTTCGGAGGAGCTGGTGTAGGAAAGACTGTTATTGTTATGGAACTTATACGTACGATCGCTACGGAACATGGCGGAGTATCCGTATTCGCAGGTGTGGGGGAACGTACCAGAGAAGGTAATGAGTTATTCCTGGAACTTAAAGAATCAGGCGTTCTCGAAAAAACGGCCTTAGTATTTGGTCAGATGAACGAGCCACCGGGGGCCCGTTTTCGTGTTGGTATGTCGGCATTGACCATGGCGGAGTATTTCCGCGATGAAGAGCGTAAAGATGTTCTTCTTTTTATTGATAATGTGTTTAGATTTGTTCAGGCAGGTTCAGAGGTTTCAACTTTGTTAGGCCGTATGCCTTCTGCGGTAGGATATCAGCCGTCACTAGCCACTGAAGTAGCTCAGTTGGAAGAGCGAATTGCTACAACGCGTCAAGGCTCTATTACTTCAGTGCAAGCTGTGTATGTTCCAGCTGATGACTTGACTGATCCAGCTCCGGCAACTGTATTTGCCCATCTGGATGCCAAGATTGTTCTTTCACGTCAGATTGCTGAATTAGGTCTTTATCCGGCTGTCGATCCTTTGGATTCTTCATCACGTATGCTGGATCCACATATCATTGGAGATACTCATTATCAACTGGCTATTCAAGTTCAAAAGATCCTTCAACGGTATAAGGATCTTAGAGATATTATTTCTATTCTTGGCATTGATGAACTTGCTGATGAAGACAAATTGATTGTTTATCGCGCGCGTAAGATCCAGCGATTCTTTTCACAACCAATGTTTGTAGCAGAGAACTTTAGTGGAATGAAAGGCCGCTACGTTAAATTAGAGGATACAATTAAAGGGTTTCAAATGATTATTGAAGGAAAACTCGATGATCTTCCTGAACAAGCTTTTTATATGGTCGGAACAATTGAAGAAGCTATTGAAAAAGCGAAAGCACTGAGAAAAGACACCTAAAGTATGGTTAAAACATTTCATGTTTCGATCGTTACTCCAGAGCTAATATTATTTGAAGGTGATATCGCCTATCTTTTTGTACCTGGAGGTGCTGGTAGTATGGGGATTTTACCCGATCACGCAGGATTATTATCATCATTAGTCCCAGGAGCTTTTGAATTAAGGCTGCCAATTACTGCAGATAATCCTCAATCAAAGAGTATTTCATTTATCACTCAAAAATCAGGTTTTATTGAAGTCAGCAAGAATGTTGTATCAATTCTCCTGGATGCAGCCGATTCTTATACTATCACTGCGCAACAGATTACTTAATTTTAATAACATTTTAAACGATTATTAGATGAGTTATTTGTTGAATGAATATTACTTACTATATCACCAAGCATTTTTTTCGTAACCCAACACGCGTTGCTGTTACAACATTTTTTTTGTTGATAACAGCAGGGACCCTTCTTCTTCAAATGCCCTGGGCCACAGTTTCAGGGGATATTTCCTTGATTAATGCTTTCTTTACATCCGTTTCCGCTTGTAGCGTTACAGGCCTCGGAGTTGTTGATACGGGAACATATTTTTCTCTTCAAGGTCAATTGATCATCCTTCTGCTCGTGCAAGTAGGTGGTGTGGGTATAATGACATTTTCGACATTATTTCTTTTAATGGCTGGCCGTAAACCGGGCATTGTAGGAGGACAGACACTTAAAGATACCTATACACAGACAGGAGATAGACATCCGGCAGATATTCTACATGATGTTTTAATATTTACTTTCTTTATTGAATTAATAGGTGTTGCGTTACTTTTTATGAGATTTGCACAGCAATATCCCTTGGATAAGGCATTGTATTTTGCAGTATTTCATGCAATATGTGCTTTTTGTAATGCTGGTTTCTCTGTTTTCTCTAATAGTTTCATCGACTATGGATCCGATTGGTTTGTAGGTCTTACCCTTGCTATTCTTATTATCTTGGGGGGGCTAGGATTTTTAGTATTTTCTGACATTAAACGCGCAGTCCTTTCAAAAAACCGTTTTTGGAAAGAGATAAGCCTACAAACAAAAATTGTGGTTGTAGCAACATTCTTCCTTCTTTTTTTCAGTACTTTTGTTTTATTTTGGATGGAAAAAAACCATACACTTGTTCATTTATCTTTAAACGAACAGATTCTTACGTCTTTCTTTCAAGCTGTGACAGCACGAACCGCCGGATTTAATTCTGTTCATGTTGAAATGATGGCAAACGAAAGTTTATTGTTTCTTATTATTTTAATGTTTATTGGCGCTGGTCCAGGGTCTACGGCAGGTGGTATCAAGGTCACAACGGCCAGCGTCCTTATTTTATTGGGAATAGCTCATTTAAAAGGTGATGAAAGGCCAAACATATTTTATCGCTCTATCAGCAAAGCCTCTATCGGTAAAGCCATGAGCACTGTCTTATTAAGTATGATTGTTGTAGTATTGGTAGCCATTCTTCTTCAAATATCCGAAGAGGGTAATCCGGCTCTCCCGCCGGGTCATGGTAAATTCTTGGATTTAGCTTTTGAAGTGACGAGTGCTTTTGGCACAGTGGGGTTATCAACGGGTATCACCGCAAAATTGAGTGATATTGGAAAATTCTTGTTAACAACAATGATGATTACAGGTAAACTCGGTATGCTTACGTTAGCATTAGCGATTAGTCAGCGAAAGATCAAGAAGTACTATTATGCTGAAGAAAATATCATGATCTCATAACGGAGAATATTATGAAACAGATTGTCATTATAGGATTAGGTAACTTTGGATATTATTTGGCTAAAGAGTTATCTCTTAAAGGTCATGAAATTATTGCGATAGATAAAAGTCAGCTTAAAGTTCAGAATGCTCAGGAATTCGTTGCGCAAGCCATTGTCGCAGATGCCACAGACATGATGGCTCTCCAATCGATTGGCGTGGATTCTGCGGATTTAGTTGTTATTTGCATTGGGTCTAACTTAAGTGATTCAATACTAACGACATTAAACGTGAAAGATATGGGCATTAAAAAAATTTATGCCAAGGCTCTTGGTGAATCCCACGGTAGGATATTAGAAAAGTTGGGGGCCAGTGAGATATTCTTTCCGGAAAAAGATTTAGCTATGGTGATTGCAAGAAAGATTCATAATCCTAATATGATAGATTATATACCTTTTATTGAAGGGTATACTATCGTTGAAATCGCTCCACCTAAACATTTTATAGGAAAACGTCTTAGAGATATGAATTTGATCAATCAGTTTTCCGTTCAAATTATAGCAGTAAAAGATGTATTAACTGATGTTGTTAATATTGTTCCTACAGGGGAATATATGGTAAAAGACAGTGATATTCTTATTTTACTTGGGAAAAAAGAAAATATTGACAGGGTGCGTGAGATTTCTTGACATTTTTAATAAAACGAGTAAAAATAAAGTAGAACTTATAGAGAAAAGAGAATATTATGTCAAATGAAAGACCTTTAACTACCGGTGAAATTGCAGAATTATGTCATGTTCATTTAAGAACAGTCCTGCAATGGATTCATGATGGTAAAATGAAAGCCTATCGTACGCCAGGTAATCATAGCCGCGTGCAGGTGGCTGATTTTATTGAATTTCTTAAACATTTTAATATGCCTGTTCCTGAAATCCTCTCTGTGAGAGGTACTACGAGAAAGATTTTGATCGTCGATGATGATGCCAGCATGGTTGGTTCAGTAAAAAGACTGTTGAAGAAAAATAATTTGTTTGAAATTGATGTTGCTTACGATGGGTTTGAGGCCGGAATTAAGTTGTTATTGTTCAAGCCAGAATTAATCATACTTGATATGAGAATGCCTGGAATGAATGGTTATGAAGTTGCTCAAAAAGTTAAGCGTTCTCCGAATTGTCAGAATACTATTATTGTTGGAGTTTCTGCTTATTTTGATGATGCTGATAAAAAGAAACTTCTCGATATCGGTGTGGATGTATGCTTTGATAAACCATTCAATTCAGACGTCTTTCTTGATCAGATTCAAACATTACTAGGCATAACTAAAGCATGAACGTGAGTTAGTCATATGCCTGCTTTGCCAATGCTCTTTCTTGAGCGGTTAAAGACTATTTTACCTGAAGTCCATTACGAATCTGTTACTGCTCGGTTTACTACCTCATTAACCTCGGCGATACGGGTCAATCTTTTAAAGATTGATCTCATATCTGCTCAGAATTTTCTTACTGATCTGGGGATTCATTTCATTCAGCACCCTTCATTATCCAGTGTCCTTATTGTTTCTTCTGAAGCCCGGCGTCAGCTCCGTGAAGCAAGTCAATTTAGGGAAGGCCTCTTGTATTGGCAGGCACCTTCAAGTATTCTTCCAGTAGCTGTTTTAGATCCACAAGCTAAAGAAAGAATTCTAGATTTTTGTGCAGCTCCAGGTAGTAAAACAACTCAAATCGCTGCACAGGTTCAAAATAGGGCTGAAATTACAGCCATAGAAGCTATTAAAGGACGTTTTTATAAATTAAAGACCGTTGTATCTATGATGGGAGCTAATGTTCATTGTGTCCTAATGGATGCTCGTCGTTTTAAGCCGAATGATCCACTGTTCGATAGGGTACTTGTTGATGCTCCTTGCAGCTCTGAAGGCAGGTTTGATATCAAGGATAAAGAGTCTATTGGATATTGGAGTCTTCATAAAATCAAAGAAATGGCACATAAACAAAAAGGACTTTTGTTAAGTGCAAGCCGTTGTGTTAAACCAGGTGGAGTTCTTGTCTATTCCACATGCACATTAGCACCTGAAGAAAATGAAGCTGTGGTAGATTGGTTTCTACGAAAGACCAAAGGCTATTATGCATTGCAGACATTTGAGCTTCCCGGGGTATCAAGATATCCTGCGTTAATACAATTTCAGGAACGTCAATATAAATATGATCTTTCATCATGTTGGAGAGTTTTGCCAGATAATCTTTTTTCAGCATTCTTTATAGCAAAGTTTGTCAGGATCCAGAATGATTGACCCTGCTGTTATAAAACCCTGGGGAATTGACTTATTACATGTTCGTTCAGATATTCCTATCCCAGGAAGCCCGGAACGAACAGATTTTCGAACGGTCATTGAAGATGTTCATCAAGAATTATATATTATTGAAGCTGTTAAAACAAAATTTGCACCAGCTAAAATCCGTATCGCTCATATCCTTGAACAATTAAGCCTGGAGGGAATCCCCAAAGTTATTCCTTATTGTAAAACTCTGGATGGGACCTTTCTTTATTCTTATATTGAGCAAAGTTGGCAGGTCAGACCATATATTCAAGGAATTTCTCTCAATCGTCCGAGTTATGTTTTAGATTATTGGCGTGGTGAAGCCGTGGCTACGTTCTTGCTGGCACTGAAAAATACCCATCTTATAGACGATAAGCCGATCTTTTCTTTACCTGCTTATATTAATCAATTATGTAAAACTATTCGTCAGAATCGTCCTGGTATTTATGCCAATATTCGACCGATGTTTCAATACGTTCAAGAGAATCTTTATCCTGTTTATGATAGAATGCCGGTTTGTTTTTCACATGGGGATTATCATGCCCTTAACATAATATGGCAGGAAAAATCCATTGCGGCAGTCATTGATTGGGAATTTTGTGGTATTAAACCTGAGCTTTACGATGCCGCAAACATGGTATCTTGCCTGGGGATTGAAAACCCTGAGTCACTTTGGACAGGAGCGGTACTGCCATTTCTGCATACGTTACAGTCTTCGGGGCAGTATTCTGACATAAGCATTAAGAATTTTATATTCTTGATTATAGCTTTACGGTTTGCTTGGTTAGCTGAATGGCTTCGCAAGAATGATAATGAAATGATCCGAATGGAATTTGATTATTTTGATATTTTGTCAGCTCAAATCCGAAATTTATCGGCTATTTGGTGGAAATAATCCATGCCACGGCAGATCACCCCACTTAAATCTACCTTTCATCCAACTTTTTTAAAAAACAGGAAGTGCATGGAAGTGTTCGATCAAATTTCCCGAAGAGCAGGTAAAGTGATCGTCGAATACGGCCTTATTCATCCCGGAGATAAGATTCTTGTTGCGGTATCAGGAGGGAAAGATAGTCTAACGCTATTAAATGTCCTCTTACATCGACAGTCTATCGCTCCCATTGATTTTGAATTAATCGCAATTCATATTGATATGGGTATGCCTGGTCCGGATAAAGATAAGCTGGTGATGTATTTTGATGAACTTGGCGTGCGCTATCATATCGAATCCTCGTTCATCTTTACTACCATGGACGGGGGGTTGCATCCGGATGTTAATTGTTTTTGGTGCTCATGGAATCGACGAAAACTGTTATTTAAAGTGGCCGAGCGATTGGGAGCAAACAAAATTGCTTTAGGACATCATTTGGATGATATTGTTGAGACGATCCTCTTAAATCAGTTCTTCAAAGGTGAGATCAGCTCCATGTGCCCTAAACAAGGGATGTTTGATGGAAAGATGACTCTTATCCGGCCGTTAGCGTTAGAATATGAAAGAAAAATTATTGAATTTGCTGAAGTCTCAAATATTATTTCTTTCGAGTCATGTCGTTGCTCTAAAGCAAATCAATCTCAACGAGAGGCTATCAAGAAGATATTATCCGGACTTGAAGTAGTTAATCCAGGCATTAAAATGAATATTTTCAATAGTCTTTCTAAGATTTTAACTGAATATCTTCCGCAAAAAGTGAATGATTTTTGTATTTAGATCATGGTTGTGGTTACAATGTGATATAATTTCTTTTAAAAAAGAGGTGTATTTTGTCTAAGAATGCTTGTCCAAAAAAGAATATCTCAACAGCAAATATACCTGCTATGCCGCCTTTTGACAGCTCTAGAAAAGCTTATATAAAAGGTATTTTAAATCCAGACCTCCATGTGCCTTATCGTGAGATCTTACTTAATAATCAAAAACAGTCGCTTCGTTTATATGATGTTACGGGTCCCTATACGGATTCATCTTTGATGATTGATATGGATAAGGGCCTTCCTTCTTTACGTCGTTCCTGGAAAAAGTTTAGTCAATGTTCGCAACTGAGTTCCGCTCGTCAGGGAAAAGTTACTCCGGAAATGGAATTTGTTGCGATCCGCGAAGGGCTTACACCTGAATTTGTTCGGATTGAGATATCCGAAGGAAGAGCTATCATTCCTGCCAACTTCAATCATCCTGAATGCGAGCCAATGGCTATTGGCCGTAACTTTTTGGTCAAGATTAATGCCAATATAGGGAATTCGGCTTTATCTTCTTCAGTTGAAGAAGAACTCGAGAAAATGCTCTGGTCAATCAGATGGGGCGCTGATACTGTAATGGACCTGTCAACAGGGAAAAATATTCATCAGACACGAGAACGCATTATTCGTAATTGTCCGGTTCCTATAGGGACTGTCCCTATTTATCAGGCTCTTGAAAAAGTTGGAGGGATTGTCGCCGATCTTTCTTGGGAAGTTTATCGGGATACATTAATTGAACAGTGTGAACAGGGCGTAGATTACTTCACTATTCATGCAGGCCTACTTAAAGAATTAGTTCCTATTGCAAAAAAACGAAAGACGGGTATTGTCTCGCGCGGAGGATCAATTCTTGCAAAATGGACACAGATCCATAATAAAGAAAATTTCTTATATACACATTTTGAAGACATTTGTGAATTATTAAAGAAATATGATGTTTGTTTCTCTTTAGGGGATGGCCTGCGTCCAGGATCGACAGCGGATGCCAATGATGAGGCGCAATTTGGAGAATTAAAAGTTTTGGGAGAATTAACCAAAACAGCATGGAAGCATGATGTTCAGGTTATGATCGAAGGTCCTGGGCATGTTCCATTAAACAAGATCAAAGACAATATGGATCTTCAAATGCATTTATGCCACAACGCCCCTTTTTATACCCTTGGGCCTTTAGTGCTCGATATTGGGGCCGGCAGAGATCATATTACTTCTGCCATAGGTGCGGCTATGATCGGCTGGCTGGGAACGGCTATGTTATGTTATGTAACGCCTAAAGAGCATCTGGCTTTACCTGACAAGAATGATGTTAAAGAGGGCATTATTGTGCACAAAATGGCTGCGCTCGCTGCCGATCTTGCCAAAGGCCATCCGATGGCTATTGCATGGAATAATGCAATGTCTGAAGCCCGTTATGATTTTCGTTGGGAAGATCAATACCGATTGTCATTAGACCCTGAGACTGCACGAAATTACAGGGAGAAGTCGTTCCCCAAGAACGTTGCATCTGAACACTGCTGTACAATGTGCGGTCCTGATTTCTGCGCAATGAAAATAACACAAGAAATTTAATTTGTTTTAAAAATTTGTTTTGAAAATTACTTTTATGGGTCTTCTGACTTTTTAGTGGATAAAAGCGAGCCTTCCCCCGTCGCTATACGATCTAGGAGAACTTGATACATTTGTTGGAAGTCGTTAAGGTCATGGTCTATGGACAAAAAGACCACATTAAAAGACCTGTATAGCTTCCCCGGATTCTGAGCAAATTTGGCGTTAACTCCGCACCCTGAGCATCCCGGAGGAATGATCCTGCGGCTCCGGAGATCTCAAAAAAAACGACTTATGCCTGCGGACATAGTCAATGCCGTTGGTATGACATTAGCCTTCGGCTTGTTCGAGATATTGATACCGGTAATACGCCGATCTATCTGGAACTCCAGACCCTCTGTATTGATTGCCCAAGGCGCCAAGTCGTGAAGACCAAATTTCTTGCCAGGCTCTGGAACCATGGCCGGTTCATCAAACGGTTCGAGGAAGAAATCGGGCGAATGGCCCAGCAAATACCTCTGACCGATGTGCCCGAATTGAACCAGATCAGTTGGGATCAAGCCTGGTGCATGGAGCTGGAATACATGAGGGATTTGATGACCAAGCAAGGCCTGTATGACCGTCTTCGGGTCTTTGACGATGACTTCCGTGTATTCGTCTAAGCTTTGTGAACTCATAATGTCACCCCTTTCATCAATTTTAAGGGTAACATTTATTATGAGTCAATTCGCAGAAAAAGTTGGATATTTGATAGACAGCCATGGGTTTTCTGTTTAATATGTATAACATGATGAATAAATTTCTTTTGAATTTTTCTCAATCCTCGTTAAGAAACATATTCTCTTTTTGGGCTTTTTTAATCTTATTTCTCTTCACAGCCCAGTCCTCATTCGCACAAGTTTCAACAACCCAAGACCTATCGGTGGTTACATATGGTGTAAGTGGGAATCGGGATCGATCCTTTTTTCCAAAGGATCAGACACGTTACCTGTATGAAGGGACGGTTACGTTTGATAAGGAGGTGTCTGGCAGTAGCGGGACCAAAGAATGGCTAGGAGACATTGTTTATCGCTCTACCGATGATGTTTTGGTTGATCCCTATGACTTTACCCTTCAGCATATGTCGCTGGAACGCCGCACAAAGCAAATGAATGTAGTCGCCGGTGATTTTGTTGGATATTTAAGTGACTATTCGGTTAATAATGCACTTAAGGGAGCAAAGGTTGAATGGAATCACGCGAGTACTCCGACCAAGATTATTTTCCTGTCTGGCGTCGATGCTTCGTCATGGAATGGTTTGTTGAACGAACGCAAGGACGATGGCAGCATTAAGCGACGCTATGTCCGGGGTGGTCGATATGAAACTGCTTTTGCAGATAAAAAAATAATATGGGGCATGAATTACGGCGGAGCTTCAGATGATAGGGCTTATTTTACTGCAACCGAAATATACAAAGATATTAATGTCGTAAGTACCGACTTTCGCTATCAATTTTCCAACGCGCTTTTGTTGAGAGGAGATTTGGCTGGAAGTTCGCGTGAAGCGCATACCGGGGAAGGTATCGTTTATGACCCCAAACGCGACAAGGCATACCGTCTTGGGATTGACATTAATAAGGGAAAGTATACGGGATCGTGGGAATACAGTTCTGTCGGGCCTCATTTTGAAACAACCGGCGGGTTTGCCACGCAGGATTTAGAATCTTTACGGGGCAGTAATACATTTTTCCTAACGCCCATGCTTTCTCTTTCCCCGTACCTTTATCTTACTCGCGATAATTTAAAGAATCTTAAGTCTGCCCGCTCCAATCAAGTCAATCCGGGAACTCTGATAACCTGGTCTTTGCCTTGGAGTCTGTCGTTAACTGCCGGTGGAGATTTTCGTAAACAATATTCCGACGACAAATCCATCAGTAATAATACAGATACATGGACGCTGGGTTTATCCCGTTCCTTTAATCTGGTCACGGTTGGGCTGAACTATGCCCAGGCCTATGTTCGGGATCATGTGAACCCTGACCAGGAGCGTGATAGAGATTCTCTCGGGCTTAATTTCAACGGGCAATTTAATCTGGGTAAGACCGGGGTGTCCTGGGATATGGGAGAGATAGTTGGGTTGGAAAAGAATCTTGTGGCAGGAAAAAGAGATCTGCTTTTGATGCATTCTGCCGGGGCGCGTTTCAATTTGCCAACGGGGCTGAATTTCGGAGGTAGAGCCTCAATTACAGATAATAATTATTATATGAATACCAATGATGCCAATCTGTGGCAATACACTGCTTTTATTTCAAAGGAGATCGGACGGGTTTTTGTTTATTCACTGGAATATCTGCGGAATAATAATAACTTCAATGACCCTAATAATGATTATTGTGAGCAGAAGATAACGGCTAAAATTTCCTGCCATTTTTAAAATTCAACAAGTTAGTCTCTGCCCTTTAAAAAGGAGAAGAAAATGAGTGGTCAAAAACAGGTTTTTACGAACAAATTCATCGTGGTATTCATGCTTATGATTTTCTCGACGATTGTTATTGTGCCAATGGTTTGGGCTGCTCCCGGAGATTTTGATAAATTTGTAGAGCAGACTCACAAGACACAGAACGATCTGGTTGAACTGAACAAGCAGCTTGGCGCCGAAACGCAGAAGGATCTGAATAATGCAAAATTGCGCTTGGCAATGGCGAAGACACTCAACCAATCAACTAAAGAACTTAAAGAAACTTTCTCGAACCTCAAGAGTCTTACAGAAGCAGTCTCCAAGCTGCACATCCCTTATGTAAGCATGGCAGCCCTGGCGCTTTCGAAAACCCTGGAAAGTACGAACGATAAAGTTACAAAGGTGGACGATGCGGCCGAAAAACTTGAAAAGGAGGCGAAGCCGATCAGGGAATCTATTATGAAGGTGATCACAGCCAGGGACCGCATTGTAAGCAAGATCAGCCTTTTCAATACTGCCGTTAACTACGGCCTTTATCCGGTCGCGACAAGCGTTAAACGCTGTGTGGCCCATTCAAAATCTCCTTTAAAGGAACAGTATGAGGAAACAATGGATGTCATCGGCGCAACCCTATTGCCCGAGATCAATGCGCTGGACATTGCCGCCGTAGAAACAACGAATAAGCTCAAAAGAATTCATGCGGCTACAAACGATCTTCTCTTATATACAGATTCGCTGGAGCTGTTCGGAAAAACTATTTCTAAATTTCGCGACAATGTAAAAAAGGAAACAGACGCTTTGAACAAGGCCGTGGATGCCATGCATAAGAGGGTATCCATTTCCTTTCGTGTTTTGGGTAAGAATTACAGCGAATCGTTTACTATTGATGAAGTCATGCGAGAGTTTGATATCTTGGTCGGCATGATAAAGCATAAAGTCGGCAAGGTTCTCTGGAAGGCATTGGAAAAGATAGGCGCGAGGGAATATGTTCAAGACCTCATTGACGAAGCGAATCAAGTCCTCAACGACTCGGCCAAAAAGATCGGCAAGTCGCTAACAGACAAGATAGATGGTCTGGATAACTTTATCGGACTGCCGAGCCGAATCGAAGAAACATTGGCGGAATTGAAAGAATTGACTCAAATCCCGGACATGGATTTCTCTGCGCCGTCGAACGCGAACTCTGATTTAAATAAAGAAGGCTGCGGCCGCGGCGAAACGTGCGGGGCCAGCTGTCAGGAAGGGGAAGCGGTTGACTTGGCGGTAGTAGACGTTTCTGTAAGCAGCGACCTCATGGTTGGCGTTTCGGGGCAAGTTACTGTTGTCTTGAAGAACCTGTCGGGGAAGATTGCCACCGGTGCCGTGTTAAAAGTCTATGCAGATGATGGTTTTCAGGATAAGAAGACAGGTTTGCGTCTTGCGAGTCATGAAGAAAAGAAAGTTGTTTTTAACTGGACTCCCAGGGCGTCTGGTGACGAGGAGCTGTCTGTCAATATTTTTCCTTCCACGCAGGATGAGGATGAAAACAATAATGAAAGGATCATCACTGCAACGGTGAAGCCGGCAGAGGTAGATCAGTCGGTTGACGAGGTTGTGCTGCCGGAGCTGGTTGAGAAAGATGTTCCGGTTACAATAAGCATTACTTTCTCGCAAAAGTCCGGTGAACCAGCTGCCGCAACCTTGAAGGTCAAGGCTGATGACGGGTTTACTTACAAGGACGATTCGCTTGAATTGAAAACAGGCGAGAGTAAAAAGGTCGATGTCAAGTGGACGCCAAAGAAATTGGGGCCAGCCGTTGTGAAAGTGGAAATTATCCCGATATCCAGCCGTCCGGAAACCGACGAAAGCAACAATCTCAAGGAATTGTCCACAAACGTTGTTTTGTGTAAAATCGACTTGTCTGTCGATGAGATCGTTCCTCCACGAGGTGATTTCTACGTCAATGAGAAGGCTTTGATAACGGTAAAAGTAAAGAACAACGGACCGCGGGATACGGATGGTGCGGCGAATGTCACCTTAACGTCTTCAGTTGGAATGGATTGTCTCCAGGAAATTTCTTTGAAAAAGGGTGCATCCGGCGAGACGAAGTGTGAATGGACGCCGGAGAAAGAAGGGGAGGTCACTTTTGACGCGAAGATCGATCCTGATACTGGTGCCGGTGATCTGAAGCCGGAAGACAATCAGAAAACAAGGAAAGCTCTTGTTCGCGCGGCAGCGGAGATGGAGGTTGTGATCAGTGAAATGCGTCTGCCGACACCGATCCAGTCCGGGCAGGAGGTAAAATTTTACGTTCAATTGCACAATAAAACGCCCCGCCGAAGCGTTGATGTCGAGTTGATCCTGACGGCGGACGATGGATATTATGAATCTCAGGTGGTGACGATACGCCCCGAATCCGTCATAGGGTTAGACGGACACTGGACACCTAAGGAGGGCGGGAGTTTTACGGTAAAGGCTGAGGTTCGGGGGGTGACGGAAAATAATACCATTACATCTGAAAGTACTAGATCCACTGCGGCTGTTGTGTTTCCAGCTATGCCGGGAGAAGGGCTTTCCGGGCTTCCCGATAAGGCAGCGATTCAGCAGGAGATCTCCAGTCTTCTGGATGATCTGAAGACGTCGTACTCGACGGGTAATCAGGCGACTTTGGCAGAGCTCGTTTCCAAACGCTTCCCGAATTACGCCCAATTCATTCACTCGCTCCAGGAGGACGTATTCTCGTTCCGTAACGCTAGTCTTTTTTACCGGATCAATTCGCTTGATGTGGCTTCAGACTTGTCATCGGCTGTCTCCAGCGTTCACTGGGAAGTGCAGTTCATGCTCCCGACCGGAAAGGTTTACCGCAAGACCGCCGAAATATCCATGCGTTTTGTGAAGGAAGGCGAGAGCTGGACTATTGATGGCCTTGCGAACAATACGATCTTCGGGGCGTCGCTGCTTTCGTCGGTCGATCTGGATCTTTTGCTTTCCGGGCTTGATGTAGCGGCTTCCGGGGTTAATGTCACGGTCACAGGTGTCGTTGTCCAGAATAAGGGTAACGACCTGGCGCAGAATTTCCGGGTGGGATACACTTACCGGCGTTCCGGCGGTCAAACATACACCGGGTACTCGACGGTCAGCGTGCTTCGTGCGGGTGGACAAACCACGCTGACATTCACATTTTCGGGCGTGGCATTTGTTCCGGCTCCGGGAGATACACTCAGGATAGAAGTGGATCCGGATCATAATATCCCGGAATTAAAGACCAGTGATAATATCAATACAGAGCGATTCCCTTTCTAATGGCGCGATTGAAGAAATCGATATACAATCGCCAGAATTATTATATAATCCAAATCACGAAAAAAGCACGGATTTAGCACATTCTGTTTTTTGTGAAAAGAAATATTTTGAGATGTCTCGTAACTAGTTGAGAATAAATAATTTAGGATTTCGGGTCGGTAGCTCAGTTTGGGAGAGCGCCTCGTTCGCAATGAGGAGGTCGTGGGTTCGATCCCCATCCGATCCACCATTTATCTTCTATAAGAAAAACACCTCCTACCAGAAATGGCGGAGGTGTTTTTCTGTTTTTAGGGACATCTCTTAATATTTGAAGCCCAATAGGTAATTTATAAAAGTGGTAAGGCGATACTGTTGGTCGTGACTGAATATGTGGCGCATTTTGATCAATTACCGAGTGCTTTGCTTCGAGAGAAACCTTATGACATTATTGATGTAGGACGGAGGTTGCTTGAGAACTTGACAGGTATTCACAGGACGGAAGATCTGTATGCCGGAAAGATTCTGATCGCTCGTAAACTTTTACCTTCTGATGCACTCAAATTAAGCTCTCAAGGTGCTTTAGGCGTTGTTTTGTTAAACGGAGGGGTTACATCCCATGTGGCTTTTTGGCAAGGTCATTGGATATTCCGTATCCGTCCGGCGAATACACTCCCCCTGCCAGACTTCCGCATAATTTTTAGATCAAATTAGAGACCGATTATTACTAACGCGCCATCTGCCATTGATCCGGCAGGAGTTCATGAAGTCGTTTGGCAGAATGGGTGTTGATGCGTTGCAGGACATCTTTAAAATATGCCCAGGTATTAATCTTGTTCTTGCGGCAGGTCGCGCAAAAGGTCATAAGAACTGCGGCTGTGTGCCCGCTGGTCTCACTGCCGACAAATAAGATTCTTACGCCAGATGGGTTGGCCGGACGGATACGAAATATTACCGCAATTCAGAGCCTATGCCAGATGGATTGGCCGGACGGATACTTCTGTATTACGTGCGCTTAAACGCACAGCTCAGGCGGCTATTTGTTATAAGAAGCCAATTTCTATTTACGATGATATGGCACATGACCCCCGTTATATTCCCTTTTTGTTAGGGATAGGCGTTAGGACCATCAGTTTGGACGCAAGGTATATTCAACAGATTCAGGAATGTATTATGAGTATTAATATTTCTTCAGCCGAGCAGGTCGCTGGTCGCTTACTTCAGTTGCAGACTATTACAGCTATTGAGAACGAATTAAATACCTTTTTTACCAAGTGACTTCATAAATAAATATTTTAGTCCGACCTGTCAGGTCACTTTCCTTGGAGAAAGGCTTGAAATGGTGGAGACCGAGACCTTCAAAATAATACATTCTTGCCAGAAGAGAATTAGCAATCATCCGATCTAGCAGGACGCAGCGAGGTGCTCCATTAGGGTCTTTGAAATAGACGACAGAGTAGGAAAGGTTGGCATCGGAAAACGTCTTTTCGGTAATTTTATTGCCATCGGCGTAGAGGATGCTTAGGGGAACACCTGAACCATATGAGGCAGATTGAATACTGACTGTCATATCATTAGTATTTATGGCGACGCCCTGATCGAATAGAATTGTGTCTTTATTGAGTGCTACCGGGTTCAGGGTTGGGCTCTGTCGATAGGGCCCTCCTACCAGGCTCCAGATAAAATCGACATAATTTTTAGAGTTTTTGGAAGGTATTTTCTTGAGTGTTTCAGGATTTTTGTTAAGTTCTTCGATTTTTTTGAAGTTCCATTTCCCTAAATATCCTAACATAACATTTCCATCGACTATTTCATTATAAATAAGGATATAGGAAGGGGGAGGTTCTCCGTGCGTCATGAAGATGAGTTCTTGAGCATCCTGGTTCGAAAGAGTTTGCGCGTATAGTTTAAAAGCATTGTCCCTATTTAGTAAAGTTGCCTGGGTTATTAAAGGCACAGCGATCGACAGAGGAATATTCTTCCTTTGAAGGTATTCCGTCGCGCTGTTGGAACTGATGTTCAGCATGCGCAAGATACCCAGGGCTTCATTTTCGCTTTGGCTTAAATAAACCCGTGTTAACCAGTAGGCTTGCTCTCCATTGATCGTTGCTCCATCAAAAGTGACGCGCCGATTGGCGATAGCTTTTACAAAATGCCCAGGAGACCACCAGGTATTAATGACACTATTTGTGGGGGAGTGGTCCCGTAGTTTAACGAGTGCTCGTTCCCAGGCAGAATTGAAAATAGGGCTGAGAAGTGCCCGGATGTTTTTTTGGGAAGATATAATTGGTAAAGATAAAGACAACAAGAGAATGCCTGCGAATATCCCAGTGAAAGTTCTTTTTAAGGCAGTTGTTTTAAGGCCGCAGGCTTCAGTCAGCTGGTTGCGAGTGAGCCAAAGTTGATTAAGGCCATAGGCGAATAAAAGAGCGAGAGGTGTGAGGCATAGGATAGTAAACCGTTGTGCGTTAATACTGAGGAAGAGGGTGAAGGCAAAGAAGAGCGTGAGCAGGGTGGTTTTTGCTGCATTACTGTCATATCGAATGAAAGCTTTTCGGGTATTCCAAAGGACTGTTAATAGTCCGCCACAGAAAATGATTTGTCCGCCAGTCAGGTTCACAACATCTCGGAGAGAACATTTTTTTAATTCTCCGACAACGATAAAAAGGTCTGGCCATGTCTTTAAAGAAGGAGCAATAAATTTTTTCAGTTCACCGGAAGCAAAGGAGAGGATTTGCCATACTTCTCCAAACCCGCACATAAGGCCGACGGCGATAAAAGGAGTTATGACTAGGGCTGTTGTCAGAATGAGCGATGGTTTGAAAGAGTCTTTATTCTTGTTAAAAGAGAGAAAGGTGGATAGGCCGATGGCACCTGCGCTTAGCGCCCAGATGAAACCCCAACCATACCAGAAGCGTGAATAGAGGGCCATAACAATGGCTGTTAGCGAAGCGTAAATCAGAAGTTTCTTAATGTTATGATAATGATCAATAGATTTGAACAGGCAATAGAAAATGATCAGAGGGAAGAAAACATTATAAGCGTCATCATCGAACCAGGCGAATGTGCTGCGTTGCAGGTAAATGGGGGCTAGGACAAAAAATATAGATGCAATAAAAGAAGGAAAGGCTCCGCAGCCAAGAGCTCGGCATGTTAGAAAGAACGCGGCGAGAACGATGGGAAAAAGGAAGACTGATGTAAATCCTACGCCGAACATGAGAGAGCTGTCGGGTTTAAAGAAACGGACTATTTTATAAGAAAGGGCGCCGAGATACGGATGCCAGGTTTGCGGTTGCCAATAACCAAGAGGAGCAAGCATGAAATTATTGAAGAATTTACTGCCTTCACTTTTGGTTCCGAAAGAGCCTTTCTCCAGGAGTTCCTGAGTTAAAGCCAAATAATAATAGGAGTCTGAGGCAAGAAGGTAGTGTTGACTTTCTCCGGAATGTTCAAGGATCTTTTGGCCGGCTTGATCAAAGGCTTGTCGAATTTCAGATCCGTGTTCTTTCAGGGTCTTATCGAATTGTTTTTTAGCCAATTGTTCCTTCTGTGATGTTGGCATATCGGGGAATTGACGAGAGATCTGCCCTGCGATCGATGCGCGTATTTTAGTAATAACGAGCATTGTTCCTTGTTCATAAGCATCGGAAGAGATATTGTGCGTTAGCGGATAAAGTCTGAAATATAAGCCGACACCGGTTGCGATGAACGCGGCCAATAACCATAGAAGAAGGCGGTGGAAAGAAAGAAGGCTCAACATAGGTGTCAATTTACTGGGTTTGTTGGGTATTGACAAGATTTAAATATTCTAAATAAATTTTACTGGCAGGTATAGCAAAGACCGCACGTTGGATTCCTGATTGTTTTGAATTCATTAAACCGATCAATTGTCCGTTTGTATTGAATACAGGTCCGCCGCTATCGCCAGGGTAATGATTGATGCTGATCTTGAGGAGTTCGGGGGTTTCAGACCCGTCATCGAGCTTTCGAGTCCCGAGGCCGTTAATTTGGCCGCCGGAAATCGTATGGTTTAATAAAGGGGAATGTCCGATGGTGATGATTTCTTGTCCAAGTTCTATTTGGACAGGGTGAGCCCATTCAATAGCTTTTAATGGAAAAGGAGGATTGATCTTAAGGATAGAAAAGTCGTATTCCCTGGAAATAAAAAGGACCTCTGCATTCACGGTGACATTGTTATTCAGGATGACCTTGATGATATTGGAGCCGTAGATGACATGTGTATTTGTGGTAATAAATCCGTTCGGATCTATCACGACTCCGGCGCCGATCTTTTCACTCATACTGGCGATGCTACCGTTTAATGAAATATTTTGAGCTTGAATAGTAATTACTGTATTTTCATATGTTTGAACCATGCCCAGAGGAGTGGTTGCTGTAGAGGCAGTGGAGCTGGTGCATAGAAAGAAACAAATGGTCGTTATTCCGGCTAAGGATAGGCAGTTCATGATTATTATTCTAATTTATTTACTTGTTCCTGAAAAGTTCTTTCCATGCTTTATATAAAAGTGATTGCTTCTTTGAAGAGATCTGATGATAATCGTTAAAATTATTATATTTTAT
>DYOU01000076.1 GCA_020720365.1 Candidatus Elulimicrobium sp.
CCTGGTCAAAGATAAACTGCCGTGACGCATCAAACGGCGGCAGTCTCTTCGGATCGTTAAAAGTCACCCATAAGCACTTAGGGCACTGAAGCCCTGTCATATATTTGGATTTAGTTAATAAGGACATGCCCTCTCCGTACTTTTCTCCGAACTCTTCTCCGAACCTGTTTCCTGCCCCTCAGACAATTGAGGCCCATGGAAAACTGTTACAAAGCTTCCGCCAGCCTGTGAGGTCATAAGGAACCTTCAAAAGAAAACCTCCAAGGGGCCGTGAAGCGAATAAGCCCTATTATCGCTTCACGTTATGAAGCGATAATACCATAGCAGCCTTTCCATCGCAGTACAGGACCTACTCGCCGAACATCTTCCTGTAAGAGATCGACCCAAAAGGCCAAAAACACCAACTTTTCACCCCTTATGCCTGTATTTCCCAATGCCCGCCTTTGTCAGAACCAACACGTCGCAAACGTCCTTGCTTCTTTAAAATTCGAACAATCTTTTCAATGCCGGCAGTGCTCATGTCAAGAAGTCCAGCTATTTCAGGGACAGTAATCGAAGCATTCTTGAAAATAATATCAACAACCTTCTCACTACTTTTCACCTTACTTTTCACCTTACTTTCCACCTTACTTTCTTGCCCTACCTGTTCCAAGCCTTCCCCCTCTTCCCATTTAGGCTTATAGAAAGAAACCACAAAGCCGGTCTTCATGCGCTTGAACTCAACCCGCACACCAACAGCTTCGCATTCATCGTGAATACGCTTGATCCCGCTGGCCCAGCGTTCAATATCCTTCGATTTATAAAGAGTTTCTGCGATCAACGGGTTACGCAACACCGATTGCTCATGACCCGTAAAGAAGTCCTCGGGATTAACGCCTTGAGGAAACAATCCGGGGTTATAGATATCGATCCGGTCTTTGAAGATGGCAACCTCATTGCCCTTGGGATTTGAGAAATCCCTATGGCACAGCGAATTCCCTATCGCCTCCGCCAGCGCCCGCACCGGGATCTCAGGTATTTCCTTGCGACGGCTTTCGCTCAAGTCCGCACGCCAACGCATGTGGCTTTCCACGTAAACCTCAGCCTCATGCCGCAAAGTGAATAAATTACCCTTAAATGATTTAATATCCAGAAATGTCAGTTTATCAGTCCCAGCAAAGATCGCGGCTTGAACCTCCATCGAATTCTCATCACAAAACAGCACTTCCGCTGCCTTGGTCAGCTGATCCTTATGCAAAAGCCCCAATTTATTTAACGCAATTTGAACACTCTCAAAATCGAAATCAATTCGCTTGGCGGCTTTGGCCTTGCGCATGAACTCCCTGACCGTCTTTTCATTCACATCAGACAGCGTCTTTTCAGAGAGCTCTTTTTCCCAAAGCCACTGCTTCTTTTCAAGAAACCTCGCCTCAATTTCATGCGAGCTCATAGCCTTATCCGACTCCCCAACACGAACATACGCCCGATCATACGCGAAATAAGGACCCTGTCGTCCGTCCCCCGTCACAACGATGCAATCCATGCCGTCAATATTGCGAGTCTCAACTTTAGGATAGATTTTCGGTTCCGTATTATCCACCATGGCCTGCGTAATATCCTTGAACGTCATCCGCCCGGAAGGCTGGCCAAAAACTCTCCCGTCATCGGCAATACCAAAATACACCTCGCCATGGCCGCTTTTATTAAGCATAGCGACCATCGAAATCACCGCCTGCTTAAGTTCAGCGGTAGATTTTTTAAATTCAACTGTTTCTGATTCCCGCAATGTCATTTCTTACTCCACCTGAAATTTAATTCAGCCTTTTTAGTTTATCATTCCAATACTCAATGTACGCAATATAACCTTTTCTTTCCGTCATAAATTTTATATGCTGATCAGGCCGAAGCTTGAAAGCCATCAATTCCTTTACGCCCATCCGATGTGCTTTCTCCATTCTGTGGTGACCATCAATAAGATTAAATCTCCCCGGAGCTATCTCAGCCAGGACAACAGGTTTTGAAAGATCAACCCGGTCCAGATGCCCCTCATCAATAGTTGAAAAATCATTATAATTATCGTCGACAACTATCTTTTCTAACACAAATTCATCAGGATTTCTTTGAATATATTCAGTCATTTTGGTGATGTTAAAGACAAAAATACCGTTAGGGAACAATTCATCATCAGTGTCGACAGGGCACGGAGTAAAAAAGTCGTTAACTTTAAATTTTCTTGCCAACAAGGGAACCTTCCTGTTACTCCGGATCATCTTCTTCTTTCTAGGTTTTGGCTCAGGAAGCCCGTCAGCGGTGATTCTTGCCAAACGGCTGATCCATTCCCTGTCTTCAAATTTGTCTTCAATAAGAAAACTCGGCTTTGCTCCCGGATAGGCCGGAGCCTCGACAACTTCCCCGATAAATTCTTTACCAGCGTCTGTAGGCTTAATAAATAGCCGGTCATCACAAATGAGCGCAATAACCTTTCCATCGCAATAAAGGGCGTACTCGCCAAACATTTTACGGTACGCAATCGATCCGGCCTCTTTCATTTGATCAGCAATAAATTCCACAAACAACAGCTCCGATGCCATGATTATTTCTCCGTCGCCCACATCAGCTTCATGTCCTCAACAGACCTCTGACTGCCCGACCCAAGATCAACCATTTTGCTGACGCCAGCAAAACGATCCTGAATATCCCCCGCCTTGCAGAACTCAACACCAAATAAGAAACTACTCAAAAGTCGTCGTCACCATTTGCTCACGAAGCCACTTCATGACTGCAGAAGATCGGCGCCAAATGCTGCCGAATTGATGCGCATAACATTGAGCCTCATCCTCACCACCCATGCTCAAATGCGCCGGCAACATCTTCAAACGATAACCTTTTCTGAACAAATACTCTGGAATAAATCGATTTGTCTGCATGGCTCTTTGTAATAATTCCGTAGCGCGCTGGGTATGCCCCTCTCTGATAAAGCACAACCATGCCCGCGTAAAACACCACCCGGCGATACAGTCATGCGTATACGAACTGTGTTCCATAAACGCTTCAAGCTCTTCGTATCTGGACAACTTCGCGAGATAGCGGATAAGAACATAGCGCATGCCCTGATTATCATTCTTATTCAAACGCAGCACGTCGTAACAGATCGCGATCGCCTTTTCATGCTCCCGGTTTTCCCAATAAGACTCCTGAAGACCGGCCAAAGCACGCATATATGGCCTGGCTTTAAGATGAACCCACAAACTCCCTGCATTATCTTTAAAGAACGCCTCTCCGAGCGCCAATCTGCCAGCCTTAACCCCTTGAAGATACAACGCGACAGCTTCATCAACATATTTTGCCCCGTCCGCAAGAAGAACATAAGCGTCAGCACAATGCGGGTATATAGCCAGCGCTTTGCGGGCCAGCAGAGCCCGTTTTTTTGGGTCATCACATTCCCAAGCATCATAGATCATATCCTGAGCTACATGTGCAGGCACTCTTCCGCCAAGATCAGGCAGAGCGCGGTCACCCTCCGGCACAGCCTCGATCTCCGGAACAGGAGCCGGTGGGTTATTCGCAAATATACCCTTAAGATCCGGCTTGACCTGAAACCCGTAAGAAGCCGAAAACATTTCAACAGGACATTTATATTTCAATGCGCCCATGGGCATTCCATTCAACCGGATCGCCACCGCGGCCGCAGGGTCCTGCCCCGGCTCTGCCTTGCTTAACCACCATGGAACTTTATACGCCATATCATTCATCGATGAAAGAACACTACGATCCATGGTCTTCGCGAGCAAGATCCCATCGCAAGACTTCAAGACCTTTTGCATCATTTCACTTGGACAGTGCGTATAGAACATGGCCTTTGAAAGACCCTTGCGGAACAATTCGAGCAGATCCAGTGCATCTTTCTTACGGACATCCATCAGAATAAACGTGAAAAGAGTCTGGCTATGAGTGACAAGCAGGCATTTCTTGCGATCAAAGAATAATAAGTTCACGTACCATTCCAGCGACAGCGCGGAAGGATCGCTCACGACCTGAGGTTTACATCCGGAAAATGAAAGAAATTTCTGTGTGCCGCGTAATGTGATCATTGCAAGATACCCGATTCGTTAAATTTATCCAGTGGAAGCTGCTTTACTCGTTCTTATAACATATGCTCAATCGACAGCTCCAATGCCATGTTTATTTCTCCGCGACCACCAGCATTTCGAAATCATCCGTCGTTAGCTTCTCCGACAACAATGGCTCAATGTTCTGTGTACATTCCCTGTACTGCCATGAACTGGTAATGCATTTTATTTTGAACAGCCGCAAAAAACCGCTTGGTCACGGAGGCGGGCGGCAATTATTAAGTATTCCTTAACAACTGCCGATTCATCCAATTCATTATCAGCAAAAAC
>DYOU01000023.1 GCA_020720365.1 Candidatus Elulimicrobium sp.
TCTTGAAGGATTCAAGCAGGAGACCCCTGTCTCGGAGCTATGTCGCCGGGAAGGTGTCTTTATCCTGCAAGATCTGAAGGGCAATGTTGTATGTTACCTGATCTTTATTGGCCGTAAGATTAACCAATGCCTTAATAATTTCCTCCTGAGTGATTATAATTTCTTTTTCTCAAAGAAAATAAACAGCCCTATATAGACTGCTGCTAAAGCAACGATCACAACCCAATGGTTCAGGCCCGTTACATCCGCAAGTGACACCTTGCCCCAATCCAGCCACACCAAAACAGTCTGCTTGAAGAAAGGATACAGCTCGGCAAAGATAGCCGCGCCAGTAATCATACCCAGCACAGCCCAAATCGCGTGCCAACGGCCTTCTCCTATCGCCCCAATGGAAGTCCCGGGACAAAAACCCATCACAGCCCAACCAAGACCGAACAAAGCACCGCCAATGACAACAGCGCCGACATTCATGGTCTTGTGCTTGAGCTCAATAAAACCAATGTCATTGAGAAAATAGATGCCGATCATCCCGACGATGATCGCGGACAGCATGAACTTGAGGATAGTCATATCCTTCAACAGCATTGCCCCCACCTGCTTGTCAAAACGCAAGACGCGCCCCTTCTGAAGCAGGAACCCGAAAGCAATGCCGGTCAATAATCCTAGTGCCTGTTCGTTCATGACACCCTCCTTGTGGTGAGCTGTGCCGAACCACTTCTGTAGACAAAGTTCGCCACAAGAACCCCTGTCCCAAAAAAGAACGCCAACGCCGCAAACCCGCTCAGAGACAACTGCATGAGCCCGCTTAAGCCGTGTCCGCTCGGGCATCCATCGGCAAGCCTTGCGCCAATCATGGCCACCGCGCCACCCGCAAAGGCCCAAACGGCTCTTAAGGGTACGCTTGCACCAAAGCGCTCAGCCCACGTCGGCGGGACAGATTCAAGCTTGAAGCTCTTGTCCGACATAGACGACAGAAAAGCCCCTATCAGAATCCCCAGAACCAGCATGAACTGCCAATCAACCTTGACCTTTTCCTTCTTGAAATACTCATTCTGATCCACATGCGAGGCCGCAACTGAACTTTCCAGGAAACCAGCAGCACGCACAAATGTCGTCGATGCGCCGAGAAGGTTTGTCTTCCCCATAATGTTGGTTGTAAGGATCACGGATACGACCGCAAGCACTCCCACCAACGCGCCCGCAAGGTATGGATTCCATCCCCCATCAGATGTTTTCATGTTCATCCCGCGCCTCCTTTTCGGTTATTTCTTCTTGAGAACCGTCTTCATCACGGTTTCTTTATCAATCTTCTTTGTACAAAAGAACCAGTCGTAACACTTCATCTCTTCCTTGCCATCCATCCTGTCTTTGGCAACACCACATGACCCTGCCGGTGGAACGATCACATCATCCCCCGGGCGCCAGTCCGCAGGCATGGCAACAGAAAATGCATCCGCCGCCTGAAGTGCAATAATAACTCGATATAACTCGTCAAAATTGCGGCCAAGGCTGAGCGGATAATATAATATTGTCCTGATAACGCCTTTGGGGTCAACAAAGAAAACCGCACGCACCGCCTTGGTTGAACTCTCACCGGGCTGTATCATTCCGTATTTCTTGGCTACTTCCATGGTGATGTCTTCGATCAAAGGGAACTTCACCTCAACATTCTTCATACCTTTGTATTCAATCTTTTCCTTGATCGTCCTCAGCCACGCAATATGGCTGTAGAGACCGTCAACCGAAAGCCCAACTAACTTGCAGTTCGCATCCGCAAATTGCTGCTCCATGCTGGCAAAAGTCATAAATTCCGACGTGCAGACTGGCGTGAAATCCGCCGGATGGCTGAATAAAATGACCCAGCTTCCCGCGTACTGCTCCGGGAAATTGATCTCCCCTTGTGTTGTTACCGCCTTGAATGAAGGTGCCTTCTCGCCGATCCTCGGCATTGCGACATTATTTTGCTGAAGCGTTTCCATAAAAGCCCTCTCTTGTTTTCTTGTTATTATTTCTTTGCTCTGACCACGACAAACGATCCATCGCCTTTCCCCTCCTTTACGGGATCAGCTCTGTCCATCTGTTCAATATTTCTAAAAAGTGTCTGCACGCAATCAATTTGTCCAAAGCCCGCATTTCTCGCTGTATCAATAACATCATCTGTGGAATAAAACCTTGCTGATGAATAAAATCTGCTTGTCGATTTCTTTCTCTGGTATTCCATTCCCAGAGCGCTGTTTTTATCAACAAATCCGACGATCATAGCTCCATCGGAGTTTAAGACTCGAAGTGCTTCCTTGAATGCCAAGAATACGTCATCCACAAAACAAATTGTTGTGACAATCAATACAAAATCAAAATAACCATTCTCAAAAGGTAGCTTCTCGGCTTTTGCATCAAGAACCTGAATGCCGCGTTTCTCGGCCAATGCTCTCATCTGTGCTGATGGATCAATGCCTAACTTGATACCTAAAGGCCCGGCAAACCGACCGCTCCCGACGCCTATTTCAATCCCCTTCCCGGACTTTGGCAATAACGATCTAACAGCCTCCAGCTCCGACTGATACGCCCATGGATACTTCTCAAACCACGCCTCGTATTCATCAGCATATATTTCAAACGGATCAATCTTTGACATGAGAACTCAAAGCATACTTATAAATCTTGTTAAGTTTATTCTCATAACCACGTTGCAATTCAACGGTATGGTGCCGCCCCAGAAAGACTGGATGGTGTGTAGCAACGATCAACTGACACCCTAAACGTGCCACTTTCTTAAAGCCCCGGCTGATCTTCAACATCCATTCCACGTCCTGCCCGGTCTCGGGTTCATCCAAAAGCAGTGTATCTCCCTTGCCAAGGGGAATAAACCCAAGCACATCCCTGAGCGTTTCTCCATGCGAAGCGAACATGGCGCGGCACCGAAGCAGGGAATTCCCTTTCATGTCCTTGCGGTGCGGATTCATTAATTCGCCGTCATAGTAATGATACTTCGTCGGAGCCGTCTCGATCTTCTGGCAATCAGGACAACGATAGATCGCTTTAAGAATAGAACTTTTCCCCGAACCGTTCGGGCCGATAAGCAGATTGATTCCTCTGGTAAAGCCAACGGACTTGACGTTCCGAACAAACCGCTGATGATTGAAGCATAATTCGAGACGTTCAAGCATAACCTCACCTTACTTAAGATATGGCGCAACCTTGGCTGCCAACGCGCGGGCAGACATAGCCCCGGTAAACGTTTCAACCATCTCGCCGCGATTGAAAATCATGAACATCGGAATGCCGGACACCTCAAACTGACCTGCCAACTCCTGCTCCTCGTCCACATTGACTTTCCCTACTTTAAGCCGTCCATCGTACTCTTTTGCAAGACTTTCCAAGACAGGGCCCATCATTTGACAAGGCCCACACCACGGTGCCCAGAAATCGACCAATACAGGAATCTCGGCCTTCATAACTTCCTGCTCAAAATTATCGTTATTCAAATGAAGAACCATATCGCCACCTCCCGCTAATAATATTTATTCTTTAATAACTTCCTTGAGCATCCTGGCTTCTTCAGGCGCTATTTGATCGGACATCACCTTGGCAATATTCCCGCCAAAAATCTTCCCCATTAACCCCATATTCATCCCGGAAATATAAACCTTACCATCCTGCCTCTTGTAAACACCCCAGGCACACGGCATCAACGTTGACACTTCAGGATTCGTTGTCAGAACGTCCTTAGCATACGCTGCCTTACATAATTCAACAATACGGATGGCGCTATTAAAAGCCAAACCTTCTTTATTAATAGTACCGCTAATATCCCTCACGCCGGGAGACCGCCACCCCTCCTTGGCAATAGCTTCTTTTAAAGCCTCTACCGTTTGATCCACATCCGCAAAGCGGCTCTCATGCGTTACAATCATTAATCGTGGCATCAACCCAATTATCAGCACTGTACAAAACAACACGCCTGTTATGAATCCAATCACAAGACTCCGTATATCCATTTCCTTATCTCCTTATATTTAGTTAGTTATTTCTACATCACGAGTCCACCATCCATGACCTTGACTCTAGTAAACCCTTCCCCTTTTAGGATCATCGCCGCCTCGTAACCGCGTAGCGAGATCTTGCAAAAGGCAACAATATCCTTGTTCTTGGGTAGCTCCGTCCAACGCTTACGTAAGGCTCCCAACGGAATATTGACCGATCCGGGAAACGGGAGCGCCTGTACTTCCCCCGGAGACCGGACATCTAGAAGAACCACGTCAGCCTTTCGCTCGATCATAGCCCGGACCTCTACCGGGGTTACCCCTTCAAAGATGCCGTCCATCTTATTGCGCGCAATATCACAGGCCGTAATAATGTTATCCATTGCCGGAGAATATGGAGGTGCGTACGCAAGATCCAGATGCGCAACGTCATCAACCGTCATCTTGGTCGTGATCGCGGTAGCCGCCACATCCACCCGCTTATCACCCTCACCGGGACCAACGACCTGAAGACCAAGAAGCCTTCGCGATTTCCGATCCGCTATCAGCTTCATCATGATCGTCTTGGCTGTTGGATAATAATGTGCTTTATCTGGTGCCGCACTTAAGACCGTAACAACATTAAACCCCGCCTTACGGGCCTGCGTCTCACCAAGCCCGGTCCTCGCAACCGTATAATCAAAGATCTTAACGATTGCTGTCCCCAAAATCCCGGGGAACGAATCGTGCCCGCCACAGACATTCACTGCGGCCACACGGCCTTGCTTATTGGCCGTCGAACCCAGCGGGATAAAACATGCTTCGCCGGTGATCAAATCGCGACCCTCGGTGCAATCTCCAGCGGCATAAATATCCGGGTCGCTGGTCTGCATAGTGCTCGCCACCTTGATCCCGCCGGTCTTGCCCAACTCCAATCCAGCCTCCTTTGCCAATCCTGTATTCGGCCTGACACCCACCGCCACAATGACCATGTCGCAGGCGATATCACCCTTATCAGTACGAACAGACGCCACTTGCCCATTCCCCTGAAATGACTGAACTGATGTCGAACAACGCACCTTGACACCCTTGGACTCTAGATATTTCATCACATGAATAACCAGATCAGCATCCATCATAGGCAAAATATAAGGCAATCTCTCAACGATAGTAATTCTCGCCCCATGACGCGCAAGCGCCTCCGTCATTTCAAGCCCGATCAAACCTCCGCCAATGATCACAACATCTTTGGCCTTGTTCTGTGACAGCGCCGTACGGATTGCTTCTGCATCTTCGACTTTATGAACAGAAAATACATTGTTCAGGTCAATGCCGGGCAATGGCGGCCTGATCAACGATGATCCCGTTGCAAACACCAGTTTGTCATACGGCAGCACCTTCTCCTCAGCCGTTCGAAGATCTCGAACAGTAACTATTTTGGCAGCCCTATCGACACTGATCGCTTCCGTCCGGTTTAGAACCTTCAAATTCTTCACATTTTGAAAGAAGACAGGATCTCGCACAACACCAACGGGTGTACACATTAACTCTTTTTGTTCTTTGACTTCACCTGCAATGTAATACGGCAGTCCGCATCCGGCATAAGACAGGAATTCGCCTTTCTCGACAAGAGTAACATCCGCATGCGGACACAAGCGGTTGATTTTGCCTCCAACTTTTGGGCCCGCCGCCACACCTCCAATGATCACAATTTTCATAAAGCCCCTTTTATTATGGTTACTGTGATAACAAATTTGCCGCCTGCTCAACGCAGTCTGCACATGTCAGCTGTCTGCTCGAACGGATTTCCCGGCAGGTAACGCCGCCAGCCTTCTGTTTGAAGAATTCCTCAATAGCCTTTTCCTTAGCTGGAGCATTCTTCCCTGCAATTTGCATAGCTGCATACAAGGCTCCGCAATAACCTGATGGGGCGCGACCACCCGTTGCATGCGCCATGCCTTCAACAAAATCATCATCAAGTCTAAAGGATTCCCGTAAGGCTTCAGCAACAGCCTGAGCACAACCTAAACGTGGTACACCCTGCCCCAGAAAATTCTTTCTCGCCATTATTCCTGCCATTTTTCTACCTCTATGCCTGACATCTTTCCCCCTCAGTTTTTCCAAAGATAGCGTCTGTAAACTTGACATACCAAGCCGCTGACTGAACCTGCACAATGTACGCAAAACAGATGACCAGCGCAGCATCCGCGCCTTGCGCACCAAAGGAATTCATGGCTATCGCAAGCGCGATAGATAAATTACGCATGACCGTTCCATAAATGAGCGCAATTCCTTCTGCCCTGGAGAAATATTTTTGGCCCACCCAAGTACTAATTGCATAATTCAACCCGTAAAGAATCATCGTCGGCACAAGTAAGACCAGTATCCCTTGAGGATGCGTCCAGATAGAAGAGGCTTTCAACGCCATGGCCACAAACACAACCCCCAGAACACCCAACGTTGATGACGCCGACAAAAGCGGGACCACGTCCGACTTGAAATGTTCTGCCGTATTGCGTTTAAGCAAATACCCGCGTGTCATCTGTCCAAGAATCATGGGCAAAAAGACAATCAATCCAATCTGCCTTGCAATATCCATCATGTTAACGTCGATCTGGGCCCCCAGAAGAGCTTTGATAAAAAGAGGAGCCAAAAGGGATCCGGCTGTTAACCCAACGACCGTCATTTTGACAGCAACTTCAATATTGCCTTTGGCAAAACCGGTCCATGAAATTGTCATCCCGCTGGTTGGCAACAGCCCTGCCAACAGAAAACCCAGAATATAATAGGGTTGATCGGCAAAGAACATCTTTCCGATCCCGAACGCCACAAAAGGAATCAAGGCAAAATTGACCAGCTGGGCCACAAACTGCACCCGAAGATGCTGCAAGTTAAACAACTTCTGCGCATTTAAATTAACCATCATCGGATAAACCATCAGCACCGTCAGCGGGACAATCATGCCTTTGAGCCATAACGGGTCGAACACATTGCCGTAAAATAATCCTGCGAGCATGGCCAGCGGAATGGCAATAACAAGATGACGAGTTAGAAATGTTCCCAACAGAATACGTTTACGCTGACGAGTGGCCATTATCTTTTCCCTTTATCTTCTTTGATAAGAATGAAACGCCATGCGTGATCCCGGCGATCCCGCCACCTACCAGCGCCGCTGTTCCCAAACCCACCGGACAACCTTGTCCGCCGCAATAAGGGCAACGTCCGGCCATCATATAAACGCCCCCGGCCATGATCCATGTTTGATAAAAACTGGCAGGGATAACAAATTTCTTTCCCGCTGGAAGGCTCGCAGTGTTTTTATTATTCATTTCCTGCATCTGCCTTTTTTGCTTGCGCTTTTCTCATCAATTTAGGACAATTGATCCGGATCGCCCGTCCCCGAATAAGGGCTTCCGCTATCTTCTGATGGGCACGATTAATAATATTACTGAACGTCGGACGAGAAACCCCCATCTTCCTTGCGGACTCAGACTGGTACTCTCCATCGAGATCTGCCAACCTGACAGCCTCAATCTCATCAACCTCCAGAACAACCTCAGCTGATCCTAACGCAGGAAACTCCTCCGGCCTAAAATATCCGGCTTTCAGCTTGAGACACACGGTGCGTTTCTTGCAGGGCCTTGCCATAACAACCTTCCATTTTATTACTGACATATGTCAATAATATCGACAAAAAGAAATTTGTCAAGCGGCGTATGCGATCAGGGTTTCCTGAAATCGCGTGCGCTCATGCTGAACACCGAGACCCTTGTCGACAAAATACTTTTTGACCTCAACCAAAGCTACCCCCAACCTTTGGTGATGCTCGCCTTCTATCTCGTAATGAATTCTTTCGACCAATGAAAAGCCTTCCTCAGAGAAGTCGCTGATCACGATCTTCCCTTCAGTTGCAAGTACGCGGATCATTTCATCAACCACTTTGAAAGGCGCAACCAGATGATGAAAGACCTTAACCGAGAAGATCGTCTCAAATGAACGATCCGGAAACGGCAAACTGTCACCATTCGCAACTTGCAACTCAACCAAGGAAGAAAGATTTCTTTGCTCAAGATTCCATCTGGCAATAGCAATATCGTCAGCGCACGGGTCAACCCCTATTACGCGAAATTCTCTCTCGGCAAGGCCCATCGCAAAATATCCTTGTCCCGTACCAACTTCAAGAATACGCCCTTCCAGCGGCAAAGCCTTCTCAATAACAAACCAGCTCTCTCCCTGCGGATCGCAGCCATGCTTTTTGCAAGCAACCTGCCGTGATAAATGACGTAGGCGGGCCTTTTCAAAGTCTGAAGGATTCATCGCGGCCCCTGTCTATCGAAAAGCCAAACTGCTGCGCTATTTCCAACACATCATCGCGCTCATCGCCCAAAACATTAAGATAGCCGTTTACAAATATTCCGTCAACAATCTGTAATACGAGAGGCTGAACAGATCGCAAATACAATTCTCTTCCCGCCGCCAGACAAAGTTCGGTGCGCGGATTGATCAAACGAAACAGGCATAGCACACGCAAACAATAATCAACAGATAATCGCGGCCTTTCCCCAAGCGTCGAGCCTTCAAGCGGAATGTAGAAGTTTAACGGCACACAGGTAACGCCCAGCTCCTTTAAGCGCATCGCTGTTGAAACAATATCTTCGGACGACTCCCCCATACCGGCGATCAATCCAGAGCACACAGGCAACCCAACAGCGTTGCAAGCTTCAACCGTCCTGATCCTGTCCGTGTAAGAATGAGTTGTACATATCTGCGGATAGAAATTCTCCGACGTATTCAGATTATGATGCACACGGTCGACGCCAGATTTCTTTAATGCGATTACTTGTTCTCTATCGACAAACCCGGCTGACACACAAACCTTAAGCGCCGTCTCTTCTTTAATCTTACGCACAACAATAGAAACCTTCTTAAGCCTTTCCTGAAACAAAGCCCGGCCTGAAAAGACAATCCCGTAACAACCTGCCCCCTGTCGGGAAGCCCTTACAGCTTCACGAACAATCGTCTCTTCACTTTTCGCCCCTTCATTTTTCAGACGCGCCCGCGAATCTCGTGACTGAACGCAATACCGGCAATCTTCGGAACAGTGCCCGTTATGCGCGTTATTGATCATGTGAACACTTAACTGCTTGCCAAAATGCGTTGTCCTTTGGCAATAGGCGGCCTCCACAAGTGCTTGCGTGTTCAGATCACACCCCTCAAGAATTCGCAAGCAATCCTGAAAAGACAAGTCTTCCCAAGAATCAATGAACATCAGCTTTCATCCTTTTTCTGCCGCACCAGATGATAAAAGCCGCAATTAATAAAACTCCAATGATCAGCCCAATCGAAACGACAATGCTATTCAGGAGTGCCGGACGACAAACAAGCAAGCCGCCTAAGCCCAACATCATAAGCCCTGAAACCAGCTTCAGAACCCGTCCTTCCTCTTCGGTCAACTTACGCGACCCCAGTGTTGAAGAGAAAACCAGAACGATCACCAGAAGCGGGATCACATAGATCAGATTATAAAGTACGAGATAGAAATAATATTGCGCGGCTGGAAGGTGGTGCAGCGTGAGCGCCCTCGTAAAAACCATGGGGAATCCGGCGGTACACAGCAATTCATACATATTGGCCATGACGGCAAGAACGACCGTGCCCACAATAAGTCCGCCCATAGAGCCCGTGCTGATCAGGCCGCGCATCTTCGCGATCAAAGACGCCTGCGCTTCTTTTGAGATAGTCAAAGATACGCCCTGCTTGAAATAAAAATAATCTTTAATATTAATCACCGCCATGACGACCGCGATAAGCCCGGCGATGGCCGTGATCACCCCGACCCTGCCTGTAACCATAAAGAGATTCAGCCACGCCGCCATAAATAGAAAGTAAACAAAGCCCGAGAAAAACACAAACACACCGCCGACGATGATCATCCGCAGGCGCGATTGTGCATGGACCATCAAGCTCAGCAACATCAAAAGAACAAAAAACGCACAAGGATTAAACCCGTCCAACCCTGCCAATATCACCGTCAAGAGCGGCAATGACATCTTGGCCGCATCCACCTTGCCAAATAATGGCGATTGAAATGTTGTCGGCTCTGGTCCGGGTTCAGGAATTCTACGTACAGTTGGGAGAGCCGAAACATCAAGTCCGCTGGCCAATGTCATGGGAGGCGTGGAAACATCAACAGGAACCGAAGACCGGCTCATCATATCTGCAGAATCAAGGCACCCAAACTGGAAGCACTGACTCACCGCCTCTTCGATCTCCTTCCCCCTGTCTTCACTGTACCCTATCCACGAATTGATATCGATAAATGTTGCAGGAACACTTCCACTGGCAAGGCCATACGCCGTTGACATCTTTTGATAAATTTCTTTATTTCCAACATCGTGCCAGACTTCGTAATCCTTGACGATAAGGCCGGGATATTTTGTCTTTAAACTCTCCAGAAACGGTTTCTCGTGCTCGCAATGCGGACAGCCTTGCCCCCAGAAGAAATACACCACCACCTTGCGTCGCGCCTCATCAGCATGCAATGAGCCAACCCCGCACAACAATGCAAATGAAACAAAGAAAACAGAAAAAATCTTTCTAATCATTTAGATCTCCATCGAATCGCCTTCACGCATGTGGGAATAATTATTCACGTAAAAACGCTTAAACTCTTTCACTGCCACAGAACCAGTGCAATGAAGCGGCACAACATGCGACACACCAAACTTGAGCAATCCCTCAACAATCTCCTTGATGCGATCAAATTCCATGTCCTTAAGATGAAACCCGCCGACAATGACGTTGATGTTCTGGTGAAAATAATCTCTGGCAGTACGCAAAATGTCCGGTAATTTTGGATGTGCACAGCCCGTTACAACCCCAAGACGTTTTCCGCCCTTAATGACCAGCGCCTGTTCATATAAAACTCCGCGCATAGACCCGCCTGCCAACTCTCCTGTCGTATAAACACCTTCGCGAATCATCATCGGTTCCGGAGTTTCAATCAGTTTCACCCCGAACGAACGGATCCTGTCTTTAAGTTGTTGGTTAAAACGTGGGCCAACATAAACCGTCAGGCCTTTGTATTTATCAATCACATACCAAAGCCCGGCTATGTGATCCCAATCATCATGCGAGATCACAACATGGCGGATCTTGGACAAATCGATCTTGTATTTCTTAACATTATGCAGAAAAACCCTGGCATCTCCGAACGTATCAAAAAGAACATCATCTCCGATCAGAAACGAGATCCCCCAGCGCTTAATCATGCGCTGCCATTTTGCCGAGCCGTCCGCGATCAATCGGATCTTCATAACCTACCCTCTCAAATTTTTTTCAAAACAATGTTTCCCAATTGAGATCCGGCATGACGCGCAATGACAGGGCATTTGACCTTAAACAGGAAAAAGATATTCCTTGGAGCTTCAGTCAGGGCCTCATAGTTCCCCTGCCCTTTGCTGATCACCATGTCCGCTTCCTTAAAGATCTTCAAGAACTCTTCCGAACAATACTCCAGGACTGTACCCGGCGAATCGACTCCGCTGGAAATAACGCGAGCGATCTTGTCTATGCCGCAAAAAACAGCATCCTCCATTATCGCATCATTCAGGATAGGCTTATTCCGGACGGCAACGATCACTTTTCGCCCCGCGCTGATCTCCTCAATCAGAACACGGTCAAAAACGATCTCCCCGGCATTGTCAGCCACATAAAGAATAGTTTTTGCCTCGGCGAGATCTCTTTTGAAAAGATCATACTCAAAGACACTCTTCTGTTCTGCCGTAAAACTCCCGGTCAGAATGGTCTGAATCTCATGTTCAATATTAAGATTATTCTTCGCCGCGTAATCAATAACATTCCCTGCAATAGCAAGTTCAACCGCTGTCAGCAGCCCATCCTCGGATTGAGCCACTTTCTCCTTAAGCATCGGGTAAAGTTCCATAGCCCGATGGTTGCTTTGATCCTTAACCATCTTATAAGGGTCACAATTGGGAAACCTTCGCTTTATAACCTCCTGCATTTCTTTCACCATCCGGGGAGGTGTCAAGCCAAGAGAAAAACGCGGCAACAGTTTTGTGGCTTCATTTATTAATTCCCGATGCACGATCTCATCTCCGGTCAGCAACCGCCCTTGTTCAAGTGTTAGTCTCAAGAAACACGGGATACAATCCAGGTATGTTCTCATTTACAAAGATCCTCGATTTTTTGCACGATCTTTCTAAATGCCAAAACAGCCTCAGACTCTTTCTTCAATGACATAAACGGCTTGCCGCTATCCCCCAAAACGACGAGTTCGGGATCAAGAGGGACATTCCCCAAGAATGCCTCACCCATATCCTCGGCTGCTTTTTCACCACCGCCGCTTTCATCGGTCCGCGCCAAATAAACGGCGTATCAGTCGCCTTACCCAAGAGCGCCAAACTAACTACTTTCAAATCAGGAGCTGCTATAACCGGAATCGTATCTGTCCCGAACTGCCCCATGGTCTGATCTTCAATGCCAAGCATTTTGGCCACATTGGGGCCGTGAATATCTGTATCAAGAAGCCCCACACTCTTGCCGGAAGCAGCCAAGGCGTATGCTAAATTAACCGCAACGGATGTTTTCCCAACGCCACCCTTGCCGCTCATCACAACGATCACCTGCTTGACCGATGCCATTCTCTCTTGAAATTTTCTTTCCTGCTCATCAACCTGATTTTCGCTCTGACACCCCATAATGATCCTTTCTTGAAGATTCAGATTTCAATTCTCTGTAAGCCCGGCAAAAAGGACACGCCTTCTCCAGCTTGCCCATAGTCAAAGCAAAAGCAGACTTTGGGTACCGTCTCGCGGCAATACAAAACGGGCATATTTGACAAACAAAAGCAAGCACCCTCAAAAGCGTTTTCATGATATTGCTCCTTTTAGATGAGCCCAAATTTTTATGATCTCAGCTTTCAGGCCTAGGCTTTCGCCCTCCATGATCGTGCGTCCCTGAATAACCGCGTTGACCACCGCACGATCAAACGGCAGTCGTCCAGCAACGGCCACGCCATTTTCTGTACAATATTTCTCAATCTGTTCGGTCACCGCCGGATTTATATCCCACTTGTTCACAACAAGCTGAACGGGGACCTTAAAGTGCTTCCCCAAATCGATCACGCGACCGGCATCGTGCAAACCCGAACATGACGGTTCGGTCACCAAAAGCACCGCATCAACCCCTGACAAGGACGCCATCACAGGGCACCCGATCCCCGGCGGGCCGTCAATGATCACCCAGTCCCGGAAAGCTTCCTTGGCAATCTCTTTGGCCTTCTGACGGATCTGTGCAACCAACTTTCCCGAATTCTCTTCGCCAATGCCAAGCCGGGCATGGACCATGGTCCCGAAACGTGTCTCGGAAACAAACCACTCTCCACATAAATTCTCTTCCATGGTAATTGCCGCTGCCGGACAAACCCGCGCGCATAAACCGCACCCTTCGCAAGAAGACATGTCGATGAACAATTTCTTTGTCACAGCCCCGAACCGGCAAACTTCCAAACACCGACCACAGCGCACACAGGCCCTTTCGTCGATCCGCGCCTTCTTGCCACTTTTGAACTCATGGCGTTCGACAACCTTCGGAGTCAAAAGAAGATGCAGATCCGCCGCGTCGACATCGCAGTCGACCATGACCTTGTTGTCAACAAGCGCAGCTAGCGCTCCCGTCATCACGGTCTTCCCCGTGCCGCCTTTTCCGCTAAGAACAACGATCTGCTTCATTCTTCACCTGACAAATATTTTGATAAAGTTCAGTAAATATTTTCGCCATTTCCGGAGACTTGTCGGCAAGCGTATCTCCCGTCGAATACCGCACGGCGATCTCACGGTCAAAAAGAATCTTCGCCAGGACAGGGATCTTCTCTGCGCGACAATAATCTTCCGCCGCGTCATTGCCAAGTCCGGCCCGGTTGATCACGACCCCAAAAGGGATCTTCATCTGACGAACAACGTCGACAGCCAGCGTCAGGTCATGCAGCCCAAACGGCGTCGGTTCTGTCACAAGGACGCAAAAATCCACGCCCCTGATCGCAGCCACGACCGGACACGATGTCCCCGGCGGCGCATCAATGATCGTGACAGCATCAGGGCGAACCTTCCCCTTGAGACGACGAATGATCGTCGGAGACAGAACCTCACCGACATTCATCTTTCCGTGCAAAAAACGAATATTTCCACACTCGCCCTCTTCAATAACGCCAATATTTCGCGCCTCTTCCCTGATCGCGCCAGCAGGACACAGCAAACTGCACGCGCCGCACGCATGGCATAAGTGCGGAAATACCAGGACTTGTGATTTCTTCCCGGGATGGGGGATCACTGCAAGAGCGTGATAAGCACAAACCTCCGCGCACTTGCCGCACCCAGTGCAGTTCCCAGCATCAATCACCGGAACTGGCACAGCAACCTCCGATGTTATTTTTATGTCTGGCTTCAAAAAGAGATGCGCGTTCGGCTCTTCGACATCACTGTCAAAAAAGTCGACCTTCTCCAACACCAATGCCAGATTAACCGCAACCGTGGTCTTCCCCGTACCGCCCTTACCGCTTGCAACTGCGATGATCATGAGGCAATTCCCGATTTGGAAGCACTGTCAGGAGCTGTCGCCCGGGCAAGCTTTCCAGCTTCATAAGCCGCAACAGCCTCTTTTACTGTACCTGTTGCGCCTGAAAACATGGATATGCCTGCCGCATTCAATGTCTTAAAGGCATTCGGCCCCAGATGCCCTGTTACAACAATGGCTGCTCTGGAAGCCACGAGTTGAGCAGACTGGATACCTGCCCCGCCTGATGCCTCAACATTCGGATTCTTGACCGCCTCCACAGCTCGTGTATGGAGATTAAAGAACACAAAATACGCGCATCTGCCAAAACGCGGATCAACTTCCGAGTTTTCCATTGGGCCTAATGCTGTTACGCATACGTTCATTTCACCCTCTTTTCTTAACCATTAATGTTGGCAAGAGTGCCCCTCATCGCCATGCCCTTTGCAAGGCTCGATCCCGCCTAAAGAATTCTTGAGAAGAGCCGCTATGGCATCCTTGACTGTCCCCTTAAATCCAAAGATCTTGACACCTTTCATGGCAAATTTCTGCTGAGCGCCCATGCCCATACCACCCGCAATAACATGTGTAATGTCATGTTGAACAATGGCATCAACCGCCTTGCACCCGCCGCCGCCATGCTGTTCTGGATTCGGAACGATTTTTGATCCGGCAATTGTCTTTCCATCCGCACTAATATCAACAATCAAGAAATTCGGACAATGCCCAAAATGAGCCGACACCAATCCATCCAACCCTCTTTCATCTTCTAAAACGACTCCGATTTTCATATTTCCTACTTTCCTTTTCTTATTCCTATTAAACTTGCTGACCTTTTGCCTTGAGTGCTTCAAAATCAGCTTGCAAACAATTAAACTTCGCCTGCAACTCGGTAAGTTGCGAATATTCATTCTGCCCTGTTGGCCTTAAAGCCCTGAAGCAATTTCCGCGACCACGCCCAAGACCGCGCCCTCCAAGGCCACGACCGAAACCTCTTAAACCTGCTGGTAAACCGCTATCCCCAACCTTGATCACGCAATTCCCCCGGCTTCCGCCTGTCATTGCACCTTGGCCATAAGGCCCTGTTCCATCAAATCCTGGCATAATAACCTCCTTATTTCTGGAAATGGTTTCCATTAACTTGTTAAGAAAATTCAGGCCTTATTTGGCCAGGCACTCCGTACACGTTCCATAAAACTGGATCAAATGATTGTCGATCCTGAAACGATACTTGTCAGACAACCCCTTCTCTGTCCGGCGCAGGAGCTCAACCTCGTCATCAATGAAGTCCGTATAATCAATCACCCGATTGCACCCGGTGCAAACCAGATGATGGTGATGATGTGCACCCTTCGGTCCTTCGGTTAACTCATAGCGGGCTTTACCGTCGCCGAAGTCGAATTTGAACACCAGTCCAGCATTGACCAACATATCCAACGTGCGATAGATTGTAGTCAGCCCCACGTTCGGGAACCTGTCATGAATACGGGCGTAAACATCTTCAGCGCTTAAATGATCGTGCGTTGAGGACAACGTCTCAATAATAGCCTCGCGGCCTGCGGTAATCCTGTATCCGCAATCCTTGATCTTTCCGTGCCACCATTGATCGCCGCATCTTTTTCTACAGGGCATAACACACTCTCCTTAATGGGAACTATTTTCAATAATACCGTTAGCAGAAATAAAAGTCAATACTTACTTTGTTTGGTGGTGGGGTCATTAACACTTAATTACCCATGAATTGTGCAAGGCTGTTTAAAGGCTGGATCAAAACAACTACCGGTGTTAATCCTGCTACATTGTTCAAAGATTCAATCATGGCGGGATCGATATTATATTTAATCTCAGCACCAGGGCTCTTGATCGTCACATCCAGCGTGTTGGTATTAAGATCAATACCACCAGGATTAGCCGAACGTTCACTCTGAGTCGAATCGTCTGTCAACTTCTGTAGCGTTTCAACAATGCTGGACAGGTTCGTAATTTTCTCAAGTTCTTCAGAATTATTAAGGAACGCTTTCTGCTTCTCATTCAATCCTGGTTGCACATACCTGACAAATAAACGCTTCGCCAATTCTTCCTCACTATGTTGGCTGATATCTATATCCCACATTATGTTCGCCAAACGTTCCCAATCAACATCCATTGTCTTGTTAAAGGTCTTAATAGCCTCAATAAGAGACTTTACAGCTGCGCGCCCCAGATCATGGATCTCGCCTGTTTCGGCATTAGCTTGCTCATACTGAAGGAACTCCTGTAACCTGACAATCGCCTTTGAATAGCCAATTTTACTTAAAAAACCAAATGCCCATATGTCCGCCGCAGCTTCAGAGGCACCAAAAAGCTTATGCGCTATCTCATGCGATACTATACCCAAGACCAAAGAAGGCTCTCCATCTAGAGTCCTTAAAAGCTCGGTACCAAACTCCCCACTTGAAAAAGCATTATTCATGCCCGGTACCAGCTCTGTATGAAGAATATAACTCAAAATCATGGCCTTGATTCTAAGCGGAGAAAGATTTTCTTCCGTCGACATCCCTGATGAAACCATAAAGAATAAAGCATTAAGATAATAATCCCTTAACTGCCTGTTGGCCTGGGCAATCGAAGTCTCATCCACGTCATAACTCACTGGCTTAAGCTCCTTAATCGCAGCCAAGAATGATGCGGTGTTCTTACCGGAGTAGAGATCATGGATAGCACGTATCTTTCGGGCCAGATCTTCTTTTATTACATTAAAACCGTTCTTATCCATAATCTGAAAAAGCTTGAACAACGCATACGCATCTTCCTTTATCAACATATTGACAAGATCAGTACCCATTCTTTTATTGGCCTCTCTCCACAAAACACTAACCTCATGCCGATACGTTGTAATTTCCCTGCTGTGCCATACAATCAGCGTATTCGCTGATCTCCATGAACTGAAGAAGATTTTAACAAGATCTTGCGGTAATCCGATCTTCAGACAAGCAGTTTCAGGATCTTCAAGAAAATCATTCGGCATATCTGCCAACCCCTTGAGGGATTGTATATGTTCCCGCGGTAATAATTGGCTGACAATTTCTTTTCCAAGTACACGGGTTAAAGACACACGAATCTCATCAACACTATTGTTGGACTTGAACACTGTCACTAACGATCTTAACGAAGCAACATTGATAAGCTCCTCAGGAGATACTTTATATTCTTTTGCCAAAATCCGGACAATCTTAAAAAAGCTCTTTGGATCGTTACCATGATTATTAACAAGGCTGATCAGAATAGCAGGATGCTGTGATAAATGGTCCACGACCTCCACCGGCAATTCTGCCCCTAACCCTTTCAGGAACCCAGTCATCCTATCCAGTGATGTTGTTTGCAGCATACCGCCAAGCTCCTTTACCAAGGATGGATTTGTCCGCTCTTCGAACTCTACCTTTAATACCTTTACAAGTTGCCTGATATTATCTACATATGCAGCGTAAACCTGCTTACGTCGATCCTCAAGGCTATCATTATTTCCGATAGGCACAAAAGAGAAATTCAGCTCCATACGATTATTGGGTTCCAAGAAATGTAACAACTCCAATCCTCTGGGCTGTCTCAGAATATCATTGCCGAAGACCTCAACGGCCACAGGCAACAACCTCTCCAACCGTTCTCGCCATTCTTTATGAAAACCAACTCCTTCAAGAATATCTATTCTTCCGCGAACAGCGGCGTCACCAAATAGCCCTTTCAAAAAACCAAAAAGCTCCCGCACCCTGTCATCTCCATACTGATCGCCAAGAAACAATAATCTATTTGCTACGTCAACATTAACTCCGTTATTTAAAGCCTCTCCCAATATGTTCTTTAGCCTTTCCTGCAGACCAGCATTGGCACCTATAACCAATTCTCCAGAATACTTAAAATCATTCTGATAATCTAACCCGGAGAAAATCTCGTTCGATCTTATATCCAAATAATTAATCACCCTGGGTGGGAGCTTGAACAGCAAAGTCCCGGGGTTTGATCCTTGTTCTTCCATCGTAAGCTTCGGCTGATCATTAGCTTTCTCTATTGTCAAATCATTTACAGTTGCCGGATCCACAGCTACAGCCTCCACACCTACAGGCTGAATAGCAACTTCCAAGAGCAAAAGCGCAGCCACTGCCAGCCCTTTGGTCCAGCCAGGTATCTGAGCCGCATCCTTGACATGCAAAACAACCGAGAACATAGAATAATCCACACCACCGGAGAAATATTTCCGCGGGATGATCTCGTCGGAGGACATATCCCGTTCTTCCTTTATATAGTTGTAAGCCCCTTGCTTGAAAGATTCGACATACTTATGCCATATCTTTTCCGACTCCAGAGGGTCATCAATATTAACCCCCTTAACCTTATTACGATCAACATAAGCTGTAGCCAGAAGTCCTTCTCGGATCTTTCTCTTATACCAGGCCGCTAATATCAACGACTGATAAACTTGTCGCAACTGAGCAAAGTTCTTCCCTTCATTAACCTCTTTTGTAAGGGTCGGGATCACGATCTCACGAAGAATATCTTTAGCCAAATCTACCATAGGAGCGGACTTTATATCCTTCCATTGCTGATCCGGCATAGACTTGCCCGCTACGCCAAGCGCTTTGTAGTCACTCTCTAACATCACCTTAAGATTGCTTTCAACGATATAAGCCGTCCCAGACCCGGCATTCTCATAGACCTCCGCTTTATCAGGGAGGATCCAAACCTTGTTAAACGTATCAATAGGTATGTCAGTCGTACCATATAACTTGAAAACCTCTGCATACACCCTGTTCCAAAACTCTTTACCAATTTTCCCTTCGGGATAAATAACCGAAGCGGTGATTTGTTTTAATAAGTAATCCTGTGCCAAAAGATCCCGCCCCATTTCTGTTTGACCAAAGGCCTCTGGAACAATGTGGTCCTTTTCATAAGGACTAAGGTTAACCCACATGTCTGTTTGAGGGATAGTCAAAGCTGCCAGAAAATACCTGATAAGTTTGCCTGACTCGTCTTTTAAGCTATCATTATTTTGGTTGGAGGCACCTTTATCCAGGATAAAATCAAACCGAAACGGATTATCTTGATAAATCCTGATGCCCTTAAGTGTCGGTGTTTGATATGGTATTGAAAAATCCACCCTGCCGCTGGGAAGCGGTGACGTCATGCCTTGAGCATAAGAAACAGGCAGACCTGTTAACAAAAAGGCCACCGAAGTAAGGAGACTAATACTCTTGTTCATAAATTTATCCATACATTGCCCCTTAAAAGCATTTATTCACCAGAGCAAGTATAGACTATGTATATAAATAAAATAGCGGGTGTGGCAATAAACGGGAAAACGTTTCCTCGAAGAGAAGGTTGAGTAAATTGTTGAGCGTCATCAAGGCCCAGCGGCGCATGGCGCAATATAAAACGGATCGCGTTCAGGCAGAAAACACAGAGTTCACCGGCCTTCTCACCGGCATCCTCAAATGCAAGGCCTGCGGCTCAACCATGATCCACACCTACACCATGAAGAAAAAGAAGTTCAAGTACCGTTATTACGTCTGCACCAGCGCCCAGAAACAAGGCATAAGTTACTGCCCCAACAGATCCATCCCGGGCCAGCTCCTTGAAGATGCCGTTGTTAAAAGACTGAAAGATTACTTGGCTAACAAAGCGCCTACAATGCCCGTCTGCCAGACCGAGATCGAAGCCTTGCTTTCACCAGTGTGGGACACGCTCTTCCCCGCTGAAAAGCGCCGGATCATCAAACAGATCGTTAAGGAGATCGATTGCAATGCCGACACCCAGCGGCTGGGCATCACATTCTATGATGCTGAAGTAAGGCAGGAATTCGACGCCGGAATAACACGCTCACGGTTCAAGAAGCAATGGAAGAAAGAGGAACAACTTCAGACAGAACCATCCTTACGCCGGTCACTTCTGCTGGCCCATCAACTGCGCCGCCTGATGGCTGATGGCACGATCACCGGCAACAAACACGCCGCTGAACTGCTCGGCTATAACAAAACAAAGATCGAGCACAACATGAATCTCCTCATGCTCGCCCCCGCGATCCAGGACGAGATCATCAACGCCACCCCCGAGGCCCTGAACATCATCGCCGAGTACAAGGTCCGAGATCTGTCCTTTGAGGTCGACTGGAAAAAGCAGTCCGACCTCTGGCGCGAAGCCAAACGAACAGCACTGTAAACCTTAAAATTCCCCCATCAGAAAAAAAGCCCACCAGATATCTCTGATGGGCTGATCCAAATGGCTCCTACTTATCAAATCAATTACTCTCAACCGATCCGCAACGACTCTTCTCCATCCCCATTTTTTAGAGTTGACCGTGATGGGGCAGATGATTTAACAGCTTTCTTGAAAGAGCTTTGATTTCTAACAACAGCCGGAGTCTTCACTGTGGCAAGAACACGCACAGGAACATCAGTCTCAAAACCCGACGTCTTAAACTGTCCAACAAGCGCTCGTAATGATTCAGCCTGAGAAGCCATGGCATCAGCTGAAGCGGCCAGCTCTTCCGCTGCGGCAGCATTAGACTCGGTAATAGAAGTATTTTCTTCCATTGCTGCAGCCTGTTCCTGACTCGCATTGGCAATCGACTGGATCTGATCCGCGATCTTCTTTATGTTATCAATAATACCTTTAGTGATCTCTCCAGCCTCCTTTGAGACGGTGACCCCGTTATTAACCTGCTTGAGGTTATCCTTGATCAAGGCCTGTATTTCTTTGGCAGAGGTGGCACTGCGTTCAGCAAGCTGACGAACCTCATCTGCTACCACCGCAAACCCTTTCCCATGCTCGCCAGCCCGCGCAGCCTCGATCGCTGCATTCAAAGCAAGCAAGTTGGTCTGATCAGCGATGTCTGTGATCAATTCAACAGCCTCCGCCATCTGTTTTGACCCCTTCTCGATCGACCCCATAGATTCAACTGTATTATCTAATGCTGCCTCCGCTTTCTTGGCACCAATCGCTACTTCTTTGGAAATCTTATTGGCCGCGCTAGCATTCTCAGCATTGGCCTGCACCGAACTTGACAGCTCCTCAAAAGCCGCAGACTGCTGTTGAGCGCCATCAGATATCTGCCCGGCACCAGAAGACACCTCACCAGTAGCTGACGCGATCTGAGCGGCCGATCCCTTAATATCAGATATCATCTTCTCCATATTGATCAAGAAAGCATTAAAAGCAGCTGCCATAGCCTCCATTTCGTCGCGCGAATGGATATCGATCCTGCGGGTAAGGTCTCCCTCACCTTTGGCCATTTCCTCAAGAGCCACCTCCATCAAACCCAAACTCCTGATGATATCTTTAACGATCAGCATGATCAGAATGCCTATGCCAATGACCGCAACAATAAAAATCACCAACACCAGCATGATCGCTATTAAAGCATCCCGTTCGATGCTTGAGATCTTCTTTTCAATGTCCTGATTTTCTCCCTGGCCTATGCGCACAATTTCATCGATAACATCAGTAACAGTTGCAAAGAATTTTTGAGGATCCTGGCCGTATTGCCCAGCAGAACTCTTGGACATTATTGTGCCGATAGCGTCATTAACCTCAACCCAGGTCGAGCGAGTTTTCAACGCTTCAAGCGAATCCACACCCGCTGGAGAAAGCAGCAAGACAGGTGAAGCGATATTGATCGTTACACCTGAATAGACCTGTACCAGATTTTTGAGCTCTTCAATAGAAAGAGGCTTATCAGCAGAGAATATCCCGGAAGCAGTCGCTCTAAGAACCCCCAGACTTTCCTGCACCTCATTTAGCACAACTAAATTTGACATTTGTTTTCCAAGATCAAAACTCGTTTTGTCTTTGATCGCCGCACGTCCGAGGCCAAGCAATGAGCAGATCAGCTTTGTGTAACGCTTTACCGCAGCAGGGCGCTCCAGAGCACGGGCATCTACCTGCTGACGCAGATCTCGTAACGCGGTCATTTCATTCATGGCAGCTGTGATATTCGCATCATTCACATGGGAAGCTTTGAGCGCCGTCTGAAATGCCCCTTCAAGAGCATCTGCTTTGGATCTTTGATCCTGCAACGCCGCACTATTGGCATCGGTGCGGCCAAGAAAAATGGCAGATAATCCGCGCTCCCGTTGTAATTCTGTGACGAGGCTTGATACCGAAGAAACCATCCGGATATTATCAGCCATGTAACCGGCCATATCCTTGTCTTTCTTTTTTGCAAGAAGAACATTGCACCCCAAAACAAGCGCTATCACAGCAGGCAATGCAGACAATAAAATAATCTTGTACTTAATTTTCATACAATCCTCCACCATTCAATTTATATACTTATTAAAAATTTTACCATGAAAGCTAATTGAAAGGGCCTTATTTCTTTTAAATCGTTCTTTTAATTTCCTGATCACCCTCATCTATATTCTCGCACCAAAGACATCCAAAAGACGCCAGGACTTATATTCTTCACAATTTGTTGAAGAATACTAACGGCAACTTCTGACTTATCTTCAACATCAGCAAGTTATCTCTCATTAATTTCTCGTAACAGCCAAATTCCAGCGTTTATTGTCGCTATAAATAGCCGTTACTAAAAACTACCCCAAACTGATGAAATCAGAGATAAAGAGATACTCATCCGGCCCAAGTGGGCCTTATGGGGTATCTCTGTTTGGGGTATTAATGACTTTGGCGGGGATTACTGCGGTTTTGTCGACGGTGAATTTAGTACCAATAGAAAAGCCCACCAGATATCTCTGATGGGCTGATCTAAATGGCTCCCCAGGGGCACCGGCACCCTATAACCATCTCTGAACGAGACTGCTCTCTGATTGTCCTCACTTGACCTCCGTCGTAAAAATTAAAAAACCTCCGTCAGCGCATATAGGCTAACGAAGGTTTTTTTTGACATTCTGGTGGCGGATTTATTCCTTCTAACTCGCCACCGATTCTATGACTGAAGTATGCCCGATAAAAATATGATTGTCAACCCGGGCACCAAAACTTTATTCAAACACATCCTTTGTTGTCTTGGAAAACAGTGCCAGAAGCCTGCGCTGTTCTTCAGAAAGGATAAATGCTTTGCTGACCTGGTTCGGATATATCTCGGCTTCTTCCCAAAATGCCTGGGCCACGCTTGCCGAAACCCCAAGCTTTCTCCCGGATGACAACAGGCGTGATGCTAGTTCTTTCGCATCAAATAGAAAAACAGATTCCACAATCCACGGTCTGGAGACGCCCTTGGATGTCATTTGTTTTGCCTTGGGACCGGCCAAAACCAGATAATATTCAGGTCTACAGGTGACATCAGCATTAATATCCAGAATCCCCTCCCGCATCGCATACCATTTGATGTTTACAGAACGCCCTTTCAACTGGCCGTCTGTAAAACAACCATCACTGCCTTTATTGTTGGCCAATGATTCGAGATCAATATGAAATATCTTGGAAGCAATATGCTCGCCTATATGCCCGATCGCCGCTGGCCGATCAATCAACTTTGTGATAAGGAGTTCATTTTCATTTCTTTGATTTATATAATTTGCTAATACTTCTAAATCATCCATGCCTCTCTCCTTTTAAGTAAGCGCGTTGAGTTTCAACATAATATCGATCATCGCCTGTGTATCTAACTGGCAATATTCCTCCAGACGCTGTCTCACCTGTGCACGCTCTTCTGCCGGGACATCATGATACGTGACCCGGTAAAATTCCTGACTGGCCCCTTCGCCCTCCGAGATCGCCATACCTTCATACCCTTTGCCCGTAAGGATGGGCAAAACAACCTTGATCGACGCGCTGCCCTTCTGATCAGGATGGTAGTAATGAAAAGACCGGAACGGAACCAGCAGATCAACCATACGGTCAATAACATTCCGTATCCAGACGGCGTCATCAGGAAAACTGACAGCCAACTGCTCGAGCACATTCTCCTCAAAGGTCTGGTTATAAACGATCACCGTGCCGCTATCGCCGATAAGTCGTTTTAACTCTTTCAAGAATGCAGGCCGGGGATCCTGCGGGCCCTCCGCCAGAAAAGAATAATGCTGCGGCGACTCCAGCCCCTCGGCAATAACATGCAGAGAAAACTGAAAGGGTATCTTCTGGTATGGCCGCGTGCCGTCAAACAGCGATACCGCAGGGCTGATCGTTTCAAAATCCATAAAATACAGAGGCCACTTCAGCTGAGCAAAGAAGCTTTGCAGGGCCGGTTTGTCGATATGGGCGCTGTTCTTGACGACAGCTTCTTTTTGAATACGCTGGATGGGTGTAAAAGGAAACGAATCGGGAATATCCGCCATGGCGACAGTGCCCTGATCCAGCAGATCAAAAGCCTTCTGGCCGCCACGGTATAATTCAAACACACTGCGCGAGGGCAAGAATGCCCAGCACAGCTCTTTGAGCCAGAAACTTTGCCGCATCCATATCGCCCTGACGCACATATTGATTATCGATGCGCATTAAGGAACAGCCGGTGATCTTTAAACCAGCTTTTTCGCAGACATGCTTTTGAAACGCGACATCCTGTATATGCGCATCCG
>DYOU01000004.1:0-42848 GCA_020720365.1 Candidatus Elulimicrobium sp.
ACGCGGCATCCAGATCCCAGACATAAGCGATCCAGCCGGACATTCCCGCCGCAAAATTCCGGCCGGTATTTCCTAAAACAACCACACGACCGCCAGTCATATATTCACACCCGTGATCGCCGACACCTTCCACAACCGCACAGCCACCGGAATTGCGCACACAAAAACGTTCGCCCGCAACTCCTCGAAAATACGCTTCGCCACAAATCGCCCCATATAACACAACGTTTCCAACGATAATATTATCTTCGGCAACCATAGGGGACTTCCGGGAAGGATAAACAATGATCCGTCCACCGGAAAGGCCTTTTCCTACATAATCGTTCGAATCACCCTCAAGCTCAAATGTCACCCCTCGGGAAAGGAAGGCCCCGAAACTCTGCCCGCCGGAACCGGTATAATTCACATGAACAGACCCTTCCGGAAGGCCTGCCATCCCATAACGCCGCGCAATGGCCGAGCTTAACATCGTCCCGACCGTACGATTAATATTCTTGACTTCCATCGAAAGGCGCACCGGCTTATTATTTTCCAACGCTTCTTTACATTGTTCGATCAGAACATTATCCAACGCCTTTTCCAGGCCATGCTCCTGCTTTAAACAATGATGGATCGGAATATCTTTCGATACATCCGGCCGATGCAGGATATTCGTCAGATCGATCCCCTTCAACTTCCAATACTGGATCACATCTTTTGGCTCAAGCCTGTCCACACGGCCGACCATGTCTTCAAACTTTCTGAAACCCAACTCAGCCATCAACTCACGGACTTCCTCGGCAAGGAACAAAAAGAAATTCACCACATATTCCGGCTTACCGCGAAATCTCGCGCGCAAGGCCGGATCCTGTGTGGCAATACCGACCGAACAAGCATCCAGATGGCACTTGCGCAGCATCACACACCCCATCGTCACCAGGGCAATCGTCGCGAATCCGAATTCATCCGCGCCCAACATCGCGGCTATCACTACGTCACGGCCGGTCTTCAACTGGCCATCAGCCTGCACACGAATACGCCCGCGCAGATCGTTCATGACCAGGACCTGCTGTGCTTCCGCAAGCCCAAGTTCCATCGGCAGACCGGCATGTTTGATCGAGGTTTGCGGCGAAGCGCCTGTGCCGCCGTCATACCCGGAAATAAGGACATGATCGGACTTGCCTTTGGACACACCCGCAGCAACTGTCCCTACACCAATCTCGGAGACCAATTTCACACTGACATCCGCCTGAGGATTCGCATTCTTCAGGTCGTGGATAAGCTGAGCCAGGTCCTCGATCGAATAAATATCATGATGCGGAGGAGGGGAAATGAGCTGAACCCCGGCGGTTGTTCCACGGGTCTGCGCGATCTCCTTCGTTACCTTATGGCCTGGCAGCTGACCGCCCTCACCAGGCTTCGCTCCCTGAGCCATCTTGATCTGCATCTGATCGGCATTCACCAGATATTCAATATTCACACCAAAACGCCCTTGAGCGACCTGCTTGATACGGCTGCGGCGAATATCACCATTAGCATCTGGTTTAAACCGTAAAGGATCCTCTCCCCCCTCACCGGTATTCGAAAACCCGCCTAAACGGTTCATGGCAATGGCCAGCGTTTCATGCGCTTCTTTGGAAATAGACCCGTAACTCATAGCACCCGTAGCGAACCGTTTAACGATCTCGCTGGCAGGTTCTACCTCTGCCAACGAGACAGGTATACCTTTCTTAAACTGCATTAAACCGCGGATATTGGATATCGTTCTATCCGCTTCATTAACGATCCTGGAGAACTTCTTGAACAATTGATAATCATTCGTCCGCACAGCCTGCTGCAGGGTCGCAATAACTTCAGGGTTGATCTGATGATACTCGCCGTCCTTACGCCAATGGTACCAGCCCCCCTCATCCAGCAATCTGTCGCTGGAAGGGCTTTCCGGATACCCCGCCGCATGCCGACGCAAGGTTTCTTCGGCCACAGTTTCAATATCAATACCACCGATCCGTGACGGCGTCGCTGTGAAATATTTATGGATCAACCCGTCGCCCAACCCGACCGCTTCAAAGATCTGCGCACCACAGTAAGACTGCACCGTTGAAATCCCCATCTTCGAAATAACCTTAAAAAGCCCTTTACGCGTAGACTTAAGATAATTCTTCTCCGCGAGTTCGGCATCCAGCCCGGCGCCTTTGAAATTTCCTTTCTTCACTTCGCTCTCGATCGTCTCAAGCGCCAAATACGGATTCACCGCATTCGCGCCATATCCGATCAAGACCGCAAAATGATGCATTTCACGCGCTTCGCCCGTTTCAATAACAATAGAAACCTGCGTACGGGTCCCCTTGCGGATCAAGTGATGATGCAAGCCCGCGCAAGCCAGCAAGGACGGCATCGCGGCATTCTTTTCATTCATTCCCCGATCAGACAAAACAAGAATGCTCACACCTTCCAAGATCGCTTTATCCACGCGTTCGAACAAGGCGATAACCGCCTTCTCCAGGCCCAAAACGCCGTCCGCGCGTTTGAACACAATAGGGAACGTCGCCGCTTTCAGCCCGCGCATATTCATATGCGCGATCTTCTCTAATTCTTTATTATTAATAACCGGACGTGACAGCCGTAAACGGCGTGCATGCCCGGGCGTCTCCGTTAAAATATTCCCTTCAGGCCCCAAATACACATTTTCCGCCATCACGATCTCCTCACGGATAGCATCCACCGGCGGATTAGTTACCTGGGCGAAAAGTTGTTTGAAATAATTAAACAACAGTTGTGATCGATTCGACAATACAGCGACAGGATTATCCGCTCCCATGGATCCTGTCGCTTCCTCGCCATTCTCCACCATCGGCCTCAGAACGATCGTCAGATCTTCCTGGGTATAACCGAACGCGCGTTGACGCTCCAGCAAAGTCTTTTCATTCAACCCCTGCGACTTCTTGGGCTCAGGCAGGTCCTTGATATCAACGATATTATCTTTAAGCCACTGGCCATAAGGCTTGCGGCCGGCATATGCGTCTTTAATCTCCTGATCATCAATAATGCGCCCTTCGAGGGTATCGATCAAAAACATTTTTCCAGGCTGCAGGCGCCACTTTCTGGCAACACGAGAAGGGTCGATCGGAAGAACACCGGTTTCAGACGCCACGATCACAAGCCCGTCTTTCGTCAGCGTATAACGCGACGGACGAAGGCCGTTACGGTCCAGCAAAGCACCGATATAGCGGCCGTCCGTGAAACAAATACACGCCGGGCCATCCCAAGGCTCCATCAGTGTGGCATGATACTCATAGAATGCTTTTTTCTCAGGCGACATCTCTTCATTGCCCAACCACGCCTCAGGCACCATCATCATCATGGCATGCGGCAAAGGCCGGCCGGCCAAGACCAGCAACTCCAGCGCATTATCGAAACTGGCCGAATCGCTCCCGCCAGGCTCAACCACCGGATGCACCTTATGAATATCTTCACCAAAAATATCGGAAATGAACTGTTTCTCCCGCGCTCGCATCCAATTCACATTCCCGCGCAATGTATTGATCTCACCGTTGTGGGCAATAAACCGATACGGATGCGCTAACCCCCACGTTGGAAAAGTATTCGTGCTATAGCGCGAATGGACCAGCGCAAGAGCAGAAACCATGCTCTCATCAGCCAGGTCGCTGAAAAACGTATCTACTTGCTCGGCCATCAGCTGGCCTTTATACACGATCGTCCTAGACGACAACGAACACACATAAAAAAAGCTCTTCTGTCTGATCGCGGAAGCATTCACTTTATCTGAAATACGCTTGCGGATCACATACAGCTTACGATCAAAGGCATCCGGCGCTGTCGCCGGCCCACGCCCGATAAAAAGCATCTTGAACGCCGGCTCAACCGACCGCGCTACACGGCCGATCGTTTCACTCTTATGAGGAACATCCCTCCAGCCCAGCAGCTTCTGCCCTTCCTCATGAATAATATGTTCAAACCATTCTTCAACCGTATTGCGTTCAGAGACTTCACAAGGAAGAAAAACAATGCCGCAGCCGTAATCTCCTTCCAACGGAAGGTTCATATTCAAGGCCTGGGCCGATTTACGCAGGAAAGCATCCGGCATCTGCAGCAAAATACCTGCGCCATCCCCTGTTAAAGGGTCACATCCGCACGCCCCGCGATGAGCTAGATTTTCGAGGATCTTTATCCCCTGACGCACAATATCATGCGTCTTGCGACCCTTGATATCGGCTATAAAACCAACACCACACGCATCATGTTCAAATTGAGGATCATACAACCCCTGTTTAGGAGGCAGCCCGCCTGTATTCATGAGATAAACTCCAGTTTATTTGCTATAAGGGCGACTATTTTATGCTTTGCTTTATTTAAAAGCAACTGTTTTTTCTTAACCAGAACCCGACTGCAAGGACAGCCGGAACAACAGGATCCGTAACCTATATTTTAGAAACACGATACCGGACGATCCCCCAAAACATCGCTAAAGCCTTCAACCCATTAATCTTTTTGCCCTGACGAACAGAACGCGCCCGATACCGAATAGGCACTTCCACGATCTTCACACCTTTACGTACCAGCTTAGCCGTCACTTCTGTTTCAAACATAAAATGAGATGATTCAATATCCAGAGAACGAATATTTCGCGCGCAAAATAACTTGTAACATGTATTAATATCTGTCAGCCCTGTACCAAACAACACATTAAAAACCACATTTGAAAAAATATTCGCCGCGCGATTCACCGGCTCCATCATTTCAATGCTTCCTTTGAACCGGGACCCATAAACAACATCCGCCTCGCCTTTTAATATAGGAGAAAGCAGCAAAGGATACTCGGACGGCTGATATTCCAGATCGGCATCTTGAATAAGGATCAAATCTCCCGTAGACTCTTTCAACCCTCGCCGAATAGCTGCGGCCTTTCCCTGATTCGGCTGTTGAAAAAAGATCCTGACGTACCTGTCTCCGTCAAAGCGCCCTAGAGCGCCAGCTGTTCGATCCGTTGACCCATCATTCACGACAATGATCTCCCGATCGATCCCTAAAGGTAATTCAACGGCCTTCACCTCATTGATCACCCTCACCACGGTCTGTTCTTCATTATAAACAGGAATAATAACTGAAAGTTTCACTCAACCGCCTTATATCTGTTTGTCAACGGCAGCCGCCAGTCCTTGCCGAATGCCCGCTTGGAAATCTTGACGCCCGGCGGTGCCTGGCGTCTCTTATATTCGCTCTTATCCACCAACTCCGTCACCCGCTTGGCCGTTTGTATATCCCCGCAAGATCTGGCCATGGTTTCCAGCCCCTGATGATCCTCTACATACAGAGTCAAGAGAGCATCGAGTTCCGCATAAGGAGGCAGGGAATCCTGATCCCTCTGGCCATGGCGAAGCTCTGCCGAAGGCGCACGGGCAATGATCGAGCCGGGGATCACTTCTTTTCCGGCCCGTTGATTAATATACGCGCAAAGCTCATATACTTTTGTCTTCAATATATCTTTAATAACCGCATACCCGCCGGACATATCTCCGTAAAGAGTACAATATCCCGTCGCCATTTCACTCTTGTTCCCTGTCGTCAGCACCAGCCAACCGAACTTGTTCGAGAACGCCATCAGCAGATTTCCGCGAATACGCGCCTGCAGGTTCTCTTCCGCCAGCCCGGAAGGCAAGCCCTTGAAATACGGCGCCAACGTCTTCAGAAAAACATCCAGGATCGGCTCAATCGGGATCTCATGAAAAACTACCCCCAGATTCCGGGCGAGCCGCACAGCATCCTTCCGCGTCGCTTTAGCATTAAACCGCGTTGGCATGGAAATACCAATAACATTCTCGCGCCCCACCGCATCCACAGCGATCGCGGCCACCAGGGCTGAATCTATCCCGCCGGAAAGACCGATCAAGACTTTTCTGAACCCGTTTTTCTGAATATAATCCCGCGTGCCTAAAAGAACCGCCTCATACATTTCCCGGGTACTATCAAGTTTGACGGGAAACGGCTGCGCTTTGCCTGCCGAAAGGTCACAGATCAAAAGATCTTCTTTGAACTGAAGGCCTGCCGCTATCACTTTTCCTTTCGCATTCACCACCAGACTGGAACCGTCAAAGACCAGTTCATCCTGCCCGCCCACCAGATTGACATAAGCCCACACAACCCCTGTCTCCCGTGCACGCCGGGAGATCAACCGGACCCGGCCTTCTCTCTTGCCAAACTCATACGGCGAACTGGAAATATTCACGATCAACTCCGCCCCGGCTTTAGCCTGCTCCCGATAAACACCGCCGTCAACCCAAACATCTTCACAAATATTCACGGCTATCCTGCACCCTTTCACCATAAACAGCTGAAATCCCTGGCCCGGTGTAAAATAACGTTTCTCATCAAACACACTGTAATTCGGTAATGCCTGTTTATGATAAATGCCGCGCACCTTTCCGTCTGCTATAACCGCCGCGGCATTATAAAGGACTCCCCGGTGAGCCGGATCCACAAAACCTACAATCGCCGTAATTCCCCGGATCCGGCGGGCAATCATTTGAAGCGCTTTAACATTGCCCTTAATAAAATGATCTTTCAGCAAAAGGTCTTCCGGCGGATATCCGGTAACTGTCAACTCGGGAAAGATCACCAGGTCCGCTCCACGCGCCCTGGCGTCCATAGAAGACTGCAGGATCCTGTTCGCGTTTCCCTGCAGGTCCCCAACAATTATATTGATCTGTGCCAGTGCGATCCGAATGTTCATGTCGCCTTTATGATCTTAAGAAAATTTTCACAAACAAGCCTTCCGCTCTGATGAAAAGACCCTTTTATCCCGGCATAGCGCTCAAGCATGGCCGCTCGTTCACCCTGTTTCTTGACTGAAAAGTCTGCCGACCAATCCCGAATACTTTGATCCGTGATCTCCATATGAAACTGAAGCCCATACGCATTAAACCCATAACGAAAAGCCTGCACCGGACAAGCCGCAGAGGACGCCAAAACAACCGACTCTTTCGACGGAATACACATATCCCCATGCCACTGATACACCTCAAGCGGTGACGGAATTCCGGCCAATAAAGGATCTCCTGATCCCTCGCGAGTCAAATCTACCGTGAACCAGCCGATCTCCGTCTCCGGAGAACGAACAACCTTTCCACCGGACGCCTTGGCGAGCAATTGAGCCCCGAGACAAATCCCCAAAACCGGAACGCGCGCCGCCAGCACCTTTTTTAAAAAAACATCCTCTTCTTTCAAAAAAGGATATTGCTCCTCTTCATACACATTCATCGGCCCGCCCAATGGAATAACAGCATCAATATCCCGAACGCTGTCCGGCAGACGATGACCCTGATGAAGGTCGATCACCTTCATGGCATATCCTTGTTCAATGAAGAAACTTCCCAGTGCCTCAGGGCCTTCAATTTCAACATGCTTAAGAAACATTATCATATCATACCGCCCTTATAATTGTTAAACCCGTATGAAAAACAAGAAAGGGGATATCCTGCCCCTACGCGCGTCAGCCCTTTACAGCCTGCATGTACGGACCGGGTCTCCCCTTCCTTGATCAACGTTCAGCTCTCTACTTCTTCAATACAAGAATAACATCTCTGCGTACGTTGGCAGAGGCCATAGATCCGACGGCACGATCCCTTCAAGCTCATCCGCGGCCGCGCGCGTCTGCAGCATAGCGGCTTTCATCTTGTCGGTGCAATGACAATCCAGCGCCGCTTCGATCGCTGCAATACCCGCCGCCAGGTCATCGGATAACTTGGTCACCTGGGACAAAAGCTTCTTGGCCGAAGCCGCCTTGGAACCAACACCTTCCACGGCCGTCACTGTTGCCGCCAAAGCCGCCTGATACTCCATTGCGGCCGGATAGATCTGCGTTGACGCGATCGTCCTGGCACATTCCGCTTCATAAGACAGAACGCTCTTGTAGTTATGCATATAGATCTCATAACGGGATAAGAGTTCTTTCTTTGAAAAAACAGAATGTTTTTCAAACAACTTGACCGTTGATTCATCCTCTAAAACCTGCAACGCTTCCGGCGTAGTCTTGAAATTCGGCAAGCCGCGGCGTTCTGCTTCCTTATGCCACTCTTCAGTATAATTATCGCCGTTAAAAAGAACACGCTTATGCTTCTTGATGATCGCCTGAAAGATCGCCTGAAGAGACTTGTTAAAATCCTTCTTCGCTCTCACATCAGCCTCAAGCTGTGTACACATAACATCCAGCGCGTCGGCTACGATCGTATTCAGCGCCACATTCGCGCCCGAAGGGCTCATGTTAGAGCCAAGCGCGCGGAATTCAAATTTATTACCCGTGAACGCGAATGGTGAAGTGCGATTACGATCGGTAGCATCACGCGGCAATGTAGGAATAACGTCCACACCGATCTGAATCGTACCGCCGCTCTTCGCGGCCTTCGGTTCGCCCTTCTCTAACTGATCGATAATATCCGACAGCTGATCCCCAAGGAACACAGAAATGATCGCCGGAGGAGCTTCATTAGCCCCTAAACGATGATCATTGCCAGGAGACGCTACCGTTGCGCGCAGCAGGGCCGCATTCTCATCAACCGCCTTGATGATCGCGCAAAGCGTGAAAAGGAACTTCGCATTCTCATGCGGATTAGAACCCGGATTCAACCAGTTTTTACCATCTGTACCAACAACGGACCAGTTATTATGTTTACCCGAGCCATTCACACCGGCGAACGGTTTTTCGTGCAACAAACAAGCCAGGCCATGCTTATCCGCGACCTGCTTCATAACATCCATACACATCATATTATGATCAACCGCCAGGTTCAACCGCTCAAAGATCGGTGCGAGCTCAAACTGTGCCGGAGCCACTTCATTATGACGCGTTTTCGCCGGCATCCCCAATTTCCAAAGTGTCTGGTCAAGCTCTTCCATGAACGCCAGGATCCGCGGACGAATAGCACCAAAATAATGATCTTCCATCTGTTGATGGCGCGCCGGCTTACGGCCGAACAGGGTACGTCCTGTCTGAACAAGGTCCAAACGGGCATTATAAAATTCCTTGTCAATAAGGAAATATTCCTGCTCTGGCCCTAAAGTCACGTACGCCTTGGCGGCCGACTTCACACCGAATAACTTACCAGCACGGCCCATCTGTTTGGCCAATGCGGCGATCGAACGAAGAAGGGGCGCTTTCTTATCAAGAGCCTCTCCGTGATAACCGCAGAAAATTGTCGGAATACACAAAGTTGCGCCTTCCTGGCCTTCTTTAATAAAAGCAGGACTGGTTGGATCCCAGGCCGTATAACCACGGGCTTCAAACGTAGCGCGTAAACCGCCAGAAGGAAAAGAAGAAGCATCCGGCTCACCCTGGATCAATTCTTTCGCAGAAAACTCCATCTTAACGCCGCCCTGGCCATCCGGAGAAATAAACGAATCATGCTTCTCGGCCGTAGTACCGGTCAAAGGCTGGAACCAATGGCAGAAATGCGTAGCGCCCTTGGAAACCGCCCAGGCCTTCATGGCTCCCGCCACTTCACCCGCGATCGCCGGATCCAGCGCACCGCCTTCATTCATTGTCTTGCTCAAAGAGTCAAACGCCTTCTTTGAAAGCATCTTTTGCATAACATTCAGGCCGAACACATTCTCGCCGTACATGGCTTCGACTGCGCTGACCACCTTTTTGGTGTTCTTTGCTGCCATAATCAATCCTCCTGTTATTTAAATACTCCCCTGAGCCCCTCTAAAATCAAAAATCCTCTTCCGAAAAGACAATTTTCGAAAGAGGACGTCAATGCCCTGCTTTGTTCATTTGCACGCTATCCCGCTTTTAATCCAACAAAGTATATCCCTCAGCCAAAACTTGTCAACTATAAAAAATAGAGGGATTCTCAGGCTTTCTTCTGGAAATCTGCCATCAGCACGATCGATTCCGCAATTTCTTTCATGGTCCGGCAGGAATCCATGCTCTTTTTATGGATCATTTTATAGGCCGCTTCCTCCGAAAGATCATTCATCTTCATCAAAATGCCTTTCGCCCGCTCGACGATCTTGCGCGTTTCCAGCGCTTCTTTGGACTTTAATGCCTCTTCCATCAAACGGGTGTTCAATACCGCCGCCGCCGCCTGATTGGCCACTACCTGAAGGATCCCGACTTCATCGGAAGAAAATACATGCGGTTCTTTGGTATACACATTGATCACACCGATCGCCCGGTCTTTCACGACCATCGGGACCGCCACCATTGAACTTAACCCTTCTTTAACCGCCAGCTCACGATAAAAATACCGCGTTTCCTTACGCACATCCTCCACAATCAATGGACGCAGGGTTTTAACCACTTCACCGATCAAACTGGAGTCCACCCTCAGGTTCGGTTTCTTTTTATATTCATCACTCAGGCTCTGCGTTGCCTTGATCGTCAATTCCAGGCCCTTCGCATCCAACAGCATAACCGAACAGATCTTGGAATTCAGCATCTCCGCGGTCACAATAACGATCAGGCTCAGGATCTCCTCCAGATACTTTTCCGATATGATCGATCGGCTGACCTTGACCAGGCTGTCGAACTGCACAGCTTTTTGCCGGGTGTCACTGAATAAACGGGCATGTTCCACAACTCCACCCAATTGCCGCGCCGCCATCCCCAGAAGATCGACCACTTCCACAGGAAAATCAAAAGGTTTCTTATGCTGCAAATTAATAACGCCAACAGCTTTCCCTTTATATACGATCGGCACCGCAAGGAAAGCTTCATAATGATCTTCCGGCAGAACATCAAAAGCCTTAAAGCGCGGATCATTATAGGCATTCGCCTTGATCGCCAGCGGCTTGACATTCTTGGCAACCCAGCCCGTCAACCCTTCACCGACCTTAAGCGCCACATTCCCCAATTCTTTCTTGTGAGGAGTCTTCGACGCGCGCAATACCAGGTTCTTGTTCGCCTCATCGAACAAATATACAAATACCGAATCCGCCGGCGCCATATCCAAAGCCACCTTAACGATCTCGCCCAACACACCTTCCAGATCCGTCTCGGAAGTTGTAATATCAACGATCCTGCGCAAGATAAGAAGTTCGTCCTCTGAAGAAAGGGCTTTTCTGACCTTCGCCATTCTGCTCTCCGTTATTTAATTATTCCCGCTGCCGGCGCCATCTGACTCTACAGGCACAGCCGATGCAGGCGGCTTAGCCGCATAGGACTGTAAAACCTTGATCGTTTTTAACCCCAGATAACCGTCATCCGCAAGGCCTTGTGATGCCTGAAACTGCTTGATCGCCTGATGCGTACGCTTACCCCATTGGCCGTCAGCTTTCCCCGCCGGGAAGCCTGCCCTGGCTAAAGCCTTCTGAACCGCGCGTATATTCACGGCCCCCTCTTTAAAGAGCGGCCCTTGCACATAACCTTGCATTAATCCCCAGGTTGCTTTATCCACAAACCGGGTCACCTTGATCCCTTCATCTGCCTGGAACTTCGCAACAGCCTCACGAGTGGACGCGCCGAACTTTCCATCTGGCCGGCCAATATTATAACCAAACCCCTTCAGGATCTTCTGTACCTCTTCAACCCTGGCGTTATATTCATTGAATTCAAACGCCCCGAGATTCGCGCGCTCTTCTCCGCCAGGTTTATGCAAGACCGCATAAAGCCGGTCACAGCCCATCAGAGACAAACAAAAAATGAAACATAAAAGGATTTTGACAGCCTGCATATCGATTTATAATAATCGCATTCAATAGGGTGTCAATAAGTTCATGTCGTTTAACGGCGAACCAACATTAACCAGGTCTTATGGCTCCGTGGTTTCAACACATTAGACGCCTGATCCAAAAACCATCTGCGGCCATCCTTATTCTGATACTGGCCGGTGTGATCGTATACGTTAACTGCCTGCCGAACGAAATGTTCTGGGATGACGATGATTTCATCCTCAAGAACCAATACATCCAGGACTGGAAATTCTGGCCCCATTTCTTTACGGATAATCTGATCGCCGGCGCTCATCTGGTCAGTAATTACTGGCGGCCGCTCCTGCAGATCATATTCGCGATCGAATGGCACCTCTGGGCTGATTGGGTTCCCGGCTGGCATGCCGTCAGCATCTTTTTTCACACCCTCGCCGGCGTGATGCTTTTCAAAGCTTTCGATGTCCTGCTTACCCACAGAACCCTCGCCTTTCTGTGTGCCATGATCTTTATTATCCACCCGGTACAAACAGAATCTGTGGTCTATCCCAACAGCATGGGTGATGCGCTCGCTGTCTCCTGTATGTTCACCAGCTTGTATTATTATACTCGCGCTAAAAGAAACCGCCAGCGCCGCTGGTGGTGGGTCTCTCTCGCCCTTTACCCGCTCGCTCTTATGTCCAAAGAAACAGGGATCCTGCTCGTCGGATACCTGGCACTGGCTGAATTCTTCATCCTCCAGGCTGCCGCGCCATTCTTCTTGAAAGCCTGGCGCACGCTCAAAGGCCTTTGGGCATTTATCGGGATTGCCGGCAGCTATCTCATCTTGCGCGCCACCGTACTTAATTTCTCAAACTCATTCAATTTTTATAATGAGTCCACTTCTTTTACAGCGAACACGGGCTTGCGCCTCGCTTCTTTCTTTCAGACGCTCACGACCTACACGGGCCTTCTCTTTATCCCCCATGACCTGCGCGTTGAACGTGTCATTCAACCCTCGGCAAACTTTCTGACCCCTGACGTCTTCTTCGGAGGGGCCGTCTTCACTGCACTTGTGTACGGCATTATCCGATCCTGGACTAAACAGCCTTTGATCAGCTTTGCCCTTCTCTGGTTCTTGATCAGCATCCTTCCAACATCCAACCTGATCGTTGTGATCAATGCCATTCTTTATGAACACTTCCTGTATACAGCGCTGATCGGGGCCTGGCTCGCCATCTTCCTGACGCTCAAAAACCAGATCCCTGTAAAGAACAAGCCGATCGCCGCCAGTATTTTAATCCTTATATTGGTTATATTCGCCGGGCGCAGCCTCTGGCGCACCTTCGACTGGCGTACAGCTGTCAATTTTTATGAACAACTGCTCCTTACGGCACCGCACAGTTACCGCGTCATCAATAACCTGGGAATGGAATATGCCGAACATGCTCAACCGGAAAAAGCCGAAACGACCTACAAAATGGCGATCGCGCTTGACCCTTCTAATGCTGTGGCTTTTCACAATCTCGGAAATTTATACAAAGGCGCGGGCCGCCGGGAAGAAGGGATCGCTTATTTCGAAAAAGCGATCGCCCTGCAACGGAACTTTATTTTCTCCTACACATCACTCGCCCAGCTTTACCTGGATAAGAACGATTACGCCAATGCCCGCCGGATCATGGAACAATACTTTGACTACGCCAATGAACGCGATTATACGCTCAATGTCCTGATTGAAATAGCCCGGCGTCAGAATGACCTTGCGGGAGTCCAGCATTACACTCAAGCCCTGCTGAAACTGCGCGGACAATAAGCGCTATCTCTTTCTATCCTTTAAAGAAACAAGCCTCCCTCTATTAAATTAGAAGGGAGGCTCACCGTAAAAAAATACGGGGGTCACCAGGTTGGCAAGGCACAACACAACGAGTTTGGTGGATTCGTTTTGAGGAAGGTTTACCTGACAACCCCGCATCTCGCGCCCAACCTTCTTACCGGGCAAAATATCGGGAAAATACCGAAATCCTCCTCAGGACAGAGAATCCATCCCCCCTGCCTATAGGGAGAGTATATATGATAAAATCAGGAAAACCCTGCTTCTGAAGGGTTTTTAAGAAAACGGTTTCTTGCAAAAACAGAAACTTCCCGTCTCTGTATGCAAGAATGATTATATATGAAATAAGATCGCACGACGATCTTGCGATATATTGTATTTCCGGACAGCATCTCTCATCGGAAGAACGCAAGGTAATATTTTCTTCTTGCGTAAATATTTCAACGCCATCGCCGAGAATTCAGCTGATTTCTTATGACCGCAGGCAACGATCAGCACGTCCGGGCCTTTCTTGCAAATATCATCCAACTCATCATCCGTTAAATGTGACGGGATCAGATCTCCTGGAACTTTAACCTTGCCATCCGCGCGAATATAGAACGCACCGCTCAGCACTTCACCTTTCACTCTCACCCTGCCCGCCGACACGATCTGTACTTTGGGATAATACGAAAGATCTTTCAACTCTTTAAGATCGCATTGCTGACGGACCATCGCGACTGCCCCCAGCATAACCGCATCATCACCTAGTTTAGACGCGAGAACTTTGGGTGGATTCAACTTGGTAAAGAAAGGATCGTGCTGCAGCGCTTTCTCAATAACCGGTAAAATATAATCTCCGCACGCCTCGATCACCCCGCCGCCAAAAATAAAGACCTCCGGATTAAAGATATGATTGAATGACACGCAGGCCGACGCCAATGCTTCTGCCGCCTTGCGGACGACCCGGGTAACTAACGGATCTTTGGCCTGCAGCGCTTTTTTTAACGCACCGCTTTTGATCTGTGACAGCCCCTTACCGGCAATATCCGCGATCAGGGACGCTTCACCACCCTTTACGGCCGCGCGAATATCCCGCTCCATGGCCCAACGCCCCGCCAACGCCTCAAGACACCCGCTATTGCCGCAGGTGCATTTCGGCCCCTTGGGATGCACTATTACATGTCCCAATTCCGCCGCCGCTCCCTGCGCGCCTTCCAGTAAGTGTCCGCCAACGATAATGCCGCCGCCCACACCCGTTCCGGGAAATATTCCTACGATTGAATCTGCCCTGCGTCCGGCGCCAAGCCAGCGCTCACCCATTACACCAAAATTAACATCATTGCCAACAGCGGCGCGCATGCGGTATGTTTTGATCAGGATCTTCTTGAGCTCTGTACCGCTCAAGGAAATATTCGGCGTTATAACAACCCTTCCACTGCTATCCACAACGCCCGGAACAGCAACCCCAATGCCCAACACACAGCTAACCGGCATCGCCGCTTCTTTTAAAAGCTCTTTAATCACCTTATGCAGAGCCGCAAGAATAGCGCCGGCCGTCGCCTTCGGGGGAGTAGCCGCTTTCAGCGAATGTACGATCTCACCACACGGGCGCACGAGCGCTCCGTATATCTTTGTTCCACCAATATCAATACCTATAAAGAATTTCTTATCCATGGCGCAATTCTATCACAGACTTTCCGTCTCTGCGTTCATAAATTCTTTTTCTTGATAAGGATATCAGGGCCATAAATGAAGCGGAGAAGATCACTTTTTTCTTGAGCAGTCTGGATCTCAACGAAACCCTTCACTCCTGGCTCAGGTCTAACCGAAAGCGTCATCCGGACACGGCTGATCACAGCGCTGACCTCCGCTACACGCGCGGTATGCGTACAATCCAGGCCATCGGCAATACGCAAAAGTCCGGCTAACAGGCTTACAAGTTCTTTCTCATAAGCCGTCAGATCTTTATACCCCTTATGAGACCCTTCTGGCAATGACTTGCGGTGATACCGGGCGATCAACGCAACCATGCTGCGCTCCCGAAGATTCAATGGCAATGTACTGTCTTTCAGGATCAAATCCCTGGAGGCTTTATGATGGCCCTCTTGCCCATAGATCCAGCCGATATCATGCAATAAAGCCGCTGTACCCAGTAAAGCCCGTTCCCGCCAGCCCAATCCATAGAATTCAGCCAAATCATCGAACAATTGCAAGGCCAGCCGCGCAACCTGAACCGAATGCCCCATTTTGGACTGCAAACTCTTGGCTAACTCTATCGCTGCCGCTAAAAGGCCTTCAACAGATTCTCGCTTCAACCCGTCGATCTCTTCCAGGCTGCGCGCCTCGATCAAGGTGCTGATCAACCTCTCCGGAAAACCTTTGTCCCGCATTATTCCCACCGAAGCGTCCAAAGAATACTCCAGCCGATACCGCTCAACCGTGATCATTCCATTCTTGATCTCAATAATACAATAAGACGTCCTGGGGTCTCCATCAAATGAACGCCCGGCACCGCCAGGATTAATAAACCGGACTCCATCCACCGTCCGATCCACGTATTCATGCGTATGCCCAAAGACAACGGTATGCGCCTTTCGGCGAACAGCATCGGCCGCCAGCGACCGGTACTTTTCCGCCGCAGACCGCGGCGTCAGGATATCATCGATCGCAAAGGATGAGCCGTGGACCAGCATAAGGCTCTGCCCAGCGATATCAACCTGATCGGTCTCAGGCAACTGCTGAATAAACACTTGATTCTCGACCGACAGCGTATTCAATGTCCATTCAAATGAAAATATCTTGTCTTTATCCTTGCCCGCCGCTTTCATCCGCTCCACATGATCTTGCGATGTGCATTTAATATCATAATTACCTGCAATATGACGAGCACATACCTGGCGCAGGGAAGCGATCACTTCATTCGGAAAAGGGCCATAACCCACCATATCCCCTAAACTCCAGTATTCATCAACTTTTTTTCGGGAAGCATCCGCAAGGATCGCCTGTAAGGCAGGAAAATTGGCATGAACATCGGCGATCAAGGCTACTCTCATGACCGGTCGAGCGTAAAGAAACTTAACCGCGCCCAGGTTTTTTGTTTCTTGAGCTCGCTCCAGAGCTTCACAAAACGATCATGGGCATCAGCTCGACGGCGGGTACACTCATCATTCAAGAAATTAACCGTCCTGCGGAATGACGCGTCACGCCCTGAGCTGTCTTTCAATATTCGAATAAGGCCGAGCCAAACATCAAAATTATGCATATCTCCCAAAGCACGCTGAACTTTCATCGCCGCAGCAATGAAAGATTTAACCTTCGAGCCATACAAGCATTCAAAATTCTCCAGTGTATAGCGCAAGTTCTTGGCCGCAATACGCATTTCATGAAGCTCTTTCACACAAGCCGGCTTACGCACATACGGCTCCAGGCTGAACATCTTCTCCAACCGTTCCAGGACATTGTTCTTCGCCCACTCATCCAGGGTAACCCCTGTTTCATTCAATGAAGGCTTAAGGCGGCGGATGGACTTGAAAACCTGATGCTGATGCAGCCGCGACAGATCCTTGCAGATCCGCGGCTGGATCTCTCCGCGATCTTCGCGAAGCTCATCAATGATCTCAAAGATCCCTTCCCTGAATTTCATGCCCTCAGGACTGGCGGCCAATTCTGTCAAAAAAGATATTTTTGTATCAATATCCCGTGCCTGGCCGAGAGATCTCAGGAGGCGTTTAATATTGGTTACAGCCGCCTGATATTCCCGCAGAGCCACTGTTTCCTTATGGTCCGAAAGTGTGCTTTTCAGGCGGCGCAAGCTCACGCGCATCCGGTGCAAATGCTCAATATCCTTCGCTTTGCGGACGCCTTTCACCTCAATCTCTACAGCCGCAATATATTTCTCCACCAGCCGGCTAAAAAAGATCTGTTCATTCATGAAGTTACCCTTATTCAAGTATATTTCTTAATAAAAAATTCCTGTGCATTAAAAACATCCTCATCCGCTTTAATGAACGAATACGTCCGCTGCGGCAATAATACCCTCGACCGCTGATTATCCCGCCAGGTATTCTCCAGGACAGACCGCAGCTGCTCTTTCAGTTCACCTCGATGAATCTCGAATAAAAGCTCGATCCGACGGTCAAGATTACGGCTCATCCAGTCGGCTGATGATAAAAAAACCCTGTATTCAGAATTGTTATTGAACAGAAAGATCCGGCTATGCTCCAGAAAACGGCCGACAATACTTTTAACCGTAATGTTCTCGCTCAAACCGGGAACCCCCGGTATCAGAACACAAATACCGCGCACGATCAAATTGATCTTGACCCCCTCACGTGAAGCCTCATACAACTTGTCGATCATCCGGACATCTTCCAGTGAATTCATTTTAGCGAACACAAAACCATTCTTGTATTTCCGCTGAAACTCGATCTCCTTGTCGATCATCTCAAAAAAGTACTCCCGCAGGTCGTACGGCGAGGAAATAACCCTTTTCCAACGTGCCGGCTGGGAATACCCTGAAATAACATTGAAGACATCCGATATATCACGGGCAAAATCATCATTCGCGGTAAAATAGCCGATATCGGTATATACCCGCGCTGTTTTCTCGTTATAATTTCCCGTCGATAAATGCACATACCTGCGCGTACGATTCTCCTCCTTGCGCACGATCAAGGCGATCTTGGAATGGATCTTCATGCCGGCAATGCCATAAATCACATAACAGCCCGCTTCCTCCAACTGCCGCACCCAGCCAATATTGCGCTCTTCGTCAAAACGCGCCTTGATCTCCACCAGCACCGTCACTTGCTTCTTGTTCTTAGCCGCCGCTTTCAACGCCGAAATGATCTCCGAATCTTCGCTCGCCCGGTAGAGGGTCATCTTGATCGCCAATACATCCGGATCAACGGATGCCGACGCGATCAGATCTACGGTCGGCTGAAAAGACTGGTACGGCATATGCAGAATAAAATCTTCTTCCTTGATCCGTTCAAAGATATTATCGTACTTCATTTTTGCCGGAATATACATTGGGAAAGACAGCGCCGTTCCACCGGCCTGTTCGACCAGTTTAAACAGAAAAGTCAGGTCAATCTCGCCTTCAATGCACGTCACTTCATCCTTGAAGAAGCCCGCCGCGTCCATCACGGCATCCAGAAGCGGTTCAGGGCAGGATTTCTCCATAGTCAACTGAACAACTTTGGCGCGCGGGCGTTTCTTGATCTCTTCTTCAATGGATAAAAGAAGATTAGGCGAAAATTCTTCATCAACCGAAAGCTCGCTATCCCTGATCAAACGGAACAGTGACGCGCCGGTAATCTCATAACCGCGAAAGAAACTCTTCAAATTATCCCGAATGATCTCGTCGATCAGGATAAATTCAAACGCATCCTTGGCCGAAGGTAATTTAACCAGCCGGGGAATGCTCAAGGGTACCGGGATCACCGCCAGATGCGTGAGCTCCTTACGGGTCAAATGCACGGCGAACGCCAGCGTCTTGGACGCCAACACAGGAAAAGGATGCCCCTGATCGATCGCCATTGGCGTAATGATCGGATACAGCGTTGAATCAAAGAAGCGTTTAAGAAATTTTTGCTGATCGGAATTAAGGTCATTCACATGCCTGATAAAAATGTTTCTCGCGGCCAGGCCCGGTTTCAGCTGGTCTTCGTACAGGGTATAAAGCTTTTCAAACAGCCTTGACGCCTTGTCCCTGACCTGACGAAAAACGTCCTGAGGATAATATCCATAAATATCTTCACGATTATATTGCGCGTCCAGAAGCCTTTTCAACCCGGCGACACGGACCATAAAGAACTCATCCATATTGCTGGCAAAAATAGCCAGGAACCTTGCTCGTTCCAGGAGCGGATTCTCCGCTTCAGCCGCCTCTTCCAGGACACGCTCATTGAATAAAAGCCAACTTAAGTCTCTGTGAATAAAACGGTCTTTTTCATTCAATGCAGCTTCCGGCATAGATCCTTTTTAAAAATTCTCATTAATAACCAGGCGAATACGGCTGCCCGTGATCCGCTCAAACAACTCTTTTTTTTCAAGAAAATCATTCTTTTCCAACAGAAAATTCGCCTTGCAATCCACCTGTAAAGCAATATTATCCGTATCCCCGTGCAGGATCTTGACCGCCTTCACTTTTTGCCGATGTGAATGATCCAGCGCATTAGCCATTCGCAGCAACGATGCCAGTTTCTGTACCGCGATCTGCCGGTCTTCCGACAGGCTGCTGTAAACCAGATGCGACTTTTGAGGATCTCCCCGGCGGTGATAACGGGCGACACACGCGATCGTTTTGATCTCTTCGTCTGTCAGACGAAATAAATTCAATGAACTGATAATATATTCCGAATGTTTATGGTGCGACCGGTTGGAAATAAACTTTCCAATATCATGCAGATACGCCGCCAATGTTAAATATAAAAGATCCCGTTCTTCCAGCCCAAGCTGTTCAGCCAAGCCTTCATACAAGGTTTTAACCAGCTGCGCCACATGCTTGGAATGCTCAATATTCACATTATATTGTTCACAAATAGAATGCGCGACGGATACCAGCTGATTTGATTTATTATACCTTTTCGACAATTCAAGCCCCAGCACCTTGTTCGCCAAAACAGCCTCTGCCAGCGACGTTTCAAGAATATACACATGAGGAATACCGGTCATCTTGAAGAACATTTTGAGGACGATCATGTACGGCAGGAGGGCATCTGCCGTTTCCAATGTCATATCATAATCATGCGCGATCTCTTCATTGGTCTTCAATATTAACTCTGCCACAATCTTCTCAACTTCACTAACGCTGAACTGAAAGAAATTAGTGGACACCTTCTTGCTCGGCAGGATCGCTTTCAACAATTCCTGATTCTCATCGATCAGGAATATGTCATCCACATGCAGCCGCGGCAGGCGTGTTTTAAGATAAATAAACTCATTTTCAATATATTCCTCAACCGACTCCACCAGCTCTTCCTTGGTGCCGTCGATCTCGCTGATCAGCTGCTTGAACCTCAATGCCCCGAGCGCAAGCCCGGTATTCATCAGCGTAAAACCCTTTTTCAACAAGGAAATGTCCAGGCTGCCGGCGCCCATCTCGGCGATCAGCAGGTTTTTGTTATGTACCGGATAGGTACCTTTGAGTTTATGCGAAATATACGCATCAATATAATAAACAACGTCGCCCACGCTCAAGACTTCGATCTCGAACCCGGTCTTGCGCCAGACCGTATCCACAAAAATATTCCGGTTATTTGCTTCACGTACCGCGGTGGTCGCGATCACAAAGACCTGTGAAATATTATATTCCCTGAGGATCTTCCTGTATTTCTCAAGGGTATTGATCGTATGATTGATCAATTCCTGGGAAATATTCCCCTTCAGGAAGGTGGCACGGCCAAGAGGGACCACATTCTTAAGTGATTCGAGGATCATAATATCCCCGTCGGAAGTTTCCCCTACTAAAAGCTTGATCGTATTGGATCCTATATCAATAACGCCTGCCGCCATAACGCTTTCTTTGCCCCTTGTTAATACTCACGGATCTTGAGCAATTCACCCAAAGACTGAAACTGCTTGACCCATCTGTCCGCACCCGGAGAAGTCGCCGCTTGAGCTTTCTTCACTCTGCCGCTGGACTGACTGATCGCATAATAAATATTCTGAGCTTTCCAGAAATCCAGATCGAACTTCAGGCCTGTCAAGACGCGCACCACCTCTGTGATCTTCTCCAGAAGAGCCATATCCTCAGGCGACCGAGCAAACTGCACCATCATCTCATTGACTTTATGCCCACCCACAAAATCCAGTTGTTCCTTGCCGCGCTTGAAAGACCAACGCTGAACTTCCAGCGCCATCCGTTGCAATGTTTCAACAGGAATATCCGGCATTTCCAGCACGCGGGTCATGTCCCGGTTAACAACAAATTCCACCACCCCCGACAAGGTTTTAGGCAGCGGCATGTGATTTTCATTGATCATCCGGATCAGCGAATAATGGTCATCGTAAATCCGGCGGAACGACGTTTCTACCTCACGCATGGTCGATTCGAAAATGCTCTCAAAGATCGTCTGCTGTTCATGCTTGAACAAATGCCATAATGAGAAATTCTTGGTTCCGAAATACCGGTTGATCACCTGAATGGCCCGCGGAATATCTCCCTCGGAGAATACCTGCATGGCATCCTGGCGCATCTTATTAAAGAAAGCTTCATCCTTAAAGTATTCCACGCCCGTAATAAAACTGTGATCTCCCAGATGCAAGACCATAAACTGGACCTCAAAACTTGTCCAGGTGATCTGCGAAACGATCTGGGCACGGCCGGTCACCATCGCCAGCTTGCCGATCGTCTGACGGTCATAGGCTTTTCGAATAACAGTAAAACAATACAATTGAGCTTCTCTCGGATAATCCTGATACAGCGAACTCATCGCATAATGCGCGCCGACACGCAAAATGTCAACGATCGAAGGCTCAACACGGAGCTTGTAAATACGCGCGCCATTATTCGCTTCTGGCACATTGCTATGCGCTTTTCCCAATATCTCGATAAATCCCAACTCCAGGTCTTGCTCACAGATCCGCTGTACCAGCTGAATGACCCTGGCGGCATATTTTATGATCTGCACTGTTTCGATCCCTGAAATATCATCAAAGAACCAGCCGCAGCTGGTATACATCAACTGTGCGTTCCGCTGAATCTCCAGGCACCGTAAAATATGGTTCTTCTGCTTTTCTTCAAGGCCGGGACGAATATATTCCGTCAAAAACCGCTCCACATTCGGCCGCGACCTGTCCAGTACAACCTGAATATACAGATCCCTCAGCTTCCAGGGATCATCCGTAAAAAGTTTCATTTCCTGCTCATAAGAAACCGCCACACGGTCCCGCAGCCAATCCAGAGCCTCTCTTAAAGGCTTGCGCCACTGTTGCTGCCATCCGGGTTTTCCTCCGGAATTACACCCGCAGTCACTGCGCCAGCGTTCGATCCCATGCACACAACTCCAGGAACTCCCCTCCACGATCTCCACCTCATACTCCGGCGGATTACCTTCCAGGTATTCCCCATAGACCGTTACTGTTGCGCGCTTGTTCTTTTCAATATAGTGCAAGGCATACGCTAAGGCCATATCCCCGAATTTATGATGATGGCCGTAGGACTCTCCGTCGGTTGCAATATGAACAAGCTGATTTTTACTGCTCTTGAGATCAAGCGCGCCCAGGATACGATTGGCAAAAGCTTCGCCGCTGTGCAACACGCCTTCAAACGCCACTGACTGCGAGATCGGGCCGTCGTAAAAAAATAATGCGATCGTCCGCCCTGAAGGTAAATGGCAAAGATACGGCCGGCGCAGGTCTATCGCCACGCTATCCCCTTCATTCCACGTCCGTCGATCAGAAAGCTTTCTTACCCGTTTAGCCTGATGCGGCGCGAGCACGGTAAATTTGATCCCGTTCTCAGCCAGAATATCCAGGCTTTCCAGGTCAACCGCTGTTTCGGCAAGCCACATCCCTTCTGGCGCCCGCTTGAACCGCGACTCAAAATCACGGATCCCCCAGATAATCTGCGTACGCTTATCCCGCATATTGGCCAACGGCATGATCATGTGGTTATACACCTGTGCCATGGCTGAACCATGCCCCGAAAAATGGGCACAGCTCAAACGATCTGCTTCCAGCACCGATTGATACGCATCTGGATCTTTCTTCTCCATCCAGGAAAGAAGCGTCGCGCCCATATTAAAGCTGATCTTGGAATACGTATTAATGATATCTACAATATACCCCTGTGCATCCAGAATGCGCGAAGCGCCATTACGGGCATAACACTCGGCGGAGATCCGTTCATTCCAATCATGATAAGGATGTGCGGATTCCTGCAGCTCGACCTCTTCAAGCCACGGATTTTCCCGCGGAGGCTGATAAAAATGACCGTGAATACAAACAAATTTATTCATTATAATCCCTCAATATTCATCTCTCTCGGATACTCGACTACATAGGAAAGCGTTAGTTCCTTCTTTTCCTTCGGCTGCACCTGTAATGTCCACAAATATACCCCTTCACGATCTTGATACATTTCCGTATCCGGCTTTAAGCTGGGCATCACTTTAACCACCCGGATCTTGTCATCCTGCGCTACCGGGATCTGGTCGAAAACTTTCACTGTAACGGCCTTGGACTTAAAGCTCTCTACCGTGATTTTATAAGTATACGTGATTTTCTTCGTTGGTGACGGAATATTCCCGATAAGGGTATCATCGCTCTTTTGTTCGATCAACTCCCGTTTTACGCCAACCCCTTCATCCACCCCCAGATAAAGATCAAACGGAGCCCCTGGCGGGATCGTTTTAATAATATCGGAATTCCCTACATAAGTGCCATCAAGAAAAACATTGACCCGGCCCGCCATTAACTGCTCTTCAGGGCTATTTGTCACTAATGATCTCAAATACGCATACGTAGACAATTTGGGAGTCGCCGCATACTGCAACGAGGCATCCAGCGTCTGCACATTCAGCGGTACACGCACTTCGCTGCCGTCAGACTTGACCGTAACCGGCCGTGCCGCCTTATACGTCAATGAAACACCCGACGCATCAGCCTTGGCATAAGCTATCTCAGCCGCCTGCGGAGCCGCCGCCATCATTGATGCAGATTTATCCGAATCCATCAAAGCGTCGGAAACTACTTCCAAATTCGCTGATTTTGATCTCCGGCCTCCGTCGGCTCTCATTATAGACTGAACCTGTCGTGGCCTCAAATACCATTGGTTCAGTTCAGGCATACGCCCGCCAACCGACGGCATGGAAGTCGACAATGTCAACTGGACATCCTGCCAATCCTCTCCTGTTGTTTGACGCACAACCGCAAAAGCGCTCAGGTTCACCTTGACTTTATCAAACTCAACCCGCGCATCATACACCGGATACCAGCCAACCGCATTCAACGTATAAGCAACTTCGATCATAAGGTCTCCCGCCCGCTCACACTCGAGTTCCACCGACAAGATCCTCTGCTCATTCCGCGAAGACGCCATTAACTGCCCCAACTCCTGCTGCAAGGCTTGACGCTCAAGATTCTTTTCTCTTTGCTCTATCCCTACCGTCAACTGACCCTCTTCCAGGCTTTTTGTGCCCTCTTCCAGGAAAGCCATCGTCGCCTTCAATTCATCTGCTGTTGGTACTTTTGTCGCCAGATCTTTCGGCAGCTGCCCCGCAGTAAAAAGCCGGACCGAATTCAGAAAAGCCCGCTTCTCCGCAAATACTGCTGTCTCCGCTTTCAGTACAGCCAGCGCATCATCCACAGCCTGGATCTTTATCTGAAGCTCACGTACGCGCTCATCCGACGGGCGGGTCAGGAACTCTTTTTTGATCCCGGCCCCCAGGATCTTCACCTGAGCCGTCCCCTTGGCAGAAACAGAAAGAGAATTCTCATCAAAAAGTGCCTGGACACCCTTAAGCCGAACCGTTTGCAATCCCGGCTTCAGCTCAACTTTAGCCGTACGCGTCACACGTGCTGAAGAAGGATACACAATAGCCTGGCTGATAGCTGAATCCGCCTCCTGCACATCCGCCTGAACAGCTCCCGCTAACACAGACACTAAAAAGCCAACGATCAATCCTGCCTGTTTCCGCCGCATAAAATATCCTTTCCATTAAACTTTTCTGAAAATACTCCGCAAAAATTTGGGCTGAAGAGCTGGCCGCAGGGTACCTAACCCAATACGACCGCCTTCAGCCCTTAACCTGTTGCTTATTTCTCTCTTTTAAAATATACCACGCTCAATGGAGGCAGCGTCATTAACAGCGAATGTTCACGGCCATGCGCGGACATAGGCTCCGACATGACTCCGCCCGCATTCCCTTTATTGGAACCCCAGTACATTTCTCCATCAGAATTAAGGATCTCCCTCCAATACCCCGGACGCGGTACGCCCACGCGGTACTTTTCACGCAACACGGGCGTTAAATTACAACAGACCAGGATCGTATCATCCGGATCATATCCCTTGCGCAGAAAGAACAGCGTACCGCCTTCCCAATCGCCGCAATCGATCCATTCAAACCCTGTATAATTAAAATCATCCTGATACAGCGCAGGCTCACGACGATATATCGCATTCAGGTCTTTCATCCACTTCTGAACCCCCCTGTGCGGCGGCCATTCCAGCAAATGCCAATCTATGCTCGTCTCATAATTCCACTCGTCCCACTGCCCCATCTCTCCGCCCATAAAGTGCAATTTCTTGCCGGGCTGGCCGAACATATACCCGAACAGCAGGCGCAGGTTCGCAAACTTCTGCCAGTCATCACCGGGCATTTTGCGCAATAAGGCGCCTTTACCATGAACCACCTCATCATGAGATAAAGACATCATGAAATTCTCTGTAAAAGCATATAAGAGACCAAACGTCAACTGATCATGATGATGCTTGCGATAAACCGGATCCTTCGAGAAATAAACCAGCGTATCGTGCATCCAGCCCATATTCCATTTCATCCCGAAGCCAAGCCCGCCGTCAAATACCGGTTTCGATACTTTGGTCCAGGCCGTAGACTCTTCCGCGATCATTAGCGCATCCGGATGAGCCCGGTACACTGCCGTATTCAACGTTGTGATAAAATCAATCGCTTCCAGATTTTCCCGTCCGCCATAACAATTCGGGATCCACTCGCCTTCTTCACGGGAATAGTCCAGGTACAACATGGACGCAACGCCATCAACACGCAGGCCATCCACATGGTATTTATCCATCCAGAACAAGGCGCTGGAAATTAGATAATTACGCACCTCCATGCGGCCGTAATTAAAGATCGAACTCTTCCAATCCGGATGGAACCCTTTACGGGGATCCTCATGTTCATATAACGCCGTACCGTCAAATTGATACAACCCATGGCCATCATTCGGAAAATGCGATGGCACCCAATCCAGAAAAACCCCGATATCATTCTGATGCATACGATCGATCAAAAACATCAGATCCTGCGGGCCTCCAAAGAAAGACGCCGGCGCAAAAAAACCGATCGTCTGATAACCCCAGGACCCCTGAAAAGGATGTGCCAGGACCGGCATAAATTCTACATGAGTATAGCCCATTTCTTTTACATAATTAACCAGCTTGTCGGCCATCTCAACATAAGACAGTGAACGATTTCCTTCTTCACAAACGCGCATCCAGGAACCCAGGTGTACTTCATACACCGAGATCGGCTTATTTAACGCATTATTTTCTTTACGCCTGGACATCCACGCATGATCATTCCACCCATAGGAAATATCCCATACAAGCGATGCGGATTTTGGCGGCACTTCCGAATGGAACCCTAGCGGATCTGACTTCTCAAGCTCCCAACCCTGCTGTGTACGGATATAATATTTGTACGACTGGCCATGGCCAATATGCCCTACAAAACCTTCCCAGACCCCCGATCCATCCTGACGGCAAGTCAACGGCGTTGCCATCCGATTCCAGCCGTTGCAATCAGCGATCAAAGAAACATACTCGGCATTCGGTGCCCATACCGCGAACCAAACCCCTTTAACTCCGTTGCGCTCAACAAGATGCGCTCCCATTTTGTCATACAGATTGAAATGATTCCCTTCACGGATCAAATGCAGATCAAAATCAGAAAAATAACAATTATTCGTCGATATTTTACCAAGGTCCTGCGGAATATGAGTCATTGCTTTCGTATTATCTTTGCGCACGCTTACTCCCTCCGGATATTTATATCGACAAGAACCGATCGGTTATAGGCCAAGCTCTTTTTTTACCAGCATTTCTGCCTCATACCAATCGCCCAGGTCGCTGCCGGCCACGCAGCCACGCACAACAAAAAGTTCATAAGCCTTATTCTGGATCAAATCAAACATTTGATCATCGCTGATCTTCTTTGCCGAAGCAGAAACCTTCACCGGCTTTGCCACAGCTTTAACGCCAGCGGCAGGCTTTACCAAAGCCGCAACGGCTTTCACAGCTTTCGGAAGTTTTTTTACTACCGGAGAGAACCCTTTTTTAACGGCTGTTTTCTTTACTTTTTCCATAATCACGTCCTTTGTTGTTTTATCCCGTCTTAATAAATAACGGGTTAGTATTTTAAACTTTCCAGATATCCCGGGCATATTCCCGGATGGTACGGTCACTCGAAAACTGCCCGGACCTGGCCACATTATAAATCGACTTCCGGGTCCACTCTTCATGATCCTGATAAACCCGTGAAACATTTTCCTGCGCCTGGGAATAGGCTTCAAAATCAGCGCAAAGCATATAATAGTCACCGTGATAGATCGTCTCCAGCAGCGGCGTAAAAAGCCCCTTCTGCCCGCGAGAGAAAGTATCGCTCTCCAGGGCACGAAAAACATCGCGCAGGCTGCCGGACCGTTTAATATATTCACGCGGATCATATCCGCTACTCCTCAAGGCCAGCACCTCATGAGCCTTGAGACCAAAAATGAAAATGTCTTTACCTTCCAGGAATTGCGCCATTTCAATATTAGCCCCGTCATAAGTGCCGATCGTCAGCGCTCCGTTCAGCATAAATTTCATATTCCCCGTCCCGGAAGCTTCCATTCCCGCTGTTGAAATCTGCTCGGAAAGATCTGCCGCCGGAATAATCCTCTCCGCGAGCGACACACGGTAATTTTCCAGGAACACCAGCCGCAACTTATCACGAACAGACCTGTCCTGTTCCATCACAAGCGCCACATTATTAATGAACTTGATGATCAGTTTGGCCAGAAAATATCCGGGCGCCGCTTTACCGCCGATAATAAACGTACGCGGCTGCACAAAAATATGCGGCGCATCCTTCACCTTCAAATACTGGGAGATCACATAAAGCGCGAACAGGAATTGACGCTTATATTCGTGGATCCGTTTTACCTGCACATCAAATAACGAATTGGGATCGATCGGTACATTCATGGTCCGGCCGATATGTTCCGCCAGTGAAACCTTGTTAGACTGCTTGATCGAACGCCAACGACGGCGAAACTCTTTATTCTCTTTATGTTGTTCCAGCCCGGACAACAGGTCCAGATTTGTTACCCAGCCATCTCCAATAGTTTCCGTAATAAGATCTGCCAGCCGTGAATTCGCTTTCAGCAACCAGCGGCGCGGTGTGATCCCGTTCGTTTTATTATTGAATTTGTTCGGAAAGAATTCAAAGAAGTCCTTGAATAATTCCGTCTTGAGTAATTCAGAATGCAGCGCTGAAACACCATTCACAGAAAAACTTCCGACGATCGCTAGATAAGCCATACGGACTTTCTTCGGTGAACCTTCCTCAATGATCGACATCCGGCGCAACCGGTCTGTATCTCCAGGAAACCGATGGGCAATTTCTTCAAGAAACCGGCGGTTCACTTCATAAGCAATATCCAGATGCCTCGGCAGTACCAGCCCCATCAAGTCTACTGTCCAGCATTCCAGAGCCTCTGGCATCAGTGTATGATTGGTGTACGCGAACGTTTGCGTTGTAATGTTCCAGGCCTCTTCCCACGGCAACCCTTCCAGATCTACCAGAATGCGCATTAATTCCAGCACAGCCAGCGTAGGATGCGTATCATTCAGCTGAATACAGACTGTTTCATGCAACCGGTGAATATCATTCTTGTCGCCTTTATGCCGACGTAGAATATCCGCGATCGATGCCGCTGAAAAGAAATACTCCTGCTTTAACCGCAGCTCTTTTCCCTGGCTTACATTGTCATTAGGATATAAAACCTTGGAAATACTCTCGGAAGAGATCTTTTTCTGAACAGCCCGTTCATAATCCCCGTGATTAAAATAATCAAATTCAAACTCATCTGTTGCCCTGGCAGACCAAAGGCGCAACGTATTCACAATACCATTCTTGAACCCTGGAATAGGGGTATCATACGGAAACGCCATGACCGACTCAGCATCAACCCATGGGGACGCAAACTGAGCGCTCCTGTCAAGCCGACCATAGAACTGCACCTTGACGGTATATTCCGGCCGCGGGATCTCCCACGGATTCCCATTACGCATCCATTCATCTGGCAGTTCAACCTGATTTCCATCCTTGATCTTCTGATTAAAGATCCCGTAATCATATCGGATCCCATACCCGTGGGCAGGAATCGCAAGCGTCGCCATTGAATCAAGAAAACAAGCTGCCAGCCGTCCCAAACCGCCATTCCCCAACCCGGCATCCATCTCCTGTCCGCGAACCGTATCTAAATTAATGTCCAACTCACGCAAAGCGGCTTCAATATCTTTCTCTTTCCCAAGATTGAACATATAGTTCCCCAAGAGCCTTCCGATCAGAAATTCCATGGAAAGATAATAAACGCGGCGTGCATTCTTTTCATGATAATGACTTTGCGTCTTCATCCAACGATCAACAATACGATGCCGAATAGTCAACGCCAAAGCATGAAAATTGTCTAAAGAAGTCGCTGTCTTTTGATCTTTGGCCAGGTAGTGGGTACGAATATCCTGCAGGGAAGATTTAATATCCTCTTTGCTCATATCGACCTTGAAATCATACTTATCAACGGATCGTGACATAGGTGTCCTCTGAACAAAAAGTTAATAAACTCTTGAAATATAATTAATAAATTATACGCAACAGACCCATCCCGTCAACACAATTCTGGAATGAACCTGGCGATCAAGCTGAATCCTAAGGGCTTGATACAAGAAGATTTAAGATACTTCTTCAATCCTAATGGAACACGGCCCCAGTAGAAGCTGAGGTAACCAGTCGGGCATAACGGCCAAGATATCCCGACATGACTTTAGGCGGTAAAAGCTTCATTGTTTTGCGCCTGACTTTAATTTCTGACGGAGTTAACCGGACATTGATCGTTTTCTTTGGAATATCAATATCGATCATATCTCCATTCTTAATATAAGCGATCAATCCGCCAGCGGCCGCTTCCGGTGAAATATGTCCAATACACGGGCCGCGAGTGCCGCCAGAAAAACGCCCATCTGTAATCAGCGCAACATGTTTATGCAAACCCATGCCCACAATGGCCGCTGTGGGAGAAAGCATTTCCCTCATTCCTGGACCGCCTGACGGGCCTTCATAACGGATCACGACAACAGTTCCTTTGTTGATCTTGCCCGCAAGGATAGCGGTCATGGACTCTTCTTCTGAATCAAAAACAACCGCCTGTCCGCTAAAAACCATCATTTCAGGTTCTACAGCTGACTGCTTGACAATGCAACCCTCTTCACACACGTTCCCGTGCAATACCGCAATGCCGCCTTGTTTATGTTCCGGAGCATCTGGCGACTTGATCACTTCAGGATCGATCATTTTCACTGAACGCATGATCTTCGCGGTCGACAGGCCAGAAACAGTCGGAAGATCATGAATATCTTTGGCCAGCATGCGCATCACCGCTGGAATGCCACCCGCATAATGCAAGTCTTCCATATACCATTTACCCGCCGGATTCATGCTGCACAAATGCGGAGTTGAGCCACTGAGTCGATCAAAATGTTTCAACGTCAACGGCACACCGGCTTCATGAGCGATCGCCATCAAATGTAATACCGTATTCGAAGACCCCCCTAACGCCATATCAACACGCACCGCATTCTCCATTGACTGTACTGTCACAATATCCCTCGGGCGAACTTGTTTCTTTACAAGATCAACGACCCTCTGTCCGCTCTCATAAGCAATACGCTGTTTGCGCGTCAATACGGCCATCGTTGTTGCGCAATACGGCAGGGAAAGGCCCATGGCTTCCGTCAAGCACGCCATTGTATTAGCGGTGTACATCCCCTGGCAAGACCCACAAGTCGGACAAGCTTCTGTCTCAAGCAGATTGCGTTCAGCTTCTTCCATCTCACCCGCCTTGAATTTACCAACAGCTTCAAACGTATCCGTGATCAAATTAAGACGGCGCTTGTTATGACGCCCCGTCATCATGGCTCCGGCAGTAACAACCACCATCGGAACATTGACACGCAAAGCCCCCATGATCATGCCTGGCGTTATCTTGTCGCAATTGGTCAGAAGGATCAACCCGTCAAAAGCATTCGCCTGCGCTACGGTTTCAATAACATCCGCGATCAACTCGCGAGACGGCAGGGAGTTCCTCATGCCATGATGACCCATCGCGATCCCGTCGCAAATCCCCGGAACACCAAAAATGAACGGCGTTCCACCGGCATTCTCGATCCCGCGCTCGATCGAACGCTCCAGGGTCCGCATATGCGTATGCCCCGGAATAATATCAGTGAAAGATGAGGCTATTCCAATAAACGGCCTCTCCATATGCGACGCATGCAATCCGGTAGCATATAATAAAGCCCTGTTCGGCATTCTTTCCAAACCTTTTTTCATACTATCTGATTTCATAACCTTCTCTTCCTTTAATTAATCAATTTAATTAATACATTATTCGGCTAAACAAAGTTTTTGTCCCAGCCCAACACCCGTTCGATCAATGCTGCCTGCGACCAGCTCAATGGCCATTTCTGCCCTCCAGAAGATCGGACTTAATCCAAAAGGCTTTATCCGACGAGTCAAGCCCACGACCATCCAATTCCGATCTACAAAGATCACATCGATCGCGAAACACATAAAGAACATATGAATAGAATTACAGCCCGTAATGACCAGCGCTTCACCTTCGACCAGGCTTTTACGGCCCAAAAGTCCTTTCATCCGGGACAATGGATTATCCGCTATTTCAACCTTATTGGCAATAATAACCTGTGTGAGGGGATTGGAAAGGATCACTCATAACTCCGAACAACAACTGACCCGAAAGATCACGGCTCAGGATAAACTCTATTGGAATTAAAAATTTCCGAACTGATCGTCAGGCCGCGCTTGGCAAAATCTTCAAAACACACAGGAACATATCCTGTTGGAACATACTCGCCCAGGATCCGGCCGTTATCATCAATACCGCGGTGATTAAAAATAAAAACATCTTTCAATTCCGGTATACCATTCGTCAGGCTTCCGGTCAATTCTGTAATACCGATGATCTTTCTTGTGCCATCAGAGAATCGACTGACCTGCACAATAATATCGATCGCCGATGCAACCATTTCATAAATTGCCCGTAAAGGTAACTCTATACCACTCATTAAAAATAATGAATTCAAGCGCGTGATCGCATCTCGTGTTGAGTTCGCGTGGATCGTTGTCATGGATCCGTCATGGCCCGTATTCATGGCCTGAAGCATATCAATAACTTCAGCGCCACGGCACTCACCAATAATAATACGGTCAGGACGCATACGTAATGTGTTCACAAAAAGATCGCGGATCGAGATCGCTCCTCGGCCTTCCACGTTGGATGCGCGAGACTCAAGGCGCGCCCAATGACTTTTGCTTAATTTTAACTCCGCTGCGTCCTCAATCGTAATAATACGTTCATTATCCGGAATATATTCGGAAATAATATTTAACAAGGTTGTTTTTCCGGCACCAGTACCGCCGGAGACAAGAATATTCTTGCGTGAAATAACCGCCGCCTGAATAAAGTCCGCCATCGACTGAGAAATACTCTTGAAACGATGGATCAAATCGTCCGCGCTATACCTTTCCTGAGAAAACTTGCGGATCGTTATCATCGGTCCGCCTAAAGACAGCGGGGGAATGATCGCATTAATACGAGAACCGTCCGGAAGACGGGCGTCGACCATCGGTACAGATTCATCAATACGCCGGCCAAGAGGCGCAATGATACGGTCAATGATCATGCGCACCTGCTGATCTGACATGAATTTCTTATTGGTCTGACTGATCTTGCCGGCTTTTTCAATAAAGATATCGTCTTTATTATTCACCATAATATCGGTGACATTAGGATCGGCCAGAAACTCTTCCAAAGGCCCAAGGCCCAAAGCCTCATTGACGATCTCTTGAACAAAATGCGCACGCTCTTCATGAGATGAAAGGAACGCCCCCGATTCATCAGCCACAATGTCTGTAATGATCTTTTTTGCTTCTTTCTTAATGATAGCCGCCTGCTCAGTATCCGCCAACTGCTCAGGTGAAGCCTTGATATTCATGCGATCAATCAGTTTTTCATGGACACGCTTCTTCAACTGGCTGATTTGATCTTCCTCTTTCTTCGAACCCGCCTTGATCTCGGTCAGTGTTCCGTCCTGAATAATGCCAAACGTTTCCCAGAAATTAATGCCCTTCTTTTCATCGGTAGACGAACGAAGGCGAAGCACTTCTGTTGTTTGAACATACAAATCTTGATTGGCCAGCAGTGTGGCCATTTCCATAAAAACCGCCGAAACTTTAGAACGCGGACTGTCCATCACACATGGTACACCGCGGTTTAACGCCACGCCAACCGTCTTTCCATCAGATGGGATCCGGGATAATATGTCCAGATTTAATGCGGTTTTAACCTCCTGCCAGGGCACGCCTCCATGGCTTTCAGAACGATTCAATATCAACTTGACCATCCTCAACGGAAAATGCTGACTCTGAAGAACCTCAATCCCCCATTTGATCTGATAAACAGCCAGAATATCCGGGGTTGTGATTAGTAGAATCAGGTTCGACATGTCCAAGACAGACAAAAGGACATCGGTAAATGTTTTACCAACATCAACGATAACATAATCATATTGCGGAATGATCTTCTTGAAAAAAAGCCTGGCATTATCCGACGTGATCTGGCCTGTCTGCCGCACAGTATTCACAGCAGAAATAAAGTCCACCTTCGAAGGATGTGTCGTCACGAAATTCTTGATAATGGAGGGATCCTGAAGACGTTCAGATTCTGGCAGATAATTTACAATAGAATTATGCGGCACTAAATTCAGCATGCGCGCCATATCCTGCCCGGACTGAAAATCAAAATCCACAAGCAAAACTTTATGGCCAGCCATGGCTAAAGCTGTTGCCGCATTAACACAAGTGAACGTTTTACCAACGCCACCCTTATTGCTAAAACCAGTAATTACGCGTGCCTTCATCCTCTAGTACCATCCCATTCTCTATCATTTAGCAACGTTCTTCAAAAAGGCATCAAGGCTGTATACAATAGGTAAGGTTACCGTAATCTCTTCCTGCGCTATCGTTGCTGGAAAGGATGCGTAAGGTGCCAGGATCTGAGCTGTATTTACGGCATCCTGGTCGAACACATCATACCCGGAACTCTCTTTTACAAAAACATCCCTCAGGCTGCCATCTTTGCGAATAACCATACCCAGTTTAACGGTCCCCTGCCATCCATTCTCCTGGGCTTCATAAGGATACGCGATCCCTGATGAAACTTTCTGTTGGATCACATTCGCATATGGTTGCAAATTCCCAGGGATCGTTACCGGCACATTGGCGGCATTCTTCGTTATCACAGGCTTTTTACTTTCATTTCGTCCGGATTCCATCACCAATTTTTCATCAACTGAATACTTCGCCGCTGCAGGTTTCGGCTCTACCCGCTTGACAACAGACCCCTGCTCAGGAAAAACTGCTGCACTCTTCAAAATTGTAGCTGTTAAAGAAATGACCACTTCAGTATCTTTATCGGCAGGTGATGACGTATTGCGGAACAATACCCCGAGAACCGGGATCTTTCCAAAAAACGGAACCCTGTCCTTGGTTTCACTCTGGTGCTTTTTGATCAAACCCGCTAAAACGATCGCCTGCTTGTCATTTAACAATACTTGAGTTTGTGCCGAACGCGTTATGAACGCCAAATTGCTCGATATCAAAAGAGCCGTTGATGCATCTATATCGCTGATTTCAGTATTCAATAAAATATCAATTTTATGATTTTTGATCGTCGGTGTTATCCCAAGGCTGATGCCATAAGGTTTAAAGGTTGTATTTTGAGTAATCTGTGTTCCACTGGAATCAGACGTAACCGTTGTGATCGGAACTTCGCCGCCAACTTGTAACATAGCTTCCTTACCGCTTCTAACCACAAGCCGAGGTTTGGATAAAACGCGGCCTTTTCCTTCAGAAATAAGCATATTCACATGGGCCATGATCGTTCCAACCCGGTTAAAATCACCTAATTTCAAAATATCCTGGATCTTGCCTGTTTGAGGCACATTGCTTTCCTCTGCTGTCGGAGTGAACGGTCCTAACGTTTCACCTACACCATTCGTTGACCACTGCACACCCATCGCCTTATTGAGTGTTGTCGATAATTCCGTGATCTGCATATCAATCTGAATCATGTCCTCCACATCTTCCTTGGTAACAAAATTCAGAACACTTCCTGGGAATGAGTCCGCTGTTTTGATGACTGTTTCCAGCTTCTCTTCCGAAACGCTTCCCGATAACATGACCTTGCCTTCCAGGTCATTCTGCTCAACAGTAACACCTTGTACCCCGGCCGTAGCCAGGATCGTCTTGATTCTGGCCTTAGTTAACCCCAGATCTTCCAAGATAACACGAATAATGTAAGACCTTTTACCATTCTCATCCCAAAGAAAAAGAACAGCCTGCCCTACTTGTTGCCCGACAATAATAACTTCTTCCGGCTTGGCATCGCTGATATCTACGATCGTCGGATCAGTAATAGATACTCTCTGTAAGCTTTTGGCCGGGATCGAAAAGACATCCCCTTTAAGTAACTGAATTTCTTCAAAAACTCCCATGGCCGCCTTAGCCTCAGGTACATAAATCGGTATTAAACAAAGAGCGGCCAATAAACAAATACTTTTTTTCATCATCTTCATCATTATAGTCAAATTCATGATCAAAGCTCCCTTCCACCTCGATAGATCTGAATATATGGCTTGGCTTCCGAAACATTCTCTGTCTCAATATTCAACGCCTGATTCTCTTCCGGCAGTTCCAATAATGACTGAATATCTGCGCCGCTGTTTTCCAAAACATATTCTGCCAGTGTCGACCAGTTAGCCATCGATGTCATTGTCCGGCCTTTTTCTGTCGGAGTACGTAAAGCCAGGTCGATCTTTCCATTCTGATCAGCAAACGCCAATAAGCCCGCCTCCTGTGGATCTACGGCAAACGTAACCTTTAACGCTGTTTCTCTCTGCTGAATATCATAAGCGCCTGGTTCATCAAGATTGGTATTAACCGCCAATACCTGTAGATTCTGGAAGATCATGGCGATCACTTTTTCTTTAACGCCTAGTTTGCTTGAAGGCATTTCCAGCTTGGCGATCACATCCACAAAATCTCCCGGATTCAACAATCCGCCGACAGCCGCCAAAGAATCAAGTCTTACGGTCAATGCCCGTTTGCCCGCGGGCGTCAGCTTGGCCAATGACGGCTTTTTCTTCGCCACAATCGCCTGAGCTGCGACTTTCTGAGCTTCGAGGCTCTTAGCTGCCGCCTCAGCTGCTTTGGTCGCACGCATTTCAACATCGCCGATCTTCTGGTTCAAGGCATTGATCTGATCATTATATTGCTGTTCTTTTTGGGCCTGCGCCTTCTCATACTGATGGGCCAATTTACGCGTTTCTTCATTCACATTCGACTGTACATATCCGCCTACTAGTACGGATGCCACAATCCCCGCGCCTATCGCAAAAGCAATAATAATGATCTGTTTCTTGTTCTCCAGATTAACTAACGCCATAATTATTCTCCGGTTTTGGCATTCAACAATTCACCATTCACATTAACCTTCACCTTCTTCGCCACTTCAGCCATCTTTTCAAGAACAATCCGCTGCTGCTTCTGCGCCGTTAAACCTTTAACAAGATCCTCTTTGATCTTATCAAACGCAACCGTCTCTCCGCCACGCACATCAGTCACTTTCACAATATAATAACCTGTCGGTCCCTGGAAAACACCCGAAAGACCACCCTTATTAAGAGTAGCCAGGGCACTTTCCATCTGATCAAACACGGGTTTATTTAAAAATCCGAGATCTCCACCATCTCTGGAGGTTTCACCCTTGGAGAGTTCTTTAGCTGTTTGCGCAAAATCCGCACCCTGTAACAATGAAACTAAAATATCCTTGGCCTCTGCCTCAGACATAACAACGATCTCACTGGCCCTCTTCTCAAGAGGTGCAACAAAAATAGTCGGATTCTGATCATAATATTCCTTGGCTTCCGTATCATTTACCTGAATATCTTTGGTCAAGCCGACAACCAACTGTTGAACAAGTATGTTGTTTTCAAAATCTTTCAACGCCGCACGGAATTCTTCCGTGTCATTCAGCCGCTGCTCACGCGCCTCATGTACCATTAACTGCTGACGAATAAGCTCATCGATCAGCATTTTTTTTGTTTCAAGACTATTCTCATCAAACGAAGGCACCGCCTGTTTAATGTTCTTGACGCGCTCATCAAAATCAGCCACTGTCAACCGCCAGTTTCCTACTACAGCCAACGTATCTTTAGGTAATTTTTCATCCGTGGCAAAAACAGCGCTCTCAACCGCGGCAGCAGCAACAGACGTTTTCGCCTCAGGAGCCTTGCGTTTGGACTGCAAATTATCGCACCCCGCCACACAAACGGCTGTAAACATTAAAGAAAGAACCAATCCATTCTTAGTATTCACCAACATAATTTCCTCCATTTATTGCGACGTAATAAATTATATACGTCATTTGTTAAAAAAACAAGTTAGTCGCTATTTTTTTGTTAAATCTTAATAATTAACTTTATACTAAAGTTTTAATCGTCTCCCGTTCCTCCAGCAACTCCCGTAACGTCACCGCAATTTTCTCTTGTGCAAAACTGTCCTGGGCAAGACCCTGAACAATCTGCCAATCTTCGCCATCCGAAACCACGGGATACCCAAACATAAGGCCCTGAGCAATACCATAACTGCCATCTGAAACAACCGCCACAGAAAAATAATGATTCTTTTCTGTAGGCGTCCTTAATGCGCGAACGGTATCGATAATGGCGTTCGCAGCCGAAGCGGCAGATGATAATCCTCGCGCTTTAATGATCTCTGCCCCGCGCTTTTGTACCGTTTCAATAAAACACCCCTTCAACCAAGCTTCATCCAGAATCACGTCGCTAACCTTCAAGCCATTAATACAAGCATTCATAAAATCGGGAAATTGAGTTGCTGAATGATTTCCCCAAATACCCATGCGGCTGACGGCATTAAAACCAACCCCGGCCTTCAGGGCCAGCTGAGCTGTTGCGCGATTCTGATCCAACATTGTCATTGCAAAGAAACGGCGTGGATTCAAGTTCTTTGCACATTCTTTCGCAATGAAGGCATTGGTATTACATGGATTCCCCACAACCAGGACTCGGCAATCTTTTTTAGCCACCGCCGAAAGAGCCCTGCCCTGCGCAACAAAAACGCCGGCGTTGATCTTCAACAAGTCTCCACGCTCCATGCCAGCCTTACGCGGAACACTTCCAACAAGCAAAGCCCAATCAACATCTGCAAAAGCCATTAACGGATCTGATGATAGTGTTACTTTCTTCAACAATGGAAAAGCGCAATCTTCCAATTCCATCTCAACGCCTTTAAGCGCGCCCAAAGCCGCATCAAGTTCCAGCAGGCTTAATTCCACCGGTGTATTTTTTCCAAACATTTCACCCGATGCGATCCGAAATAATAATGCATAACCGATCTGTCCGGCTGCACCTGTTACAGCGACTTTGATCATACAGAACTCCTCTTGAGAAGTATTTTAAATGATTTTCCGATTTTAAACAAAAACTATTCGAACTTTTTATATTCCGGGAACATGCGCCGTAATCGACCCGGTTCTTTTGGGTCCAGCACAGCATAAATAACCTCCTCCTTATCATGTCCTGCCTGCGCCAGAATTTGTCCCCAAGGGCCGACGATCAGGCTTTGCCCCCAACATGGAAATCCCTGTGCATTAAGCCCTGTTTGATTCGGCGCCAGAACATAACTGAACGTCTCGACAGCTCTTGCCCTGACTAATAATTCCCAATGAGCTTTACCTGTTTCATAAGAGAAAGCTGCTGGCACGGTAAACAGATTGGCTCCCCGGCTGGCATACCGCTCAAACAATAAGGGGAACCGCACATCAAAACATACCGCCATTCCCAAAATAAATGGCCCTGCCTTAACCATGGCTGTTTTCTTTCCTGCATAAAACAACTTCTTTTCACAAATCTCTGCCCTTGGTAAACGCAAATGAAAAAGGTTGTTTTTACGGTATGCGGCTTTCACACAACCCTCCGGCCCGATCAAAATCGAGGTGTTATAGGCCCTCATGCCATCTCGCGCTTGTTCATAAACAGATCCCAAAAGAATATATACCTTATTCTTGCGCGCGACAGCAGAAAACAGTTTTACCGTCGGTCCATCTATCGGTTCAACCACCCTGGCGATCTCTTCACGCGTAGCAAGAGAACCGCGAAAGTAAAAGTATTCCGGCAAGCAGATCAAAGCCGCTCTTTCCTCAATTGCTTCTTTTGTAAAGGCTAAAGCTCTTCGGACATTGTCAATCTTGTCCGCGCTACTATTCATTTGAATAACGGCTGTTTTCATCATTTCTTCATTCCTCAGTAATTCTTCTTGACGGAGTTGTTCATAAAAATATAATAGGGTCGCTTTACTTGATCTTTTGACCCCATCGTCTAGTCTGGTCAGGACGCGAGCTTTTCAAGCTTGCAACGCGGGTTCAAATCCCGCTGGGGTCGTTATATTATATAAAATCTAGGTTGATCGCCTGGATTTTTTATTCTTTATACATAAAAAGACCTGCTTTATCAGCAGGTCTTTTTACTATAACACAACCTCAACAAAAACTATTCCGCGACTTCCTCTTCTTCATCGCGTGCGATTACATTGGCGATCGAAGATAAGGTATCGCCATTATCCAGCGAAACAAGTTTTACACCCATGGCACTGCGCCCTGTTAACCGAACATCTTTAGGAGTACAACGAATGATCGACCCCTGCTTTGTAACAGCCATCATCTCATCATCCTCATGAACTGTAAGGACTCCTACCACAAACCCATTCTTCTCGGTACACTTCAGGTTAATGATCCCCTTGCCGCCGCGCGACTGGATCCGGTAATCTTCAAATTTAGACCGCTTCGCAAAACCAAGCGAAGAACATGTTAATAGCGTATTCCCTGTCTTATCCACATCCGGCGGAAACACGATCATCCCGACAACAAAATCATCCTTCGCCAGGCTGATCCCGCGCACCCCCATGGCAGAACGCCCCGTATCACGGATCTGCGTATCCAAAAACCGCAATGACTGACCATTTTTGGTTGCCAACAAAACATTCTGCTTTCCTGCGATCAACGAAACTCCGATCAGGTCATCTCCAGCTTCAAGGGTAATACCAATAATCCCCCCTTTACGCGGATTGCTATAAGCCGACAGCTTCGTCTTTTTGATGGTTCCTTTGGCTGTAGCCATGATCAGCGACTGCTCATCATTAAACTCTTTTACCGCCACGATCGCCCGAATGCTTTCATCATTCGCAAAAGAAAGCAAATTCACAATAGCCTTCCCCTTCGCCTGGCGCGAGGCTACCGGGATCTCATACACTTTCAGCCAACGAACGATACCTTTATTAGAAAAGATCAAAAGATAATCTTTAGATGATGCCACAAAAAGCCGCTCCACAAAATCTTCTTCTTTTGTGGTCATTCCGGTCACACCTTTACCGCCGCGTTTTTGTTTCCGATAAGCGTGCACCGGTGTCCGTTTGATATATCCGGTATTTGTAATGGTGATCGCCATGTCTTCTTCAGCAATGAGATCTTCCATTTCAATTTCTTCAGCATTACCAGCGATCTCGGTACGGCGCTCATCACCAAATTTAGCCTTAAGATCAGCTAATTCCTTCTTGATGATCGCATCCACACGCTTGGGATCGGCTAAAATAGCCCGATACTCATCAATTGCTTTTAATAACTCTTGATACTCCTGCTCAATTTTATCTCGCTCCAAGCCCGTCAACTTTTGCAGCTGCATTTCCAGAATAGCCTGTGCCTGGATCTCGGTCAGGCCGAACTTTTTCATTAACGCGATCTTGGCTTCAGGAGTTGATGCCGACTTGCGAATAGTTGAAATAATTTCATCAATATTATTAAGAGCGATCTTTAACCCTTCAAGGATATGCGCCCGCCTTAACGCTTTATCCAGGTCATGCTGCGTACGACGTCTGACAACGATCCTGCGATGCTCAATATAATGCGCCATCAATTGTTTCAGGTTGAGCACGCGCGGATGATTGTTCACAAGCGCCAGATTGATAATACCGAACGTTGTTTCAAGCTGTGTATGCTTGAACAGGTAATTCAAAACGATCTGCGCTTCCACATCCCGGCGCAGTTCAATAACAACCCGGATCCCGTCTTTATCGGATTCATCACGAATATCCGTTATGCCGTCAACGCTCTTGTTTTGCACAAGATCAGCGATATTCGCTACCAGATTAGCCTTGTTCACCTGATACGGCAATTCCGTAATAATAATAAAATCTTTGCCATTCTTCTGCTTTTCAATAGCGGCCCGAGCTCGCAAGATGATCTTGCCGCGCCCGGTCGTATAAGCATCCTTAATGCCTTCACGCCCGCAGATGATCCCGGACGTTGGAAAATCCGGCCCGGTCACAAATTTAGTAAGGTCTTTTATTTCCGCTTCAGGATTATCGATCAAATACACGATCCCGTTCACGATCTCCGTCAAATTATGCGGCGCCATATTCGTTGCCATACCAACCGCAATACCGCTGGACCCGTTCACGAGAAGATTCGGCAGGATAGACGGCAGGATCACCGGCTCTTCAAGCGTCGAATCAAAGTTTGGAGCAAACTCAACGGTTTCCTTATCAATATCCGCCATGACCGCTTCTGCGATCGACGCCATTCTAGCTTCGGTATAACGCATTGCCGCCGCAGAATCGCCGTCGATCGAACCAAAGTTTCCCTGACCGTCGACCAATGGATAGCGCAGAGAGAAACTCTGCACCATACGCACCATCGTATCGTAAACAGCCGTATCACCATGAGGATGGTATTTACCTAACACTTCACCAACGATACGCGCGCTTTTCTTATACGCCTTGTTATGCTCTAAATGCAGTTCCTTCATGGCAAAAAGCACGCGCCGGTGTACCGGCTTCAACCCATCGCGGACATCCGGTAAGGCTCGGCCCACAATAACGCTCATGGAATACGCCAAATACGAACGCCGCATTTCTTCTTCGATCGGAACAGGAATAATTCTTTCTTTTTTAGTAAAGTCTTTCATCGATCCTTTGCCTTTTTCCTAAGATTCCAGGGACAATATTATTAATGATCAAATATCCAGATCTCTCACCGTATGAGCATTTACTTCAATAAACTCACGGCGAGGAGCTACTTCATCACCCATCAGGATTGTGAATGTTTTATCCGCTTCAACGGCATCCTCCAACGCAACCTGAAGCAATGTACGATGATCAGGATCCATAGTCGTATCCCATAACTGACGAGGATTCATTTCACCGAGACCTTTATACCGCTGTATATGCATACCTTTTTGCGCATATTCTTT
>DYOU01000004.1:42948-68469 GCA_020720365.1 Candidatus Elulimicrobium sp.
AACTGTGTTTCCACATCATTCTTTGTAATCTCGGCCAACTCTTTGTCATCATAAACAAAAAGGGTCTTCTTTTCTTCAGAAACAAGATAACGGGGGAAAATTCTTCTCTCTTTATCGTATTTCATAACGTATTCTTTAAAATCTACGCCTTTTTTCATTAATTTTTCGGTAAGCCTCTCTAAGGTTACCAGCATTTCAACGATCTCTCTCAACTGACCGCTGGTATACGTCTTTTTGCCTTCGATCTTAGTCAGCTTGACCCCATCGGTCCCCAGATCAAGGATCAATGAATTCATTTCTTTTTCTGTCTGAATATATTCTTCACGTTTGCCACGGGAAATCTTGAATAACGGCGGTTGCGCAATATAAACAAAACCGCCTTCGATCAACGTTTTGAATTGTCGATACAACAACGTCAACAGCAATGTACGAATATGTGAACCATCCACGTCAGCGTCGCACATGATAACCAGTTTATGATACCGGAGCTTACCGATATTAAAATCATCGCCGATCCCCGTTCCCAACGCCGTAATGATCGTTCGCACTTCATCATTCGATAAAATTTTATCCAAACGCGCTTTTTCAATATTTAAAATCTTACCCTTTAAAGGTAAAATAGCCTGAAACGTACGGTCTCGCCCCTGCTTGGCTGACCCGCCGGCGGAATCTCCCTCAACAAGATACAATTCACATAAAGAAGGGTCACGCTCGGAACAATCGGCTAATTTCCCAGGAAGACCGCCGCTCTCAAGAGCGCCCTTACGACGTGTCAACTCCCTGGCTTTACGCGCGGCTTCACGCGCCCGTGATGCCAGAATAACTTTATCCACAATCTTGTTGCCCACAGCCGGGTTCTCTTCAAAGAACGCTGTTAACGATTCAAAAGTGACCGATGAAACCAGGCCTTCCACTTCAGAATTCCCAAGTTTGGTCTTTGTCTGCCCCTCAAATTGTGGAAACGGAATCTTGGTGGAAATAACAGCCGTCAATCCTTCGCGCGTATCTTCACCCGTAATACTTTCACCTTCTTTTAATACCTTTTTACTCTTGCCATAAGTATTGATCGCACGCGTTAACGCTGACCGGAATCCGCTTAAGTGCGTACCCCCCTCGATCGTATTAATATTATTCGCATAAGTAAATACATTCTCGTTATAGCCACCGGTGTATTGCAGCGCAACTTCAACTTCAATATTTTCTTTATTGGCCGTAAAATAAACAATCTTGTTATGCAGTGTGTCTTTATTCTTGTTCAAATCTTCAACGAACGAAACGATACCGCCTTTAAAATAAAAAATCGACTCTTTTTCTTTTCCCTGCCGCAGATCGGTCAATTTAATATTCAGGCCTTTATTAAGGAACGCCAGCTCGCGCAGTCGTTTGGCCAGGATATCATAGGAAAATTCTGTAGTTTGGCTAAAAATAGACGCATCTGGCATGAACGTGACTTTTGTACCTGTTTTCTTCGTTTTGCCGATCACCTGAAGTTTTGTAACAGGAACGCCGCGCTCATACCGTTGATGATAGATCTTCTCATCACGCTTGACTTCAACTTCGAGCCATCCGGAAAGAGCATTGACACAGCTCACACCAACGCCATGAAGGCCGCCAGAGACTTTATATGAATCCTTGTCAAATTTTCCGCCTGAATGCAGAACTGTAAGCACAACTTCAACCGCCGGACGCTTTTCCTTTTCATGCATATCAACAGGAATACCACGGCCATCATCAATAACAGAACAAGAGCCATTCTCATTAATAAATACGTCAATGCCGCTGCAATGCCCCGCGAGCGCTTCATCCACAGAGTTATCCACAACTTCGTATACTAAGTGATGCAGTCCGCGCATACCGGTATCCCCGATATACATTGCCGGCCGCAACCGTACAGCTTCCAATCCTTCAAGCACCTGAATATTTGACGCGTCGTATTTTACTTCTTTACTCATGTCCTTCGTCCTATCTTAAAAGAAATGTTCACGATATCTTTACGTTGACTTTTTAATTGTGCTAATAAGGCCGGTTTTTGCAAACGCATTTTAAATAACCGGGCCGCATTATCCACATGAACAAAAACACAACCATCCTTGAATCCGACAATGACCGCATGATCGGATCCTTCTCCCGTTAACTTCTGCCATAATCCTTCAAGGCTGATCTGGTCTTGAATATCCCGGCGAGAAATGCTTTTTATAACATCCGGCAAAATTTCTTGAACTGAAAAGATCTCTTTTTTCTTTTCTTTTCCTACGATCATTGTTTTCCTGTATCCAAAAAATGAGCCCTTATAATCTCATAGGTAACGCTAAATACAAATAATTTTCTTTACGAATGACACAAGGTTTATCTGACCCCAGAAATTCAATATCAATTGTCGTGTCATTTGTATTTTTTAACACTTCTATCATGTACTGCGGATTAAACCCTATCATCATTTCAGGTCCGCCATACACAATTTTTAATTCTTCACGTGATTCACCAACATCTGGTGTTGTTTTAGATACAATCAGTTTATCCTGAAAAACCTCAACTTTGATCGCTTGAAAATCCGGTGTTGCCAATAAATTTGCCCGTCGAATAGCCGCTAAAAAATCCTGGGTATTTAAATTAATCTTGGGTGCTGTGATCTTGGGGATAACCTGAAGATAATTCGGAAAATCACCTTCAATAATACGCGTTGCGATCAATACTCCATTAATATCAAATAGTACCTGATTGGCTCCTCCGACAAAAATCACTTCACCTTCATCTTTCAAATTTCTATTAATTTCATTAACGGCTTTGATCGGTAATATAACAGAAACATCTTTGGTAATCGGTTGAATTAAAGATTTTTCTATTTTAGCCAGTCTTCTGCCATCTGTGGCTACAAGACGAATAATATCTTTTTGAACTTCCATTAAAACACCATTCAATACATATCTGGATTCTTCATGGGAAACCGCAAATGAAGTTAAGCGGAACATTTCTTTTAAATCAGCCTGTTTCACACGAATAATTTCTTTATCTTTAAATTCAGGGAACTTAGGGAATTCTTCTTTAGGAAGACCTAATAATTTAATCCGGCAATTTTTCCCTTCAATTTCTATCTGATTATTTTTTCTGGCATGAACGATCACATCCCCTGAAGGTAATTCTCGGATAACTTCAGCAAAACGCTTGGCAGGAATTGTAATAGCACCATCTTCAATAATATTAACGGGTATTTCACAAGAGATCCCGATATCCAGATCTGTTGTATAAAGTCGCAAAGTATCTTTTTTTGTTTCTAAAAGCATATTGGATAAAATAGGCAGTGTTGCTTTAGAAGAAACAACGTTTTGTACAATTTGAATCCCACTTAAAAGATCATCTTTAGAGAGCTTAACTTGCATAACATTCACACTCCTGTTTATGTCTATCTTTATATAAAAAATTAGTAGTTAATAGTAGTAGGCTTGTTGATAATTCTAATAAGTTTAAAAATCATTACAAACATTGATGTTATGTAATTTTAATGCCTGTGTATACTGGTGATTTCCTTTGGATTACTGGTTTAATATTTGGGATAACTTTTCTATACTATATTTAATTTCAGCGGAAGTGTTAATATTTTCTTCAATTTTTTTACAAGAGTGGATAACAGTTGTATGATCTTTGGCTCCGAAGGCGGCGCCTATTTCGGGTAATGAATGACGCGTTAGTTTTCGGATCAAAAACATAGCTATTTGTCTTGGAAGAACGACATTTTGAGTGCGTTTTTTAGATTTTAATTCATTAATGCTGATTTTAAAGTGTTCAGTTACGACCTGTTGGATCATTTCGATACTAATTGTTTTAATACTTCCCTGGATCATATCTTTTAATACATTTTTAGCTAAATCAAGAGACACGGGTTTATCTTCCAATAAAGAACAGGCAACAACGCGGATCAACGCCCCTTCCAGTTCCCGGATATTGGTTTTGATCTGTTCAGCGATAAAATAAATAATATCATCAGGGACTTTGACCTTTTCAAGTTCAGTTTTTTTACGCAGGATCGCGACACGGGTTTCCAGATCAGGCGGCTGAATATCTGTTGTTAATCCCCAGCAAAACCGCGTTACAAGCCGATCTTCGATCCCAGACAATTCTTTGGGAGGCCTGTCCGACGATATAATAATTTGTTTGTGATTATTATGCAGATCGTTAAACGTATGAAAAAATTCTTCCTGCATGGTGGGGCTTTTGGAAATAAATTGAATATCGTCGATCAATAGCACATCAATAGAACGAAATTTTTTTCGGAATTGAGGTGTTGATTTATTTTGAATAGCACCGATCAACTCGTTGGCAAATTGTTCAGAAGAGACATAGGCACAACTTTTATTATTTGTTTCAAGAATATAATTGGCGATAGATTGCATTAAATGTGTTTTACCTAGGCCGGATTGTCCATAAATAAATAAGGGGTTATAAGCTTTGGCTGGATCGTTGGCAACAGCTTTACTGGCGGCATAGGCCATTCTGTTAGAATTTCCGACGACAAAATTATGGAATGTAAAACGTGATTGAAGATTTAATCCGGTTGTTTTTGTTTGTATGGCAGAAGGCTCTTCTTTAATCGATCGTGCCTGCGGATGAAGTATATTTATTAAGGAAGCATTTACATTATTTTTTATACGGACGTTAACTTGAACATTTTGTTTTGTTTCTTCCTGAAGAGACTGCTGGATGATCGAAAGATAATTATCTTCGACCCAATTTTTGAAGAAATCATCGGGTGTTTGAATGACTAGCGAAAGCGGCGCCTCTGCTGTTACGTGAAAATGGACAAACCATGTCGAGTAGGCATGATCACCTATTTTCGATTTGATCAGGCCTTGTGCATTTTGCCATGCTTGAAGTAAACTCGTCATAGTGTCCGTCGTAATGTGGAATACTTTTGAAACACAAGATATTGAAATACAATAACTTACATCTTTTTAAAAAACTTCTTAACAAGTTATCCACAGATTGAATATTTATGTGGAAGAAGTTTTTTCTTGAATGTTGGGCATTATAACAAAGAGCCCTTTGATTGCAACTGTATTTTTTTGCACACTTTCTCAACTGACATGACACTTCTTGACTTCCAATAATCCTATGTTATAATTTCCGCACTATGAAATTAACACTTAAAACACCAACAAAGATCAAAGGTAAGAAAGTTCACGGATTTCGTAAACGCATGTCGACAGCAGACGGCCGTAAGGTTCTGCAGAACAGGCGCGCAAAAGGGCGTAAGCGCCTTTCGAAGTGATCTTTCACGCAATCAAACGCGTGTTCGGTGAGCCTTTAATATGTTGTGATCTGAAAATTCGTTTGATTAAATCAATAAGCCTATGAGGCATATGGTTTGGATCATAACGCGGCTTATATTTGTCTATAAAGGCATAAGCCGCGTTTTTGTATTTAAATCATGTAGATTTCATCCGTCTTGTTCTGATTATGCATTAGACGCTCTTCATAAGCATGGGCTGTTTAAGGGCTCTTGGTTGGCGTTCTGGCGAATAATTCGATGTTCACCGTTATCCAAAGGCGGGTATGATCCCGTAAGGTAATTTATTATGGAAAAAAGACTTTTTCTTGCTGTAGGCCTTTCTTTATTAGTTGTTGTTGTTTTTCAGAGTTTCTTTGCTCCAAAGAATCTTGCCGTATCCCCTACGCAAACCATTAATCAAGACAAAGCCGCTATGCCTGCCGATTCTATAGAGACTCAGGCGAGTCAGCCTCTTAAAGTTGAAGGTCAGGCGATCGGTTTTAAAGAACAGATGTTTTCAGTGAAAGCTGGAAAGTTTAATTTTGATATTTCTAATAATGGCGGATCAATTAAAAAGATCCATCTAATTGATTATAAATATGACTTTCCTGTTAAAGCTATTGCTGACGTAACGAATTTCTATGGTAAACCATTCGTATATAATAAATTAAGTAATAATTCTTTCACTTTAACTTCAATTGATTCGAATTGGAGTATTCAAAAAACGATCTCTGTTGAAAAATATAAGATTAATATCCAATATGAAATTACTAATTTAAACTCATCGGCAAAAGAATTAAATATTAATATTAAACCTTTTGATATTGATTTGTCCAGACTGGACGATACTGTTTTAAATTCAGATTGGACACTATTTGAGTATGCAACTAAAATTAATAATAAAATTGAAAGAAAAGAGCAAGTTTCAAAGTTTAGCGAAAAATGGAATAAAGTAGAGTCTAAAACGTTTCAATTAATTGCTTTTAGAGATCGTTATTTTGTAACGATTGTTGAGCCAAAGGCTCCTTTAACCGGATATACAACAACATTTGTTAATCTTAAGGAATTAGATTTTAATGTTCCAAGATTTCCAGTTCTTATTGATTCAAGTAAAATTTTTGAATATTCTTTCACAGTCTTTTGTGGTCCTCAAAAATTAGATATTTTAAAAGAAGCTAAAGATGGCTATGAAAATGTATTAGTTTTTAGTAGTTGGGGATGGTTGGATTTTATTGCTAAGGGCATATATTGGATGTTGGGCGCAATTCATAAAATATTACCAATATGGGGTTTATGTATTATTTTAGTAAGTTTGATTGTTTATGGAGCTATGTACCCATTAACATTGAAGAGCATGATGTCAATGAAGAAGATGCAAGCTCTTCAGCCAAAGATGGCTCAATTAAAAGAAAAATATAAAGATAGCCCAGAAAAATTAAATAAAGAGGTAGTAGAGCTTTATAAAGTTAATAATGTAAATCCGGTGAGTGGTTGTTTGCCAATGCTTTTGCAAATGCCAATTTTTGTAGGTTTATATCAAGTTTTATGGCGTTCAGTTTATTTTAGAGATGAATCATTTTTATGGATAAAAGATCTTTCAATGCCAGACCGTCTTTTTAAATTGCCATTTAATCTGCCATTTTTAGGTGAGTATTTTAATATTTTACCTATTATGATGATTTTCATCATGTTAGCGCAACAAACAATTACATTAAAGTCTATGGCTGGGGGAGATCCTGATCAGGTTAAGCAACAAAAAATCATGGCGGTATTTTTTCCGATCTTTTTAGGGTTTATTTTTTATAATTTCGCGAGTGGTTTAAATTTGTATTTCGTTGTTTTTTATTCGTTATCTGCGCTGAGTCAGTGGCATATTGCTAAAAAAACCTAGGTGTTATTTAAATGGGATCATCACGCAAAGTCAAAGAGTTTGATGGAATTACCGTCGATGATGCAATTCGAAAAGCTGAGCAAGTGATGAGTGTTTCACGTGAAAACTTAACGATTAAAGTTGTTTGTGAAGAGCGCAAGGGTTTGTTCGGTATGCAGGGGGCGAACCCTGCCAAGATCAAAGTTTTTTTAAAAGAACCAAAGTCTAAATAATATTATTTGGTTCTTTCGTATTAATGGCGAAAGTTTTTATGTAACTCGTTGTGACTAACTATGAAAGGTTATTTTGTTCTTTCACACGAACCTTTTGGCCGTCTGCTACGGTTTATGAAAAAACGTAAAGCTCGCGTCGTTCTCGCCAAAAGTTAAGCACAGGCGAGCCGCCGTCGAGAACATTTTTTCATAAAGCCTTGCAGACTTTTGCCCAAAAGCTTCTTATTGTGTGAAAGAACAAAACAACCTTTCTTAATTTCGTCATAAGTATGAATGAACAGAATATTCTGTGGTTGAATCATAATATTTGATGTGTTTCACGTGAAACAGAGGCGTCCCAATGGCTAGAACGATTGCAATTTGTAATCAAAAAGGTGGCACAGGGAAAACAACAACTTCGGTTAATTTATCAGCTGCTCTGGCTGAGTTGGGAAAAAAGGTTTTACTTGTTGATATGGATCCTCAAGGTAATGCGACTAGCGGGATAGGTATTAATAAGAATGAAATAAAAAATTCTGCCTATGAAGTCCTTCTTAATAAAATAAGTGTTCGTCAAACCGTATTAAAAACAGCTACGCCTGGACTTGATCTAATTCCTTGTAATATTCATTTGACAGGTGCAGAAATTGAGCTTGTGGGCGTTCTTTCTCGTGAAAATCGTCTTAAGAAGGCATTGACTGAGATTAAGGCTGAATATGATTATATTATTATGGATTCTCCGCCATCATTAGGCTTATTAACGCTTAATTCGCTTGTAGCCGCTGATTCAATTCTTATTCCTATTCAATGTGAGTTTTATGCTTTAGAGGGCGTGTCTCAATTACTTAATACCATATCTTTGATTCGCGATGGGTTAAACTCATCGTTGGAGATTGAAGGTGTTTTAATGACGATGGCAGATTTTCGTACTAATTTAACAGTTGAAGTTATTGGTGAAATAAAGAATTATTTTAAACAAAAAGTTTATCAGACGATTATTCCAAGAAATATCCGATTGAGTGAGGCACCGAGTTACGGTAAGCCTATTACGCAATATGATAGTACATCGATAGGTGCAAAGAAATATATTGAATTAGCTAAAGAAATTTTAAGATCAGAAGTTGTTTCGTAAGTTGTTTATTATCAACGTATTATGTAAAAATAAATGTAATAAAGGGGTTGTATTATGGCATTAGGAAGAGGACTTTCAGCTCTTATTCCAGATCAAGAAAAGCGAGTGGATGTTGCTGTTACGGATGCGTCTGATAGATCGGTATTGCAAGAAATAGAAGTTAAGCTTATTGCTGATAATCGTTTTCAGCCGCGTCAGGCTTATGATGAATCACGGCTTGATGAGTTGGTGTCTTCTATTAAAGAAAAAGGATTGATTCAGCCTATTGTAGTACGTAAGGCTGTGAGTGGTTATGAGGTTGTGGCAGGAGAACGTCGTTTAAGGGCAGCCAGAAAGCTGGGGTTGATCAAGGTTCCTGTTGTTGTAAGGGATGTAAGTGATAAAGAAGCCTTGGTTTTGGCCTTGGTTGAGAATATTCAGCGGGAAGAATTGAATCCTGTAGAAAAAGCTGAAACATATCGTCGATTGATCGATGAATTTGGGTATACTCAGGAAGAAGTGGCACACTCTGTTGGTAAAGATCGTGTGACAGTATCGAACTTATTGCGTTTATTAAAACTTCCTAAAGAGGTCCTTCAGGGATTGTTTGATGGCAAGATCAGTGAAGGTCATGCGAGGGCTATTCTTTCGGTTGAAAATGATAATTCCAAAATATTATTGTATTTGGAAGCGGTAAAGAAGGGTTTTTCTGTTCGTGAAGTTGAATTACGCGCAAAGGCGTCGCATGGTCGAACGCCTGTAAAGGTTGCCGGTAAACCGGCGGATCCAGAGGTGAAGAAGCTGGAAGAAGAGTTGCGTGGCATACTGGGAACAAAGGTTGAGGTGTTAAATGGGCGTAATAATAAAGGTCGGTTGATGATCGAATATTACTCACTCGATGATCTTGACCGCATTTTGGAGGTTATCAGAAGATGAATGAACATATTCTTGTGATCATTAAGCCGGATGGGATGCTAAAAGGGCATGCAGGGCATGTATTGTCTCGTTTTGAAGAAACAGATTTGTCCTTGATTGGAGGACGCGTGGTCAAGGTGGCTCGTGAATTAGCCGAGACACATTATGCGCATTTGAAAGATAAGCCTTTTTTCGACGAGCTTATTCGTTTTTTAATGGGCGAACTACATAATAATCAGGATCTTGTCCTGGCGCTAGTATTTTCAGGGCCTGATGCCGTGAAGAAAGGGCGCGCTATTGCCGGGGCGACAAATCCGGAATTGGCGGAGCCGCATTCGATCCGCGGAAGCCTTGGCCGGGTGACGACCAAAGGGGTTTTCGAAAATGTGATCCATGTTTCGTCAGATACTCTTGAGGGAGAACGTGAGATCAAGCTTTGGTTTACGCCGGATGAGGTCGCACGGGATGTATTTCCGGTCAAAATGATCGATAACAGACGGGTTTGGAGTTCCTAAAGTTTTTAAGAGCCATGTAGAAAGGCAATCGTATGATCACAGGAATGACAGGGTTTGGTTCGGCGCAGTTCAATGTTGGGAAAGTCAAGGGTTTGATCGAAGTCAAGAGTGTGAATCATCGATATTTGGATATTGCGTTTTATTTACCGTCGGGATTTGGCGTGGTGGAAAATAAAGTTCGTGAAATGCTGGCTAAAATGATCACTCGCGGCCGGGTAACGGTCTCGGTTCGAATTACGGATAAACCGACCCAGGAAGTTTCTTTTAATGAAGATATGATCGAAGAATATTTATCACATGCTAAAAGCATTGAAAAGAAGTATAAGCTGTTGAATAATCTGACGCTGGCAGATCTTATTCGTATGCCGGGCGTTGTTGACGTAAAAGAAGTTTTTGTAGAGGCGGCGGATATGTGGCCGTCTATTGAAAAAGGAATGCTTCAGTCGTTGAAGAGCCTGAAGGTTATGCGTCAAAGAGAAGGCAAGAGCCTCGTCGCTGATATTAATGATAAATTAAAGAAGATGACATCGCGGTTAAAGGGAATTGAAAAACGCTCTAAAGATATTCTGAAAAGCAAACAAGCCGGGATGAAGTCGGAAGAATTTTCATCGTTTCAAAAAAGCATTGATGTGAATGAAGAGATTTCCCGTTTTAAACATTATATTGAAGAGATGGCGGCATTGCTTAAGGCCGATCTACCCGTTGGAAAGAAGCTTGATTTTATTGCCCAGGAGATGCAGCGTGAGACCAATACGCTTGGGTCCAAGCTTCAAGATGATCTGGTCTCGAATTCGGTCATTGCCTTAAAGAGCAAGATCGAAAAGATCCGTGAACAGGCGAATAATATAGAATAGGCCATGGCGAAACAAACTAAACAGGGGCGAATTATTATTCTTTCCGGCCCTTCAGGGGCAGGGAAGACGACCTTGCATGACTTGTTACTGAAGCATCCCCGGTTTAGCCGGCGAATTGTCCGATCGATTTCAGCGACAACGCGTGCACCTCGTGGCCAGGAACGGCATGGGCGTGAATATTTGTTCCTTTCGCAGCCTGTATTTACGTCCCGGATTAAGCGCGAGCATTTCCTGGAGTGGGCCAAGGTCTTTGATAATTATTACGGAACGCCCAGGAAGAATGTGCAAGAAGTGTTGAAGACGGGTAAAAGTGTTTTATTGTGTATCGATGTTCAGGGTGGCCGGTTGGTGAAGGATAAAGATCCGTCAGCGATTAGTATTTTTGTGAAGACGCCCTCTTTAGAGGAGTTAAAGCGAAGGCTGAAGGCTAGAGGGACAGATTCCAAAGAAAGCATGGCGTTGCGGTTAAAGACGGCGCGTGAGGAGTTACGGCAAGCGTGTTATTATGATCATGTTGTGATCAATGACTCCCTTGATCATGCTCAGCAAGCCTTGGAAGATATTCTGGTTTCGTATGGGATTTAATAGGCAGAGGAAGGGCTTTAATTGACAACACACAGGGTGTGTGTTATATAAGAACGCAATTGTTTCAAAGAAAGTGCGTTTTAAAACGTCGCCAAGGGTTATCAGGTTGCCTAAACGGGCTTGAAACAGGGCGATCTTAATATTCTTTAGGAGAAAAAAATGATCTATCAGCCAATAGAAAAGCTTCTTCCAAGATCCGGATTCAGTTCGTATAAGCTTATTGCAATGGCGTTCTTGCGTTCTCAGGAATTAGCGAATGGAAGCCCGAAGATGGTGGATGCTCCTATGACAGAAAAGGTTACAACGACGGCATTTCGTGAGATCATTGCAGGTAAAATAATGTTGAGGGAGATTGGCGATGCTCCGGTGAAGAAAGTCAAGAAGTCTTCATGAAAAGATCGCAGGTGGTTTTAGGCGTTACTGGCAGTATAGCGGCCTACAAAGCCTGTGATATTGTGCGTCGTCTGCAGGATCAGGAGTGCGATGTGACGGTAGTCATGTCGGAGAGCGCTGAGAAGTTTGTGACAGCGTTAACGTTTGAAGCGTTGACACAGCGGCCAGTGCATTGTGAGATGTTTGCACGGGATGTAGGGTGGGATATGGCGCATATATCATTGGCAAAGTTGGCAGATGTTGTTTTGATCGCTCCGGCCACAGCGAATATGATTGGCAAGATTGCGGGCGGCATAGCAGATGACTTGTTGTCTTGTACGGTCATGACAACACAGGCGCCAGTTGTGATCGCTCCGGCGATGAATACACAGATGCTCATGAATAAGATTGTGCAGGAAAATATTAGCAAGTTAAAAAGTCATGGAATAACGTTCATTGATTCAAAAGTCGGAAAATTGGCGTGCGGTGATGTTGGGTCTGGCACTTTAGCGGATGTGGATGTTATTGTTAAGCAAGCAATGGCTCTTTTGAAATAATTAATTAAAAGAATCCTTTTAATTTCGGTGCGGTAGCCAAGTGGTTAGGCCGCGGTCTGCAAAACCGCTCACATCGGTTCAATTCCGATCCGCACCTTTTTTTCTTCTATAGTTGGACAAACAGCCGTACTCGAATGGGAGGTGTTTGTCAGTTAAATGTAGGCCTAAAGGCGCAGATTTACGGGTAGTTTGTCACGTAGCTTGGAGGGCAAAATTCAAGAAGCCTTGAATTTTCGGGCGAGTGGTGGAATGGTATACACGAAGGACTTAAAATCCTTTGGTCGTAAGGCCTTGAGGGTTCAATTCCCTCCTCGCCCATTTTTTATTTTCAAGTAAGGGTATTCTTTAATAATCGTAAAAGATTATTCTTGTGACTTTTGAGATTTGCAGATATACTTTTGCCGATATTGCATTGAAAAGCATGATTATGCAATAGCTCGTCACGTACTTTGAGGGCAAAAATTTAAGAATCCTTGAATTTTTGGACCCGTAGCTCAGTTTGGTTAGAGCGCTTCCTTGACATGGAAGAGGTCAGAGGTTCGAGTCCTCTCGGGTCCACCATTTATAGTTGTGTTTTTTGTGAAGTAAAATAAAGGATGCCCTGAATAATTACTTTGTTCAGGGTCTTTTTATTTAGAGTGAAACAGAAATTTTCATTCTGGAGAGGGGTATTCGTCTTTTAGTGTAAAAATTATAGTGGTCATTTTCTCCACGAGTGATATACTTTCACAATTATGGATTATTCACGCGATATCGATAAGCTTCGACACAGCTGTTCTCATGTTCTTGCCCAGGCCGTTAAAGAGATTTGGCCCGACGTAAAAGTTGGTATAGGCCCTGCCATTGATAATGGTTTCTATTATGATTTTGATAAAAAAGAGCCGTTTACGGACCAAGACCTTGCTCAAATAACCAAGGGCATGCAGAAGATCATTAATCGCGATCTGCCTTTTGTTTGTACGGCAATCAAGAAACAGCAGGCATTGGAACTTTTTCGCGGTCAGGGAGAGGTTTACAAGGCGGAAATTATTGACGGAATTCTCGATGAAGAGCTGACCCTTTACACAACAGGTGATGGAGAGTTTGTTGACCTGTGTAAGGGCCCTCATGTGGGATCAACAGGCGAGATCAAGGCCTTTAAACTTTTATCTGTTGCCGGGGCCTATTGGCGCGGGGATGAAAAAAGAGCCATGCTGCAGCGTATTTATGGCACGTGCTTTCCTTCGAAAGAAGAGCTTGCCGCTTACTTGAAAATGCTGGAAGAAGCTGATAAGCGGGATCACCGCAAACTTGGTGCGGCGTTGGATCTATTCCATATTTATCAGGAAGAAGCCGGGGCTGGCCTGGTGTTTTATCATCCCAAGGGCGCGCTCATGCGCAAGATCCTTGAAGATTTTACGAAAGACTTGCATTTAAAGCGCGGGTATGACCTGGTGATAACGCCTAATTTTCTTCGCGGAAAGTTGTGGGAGATCTCCGGGCATGCCGAGCATTATCGTGAAAATATGTATTATTTTAATCTTGACGGCGAGGATTATGCTGTTAAGCCGATGAATTGTCCCGGTCACATGTTGATTTATAAATCCAAGCTGCATTCATATCGGGAATTTCCGATCAAGCTTTTTGAGTTGGGGACTGTTTATCGTTATGAGAAAGCGGGAGTTCTTCACGGGCTGCTTCGCGTGCGTGGATTTACTCAGGACGATGCGCATGTTTTCTGTCGTCGCGACCAGGTACAGCAAGAGATCGAGAAAGTTTTGGATCTGGCCTTTGAACTGCTTTCTGCATTTGGTTTTAAGGATTATGAGATCGAGTTGAGCACTCAGCCTGTGAAGCATATTGGTAAACAGGAAGATTGGGATCTTGCGACAAGTGCTCTTAAGAATGCGTTAGAGAATAAAAAGATTGTGTATCAATTAAATGAAGGTGACGGCGCTTTTTATGGCCCCAAGATCGATATTAAATTGAAAGATGCGCTGGGGCGTAAGTGGCAGTGTTCGACGGTTCAGTGCGACTTCGCTTTACCGGAGAGGTTTGATCTTTCTTTTATTAATGCCCAGGGACAGCAGGAGCGGCCGATCATGCTGCATCGTGCTCTGTTTGGCAGTGTGGAGCGGTTCTTTGGGACATTGATCGAGCATTACGCAGGGAATTTCCCGTTGTGGTTATCGCCGGTGCAGGTTAACGTGATCCCGATCGCGCCTGAATATGATGATTTTGCCCGTGAAGCAGCCGATGCGCTGCGTGCTGAGGGCCTGCGCGTTGAGGTGGATGGCCGTAATGAATCATTGGGAAAAAGAATTCGTGATGGACGGCTACAGCGTGTTCCGTATATGTTTATTATTGGCGAAAAAGAAGTTCAGGCCCGTAAGGTTGCGGTACGTAAACGCCCGGAAACTGATTTGGGTCAAATGTCTGTGGCCGAGTTTATTGCCAGGGCACGGAAAGAGATTGTTGACAAAATATAGTTTTTAAAGATAATGATACTCCACACGCAGGGAATCTGACGTGTGTGTTTGTATTAAGATCCTTATTAGTTGATAAGGATGATCTGTATTTAGGAGGGTTTTATCCAAAAACGTATTCGTATTAATGAACAGATCCGCGTTCCTGAAGTGCGCGTGATCGGTCCTGAAGCTGAACAGCTTGGAGTGGTAACTATTCAGCGCGCTCAAGAACTTGCCGAGCAGTTTGCGTTGGATCTTGTTGAAGTTGCGCCAACGGGTAAGCCCCCGGTTTGTCGTATTATGGATTATACGAAGTACAAGTATGAACAGGAGAAAAAAGAACGCCGCTCCCGTAAACATACGCATATTTCGCAACTGAAGCAGATTCGAATTAAGCCGCATATTGATGAGCATGATCTTTTGACAAAAATAAAGCAGGGTCGCGCTTTTCTGGAAAAGAAAGACAGGGTCAGGGTTAATCTGTTCTTTTCCGGGCGTGAAATGGCGTTTAAGGAACAGGCAAAAACGCTTTTAAAAAAATTTATTGCGGAAACGGCGGATATCGCTCAGCTTGAGAAGGATGTTCTTCTTGAGGGGCGTATCATGTCTATAGTTATCGCGCCAAAAGCCGATACAAAATAAAAAAGGGAAGTTATGCCGAAATTGAAAACCAAAAAAGGCGTTGCTAAACGCTTTAAGATCACCAAATCAGGGTTGGTCAAAAAGCGCAGCGGCAACACAGGGCACTTGATGTCCAAGAAATCCAGTAAACGTAAGCGCAAGTTGCGTAGAAGTGATTATCTCACGGCTACGGAAGGTAAGAAAGTTAGGAGGATGATGCCGTATGGTTAGAATCAAGAATTCCATTGCGCGTAAAAAGGGACGGAAACGTGTCTTTCGTGCAACTAAAGGGTTTTATGGTCAAAAGAAGAATCGTTTCGGGCAGGCTATGCGCGCGCTTATCAAGGCGTTGCGTTATCATACCAAGCACCGTAAGGCTCGTGCGCGTGATTTTCGCAGATTGTGGATCGCCCGTATGAATGCGGCCAGTCAGCAGGTTGGGATCACCTACAGCCGCCTTATTCGCGGATTGAAAGAAGCGAAGATCGAATTGAACCGCAAGATGTTGGCGGAGATCGCGATCAATGATCAGGTTACGTTCAATAAGATCGTAGAAGTAGCTGCGAAGGCTTTACCAGCCAATGTAACACGTAAAAAGGCTGATAAGAAATAACGTATGTGTGGTTGATACTTAAAAAGGCTCTTGTGTGAACAAGGGCCTTTTTCATTCCGGCAAGAGCTGAAAAAGAAATAAACTATGACCTGGGATATTGAAAGAATAAAAGCAGAAGTGACAGCAGACGCGGCGAGTGCGGGTTCACTCGACGCGCTTGAAGCGGTGCGCCTGAAATATTTAGGCAAGAAGGGTCTTGTGCCGGAGATGTATGCCGGTTTAGGGAGCGCTTCAGCTGAAGAGAAGAGGGCGATCGGCAAAGGGGCGAATGATATTAAGGTGTTGACGGAAACCCTTGTTGTTGAGCGTAAAGCCGTTCTGGCTTTGTCGGTAAAGAGGGTGGATGCGTTTGACGTAAGCATTCCAGGTGTCTGTCGGGGCGTTGGAACGAAACATTTGATTGATCAGACGATCGACGAGATCTGCGATGTGTTTGAATGTATGGGTTTTGTTATTCAGCGCGGGCCGGAGATCGAGAGTGAGTTTTATAATTTTTCAGCGTTGAATATTCCTTTGGATCATCCGTCGAGGGATTCGTTCGATACGTTCTATCTGGATGCCAAAGATCCGGATGCGATCGGCCGGCATTTACTGTTGCGCAGCCATACATCACCGGGCCAGGTGAGGGTTATGCAGAAGCATAATCCGCCGATGGCGGTTATTATTCCCGGAAAAGTATATCGTCCGGATGCCGTTGATGCGAGTCATTCGTTTATGTTTCATCAGATCGAAGGGCTGTTGGTGAACAAGAATGTCACGTTTGCGGATTTGAAAGGCCTTTTGACGGCGTTCTGTAAGAAATATTTTGGTTATGATGTGAAAATGCGGTTTCGTCCGCATTTTTTTCCATTCACAGAACCGTCGGCGGAAGTGGATATTCAATCCAATATTTTTAAAGGCCGTGCCGGTAAATGGCTGGAAATATTAGGTTGTGGAATGGTGCATCCCAAAGTTTTTGAAGCGGCGGGATATCAAGGGCAGGAACATTCAGGTTTTGCTTTTGGGATGGGGGTTGAACGGATCGCGATGCTGAAGCACGGGATCGGGGATATCAGGACGTTTGTTGAAAATGATGTGCGGTTTTTAAAACAATTTTGACCTATGAAATTATCTCTTAATTGGCTGAAACAGTATGTTGATTATAATTTGAGTTCCGATGAACTGTCATTTCGTCTGACGATGGCAGGGCTTGAGGTGGAACATGTTGAGGCCATAGGAAATGATACGGTCCTTGAGATCGAAGTGACGCCGAATCGTCCGGATTGTTTAAGTATGCTGGGCCTGGCCCGTGAAGTATCAGCGATCCTGGATCAAGAATTGAAAGTTCCTGTTGTCAGCGACCAGGAAGATCAGGGCTCTGTGGAGATTGAGATCGAATCGGCTGCGGATTGCAGGCGGTATATCGGAATACGTATTGACGGAGTTTCAATCAAAGCATTTCCGGCCGACAAGAGCGATTGGTTAAAGGCTATTGGAAATAATACGATCCTGAACATTGTGGATGTAACGAATTTTGTTTTATTTGAATTCGGCCAGCCATTGCATGCGTTTGATTATGATAAATTAGAAGGCGGCAAGATTATTGTCCGCCGGGCAAAAAAGGGGGAAACATTAGTAACCCTTGATAATGTTGAACGGAAGCTGGATGAAAGTATTCTGGTGATCGCGGATGCCCGAAAGCCGGTAGCGATCGCGGGTATTATGGGCGGGAGGGATACGTCGGTAACAACGTCGACCAAACGGATATTGTTGGAGGCTGCTGTTTTTGACCTGGGGGTTGTCCGCCGGGCGTCACGCAAGCTTGGCTTGACGAGTGATTCTTGTTATCGTTTTGAACGCGGCATTGCCTGGAGAACAGCGGAAGCCGCGTCGAATCGCGCGGCAGATCTTGTTCTTGAATTAGCGGGCGGCACGATCGCGGCTCGCCGGGATGTGGTTATGCAGGAACCGGCTTCCCAGCGTGTTGAGGTTGTGGTTTCGTCGGATGATATTCAGAAATTATTAGGTGCGCCGCTGGACCTTGTGCGGGCAGAAAAGATATTGAAACGTTTAGGCTGTATTGTTGCGGCGGCGGATCAACGCCTTTCGGTTATTCCTCCGCATTTCAGGAATGATATTCGGATCAAGGAAGATGTGATTGAAGAAGTGGCGCGTATTGTAGGGTATGATAATCTTCCAATGTCACTGCCGCAGGTTCCAGCCGTTAATATTACCGTTGACCTTGAGAAGGAAACATTTAACCGCAGGCTGACCGATGTCTATGTCGGTCTTGGGTTTAATCAGGTTGTTACATATGCTTTGGTCGGTAGTGCGGTATTAGCCAAGACAAATTATGCAGGTCCGGTCATTAAGCTGCAGAATGCGATGTCGGCTGAGCAGGAGATGATGCGGCCTACGGCATTGCCGAACATGCTGATTGTCGCGGCGGCGAATATGAACCGGGGTCAGCGCGACTTGAAGTTGTTTGAGATCGGGAAAAGGTATATTCCTGGCGGTGAGCGCTGGACTTTGTCGATCCTGGTGAGCGGGCGCAGGGGGGCTGATTGGCGCCTGGGTAAACGGACCGCTATGGATTTTTTTGATCTGAAAGGTGCAATTGAAGAAGCCTTTTTGAGTTTGAGGGTTCAGGGGTGTTTTTTTGCTTCAGCCGAAGATTCGGCCTTTGAGCTTGGCCAGTCGGCAAGTATAGCCATTAAAGGAAGCCCTGCGGGTAAGGCTGGAAGGGTGGCTGAGGACGTTCTTTTGAAATTTGATATTAAGAAAACGCCGGTGTATTTTGCTGAGATCGATATTGAGGTTGCGGCAGATATGGTAACGCCGCGGGCGAAGTTCGCGGCGATCGAAGAGTTTCCCGCGATGGTCCGGGACATATCACTGGCGGTCAAGGATGTTTCTTTTGAGGCGATCCGTTCTTTATGCAGGGATAATGGACAGGGTTTGTTGAAACGGGTTGATTTTGTTGAATTGTACTGCGGCGATAAGGTGGAACAGGGGTATAAAGGATATGTGCTGTCATTAACATATCAGTCGTTCGAGCGGACACTAACAGACGATGAAGTGAACGGGCTGCATGAAAGCATTACCGCAAAATTGATCAAGTCTTTAGGCGTTAAACAGCGCTGAGTCTTTTTTAATAATCCACTCGATAATAGTTTTGATAAAAGCAGCATAGAGTGCTAGGATTTAGTTGAGTTTGAGATTAAATTTCTGCTGTGCGCGTCAGGGGGCTTGTAATATTGAACCAATACAATATTACAGGGGTTTGTTGTCTATCTGACTCTTGGGTCAATAGCTTTTCCCCACCTGTTTAACAGGTTCGATACGCTGGTTCCCAACGGCATAAGCGGATCTTTTAATAGAAGAGAATTGTGGTTATGGACTTTTTTGATAAGAGTGATGTGTCGCACAGCCCTCTTTCAGCGAGGATGCGGCCGCGAACGCTGGATGAGTATTGCGGCCAGGGCCATATTCTTGGAGCAGGAAAACTGCTTACACGCTCTATTGAAGCGGATCGATTAAGTTCGCTTATTTTCTACGGCCCTCCCGGATCAGGAAAAACAACGCTGGCTTTATGCATCAGCGCACGTACAAAAGCGGCGTTTGACAGCATTAATGCTGTTATGTCCAATGTTGAGGAAATGCGCCGTCTTATTATGGGCGCTAAAAATCGCCTGGCGTCTTCCGGCCAGCGCACGATCCTTTTTATTGATGAGATCCATCGGTTTAATAAAGCGCAGCAGGATGTTCTCATGCCGGATGTGGAGAGCGGGACGATCGTCCTGATCGGCGCTACGACCATGAATCCGTTCTTCTCTTTGGTTTCGCCTTTGCTTTCGCGGTCGCTGGTGTTTGAGTTAAAACCTTTATCTAAAGAAGATCTGTTGGCATTATTGCAACGCGCCTTATTGGATAAAGAGCGCGGCCTGGGGAATATTGCGGTTCAAGTGGACATGAAAGCATTGTTGTTCCTGGCGGAAATTTCAGATGGAGATGCCCGGCGGGCTCTGAATGCCCTTGAGGTGGCAGCGCTTACAACAACCAGGAATGCGGACGGTATCGTGCGTATTACGCCGGAGGTCGCGGAAGAGTCTATTCAGAAAAAGATCGTTCAGTATGATGCCGATGGCGATGTTCATTATGATACGGCTTCGGCTTTTATTAAATCAATGCGCGGGTCGGATCCTGATGCGGCCCTGTATTGGATGGCGAAAATGATCTATGCCGGAGAAGATCCCCGGTTCATTGCGCGCCGCATTATTATTTGCGCATCGGAAGATGTGGGGAATGCAGATCCTCAAGCTTTGGTCCTGGCGGCAGCGGCGTTGCAGGCGGCAGAGTTTGTCGGCCTGCCAGAAGCGCGGATATCCCTGGCGCAGGCAGCCGTGTATGTGGCGTGCGCTCCCAAGTCGAATGCGGTGTATTTAGGGATCGATAAGGCTCTTGAAGATATTCGTACGAGGAAAACCGGGCTTGTGCCGAAACATTTAAAAGATGCCTCCTATAAAGGCGCCGCGGCATTGGGACATGGTGAAGGCTATAAATATGTCCATGATTATCCGGGTCATTATGCAGCGCAGGAGTACATGCCTTTTAAAGCGGAATATTATTTGCCCACAGAGCAGGGGTATGAGAAAAAGATTAAAGAACGATTGGAAGGATTAAAAAAACGCGCACAGTAACGAACAGAAATTTTCAATTGAAAAGTGCCGGGCAGTAGTGGTATTATCTTTAGCCAGAAAATCGTATTGTTTTAACAGGATCGACGGTTTTCAGACAGGAGCTTGTGGAGTCGGAAACTAAACAGGAGATCCGTCAAAGGATCCTTGATCTTATACATCATCAAAAGGAGGAAGACGCGGTCCGTAAAAGCCGGGATATTTGTTTCAAGTTGTTGGCATTACGGGAGTTCCAGGAAGCTGGTACCATTTTGTTCTACTGTTCATTTAATGGAGAAGTGAACACTTTTCCGATGATGGATAGGGCGATAGAGCTTAAGAAACGCGTGGCAGTGCCGTTCATTCAAAAAGAAACCAAGCAGATTGTTGTGATGCTTATAAAGTCGACAAAAGAATTAATTCCAGGGTCTTACGGTATACCAGCACCGCGCTATGATGCCGGAGCTGTTCTTGCTTCTCTGGATATTGATCTTGTTCTGGTGCCGGGGGTGGCTTATGACAGAGCCAAAAACCGCCTTGGCCGCGGAGCAGGATATTACGACCGGTTTCTTTCTGAACTGCCTTCTACGATCCCCACTGTTGGACTGGCTTATGATTTTCAGCTAGTGCCGGCATTGGCAGGACTTGAGCCGCATGATCGCCCCGTAACACAAGTGTTAACTAATTAGCAGTTATATTATCAGATGAGAGTAAAAGAGATCAATAGGGGGGGATAATAAATGTCAGCATTAGCAGTTTTTCTTATTTTTATCGCGGCAGGCGGTTCGTTCGCGTTAGGGTATGTTGTTAACCGGATGATCAAAGGGAAAAAGAGTAAAGATATTGAGTTAGAGGCAGAAAATATAAAAGAAATGGCTCGCCGTGAAGCAGAGACCATTAGGAAAGAGGCTGAACTTCAGTCCAAAGATACAATGCTTAAGTTGAGGCAGGATTTTGAACAGGATCATAAACAGCGCCGTGAAGAGTTGATCATTTCCGAGAAGCGGATCCTGATCAAGGAAGAGAATGTGGAAAAGCGGCTGGATCTTCTGGACAAGAAAGAGAAAGATATTACCAATCGTCAGGATGTTGTGCGGACGAAAGAGGCGGATGTTGCCGTTAAAGAAGAGGAACTTGCCAAGCTTATTGTACAAGAGAAAGAAGTTTTGTATAAAGTATCGAATTTAAGCCGTGAAGAAGCGAAGAGTATGTTGCTTAATCGTGTTGATGGTGAGCTGACGCATGAAAAAGCAACACGTATCCGGCAGATGGAAGAAGAGATCAAGGAATCAGCTGATAAAAAGAGCCGTGAAGTCCTTTCGATCGCGATCCAGCGCTGTGCGTCAGACCATGCCGCGGAAACAACGATCAGCGTTGTTCATCTTCCGTCTGATGAAATGAAGGGCCGTATCATCGGCCGTGAAGGGCGTAATATCCGGGCGCTGGAGCAGGCGACGGGTGTGGATATTATCATTGATGATACTCCGGAAGCGGTTACGATCTCCGGGTTTGATATGGTACGCCGGGAAATTGCGCGCATGGCGCTGGAAAGCCTTATTTCAGACGGGCGTATCCATCCTGGCCGTATTGAAGAAGTTGTGGAGAAGGCCAAGAAAGACCTGGATGTCAAGATCAAGGAAGCGGGAGATACGGCTTGCTTTGAACTTGGGATCCATAATATGCATCAGGAACTGGTGAAGCTGATCGGTCGATTGAAATATCGTACCAGTTTTGGCCAGAATGCTTTGACGCATACGAAGGAAGTGGCCAGGGTGATGGGGATCATTGCGCATCAGCTGGGCATTGATCCGGCGATCGCTAAACGTGCCGGCTTGCTGCACGATATTGGCAAGGTCGTGTCGGATGATATTGAAGAAGGTACGCATGCGGTTGTGGGCGGGCGTTTGGCACGGAAATATGGTGAAATAGAAGTTGTTGCGAATGCGGTTGAATCTCATCATAATGAGATACAGAATAATTCTATTTATGGAGTTCTGGTGTGTATTGCCGATACGGTGAGCGCTTCTCGTCCGGGGGCGCGCGCGGAATCGCTGGAAACGTATATCAAGCGGCTTGAAGGGCTTGAAAAGATCGCGAATTCGTTCAAAGGCATTGATAAGGCGTATGCTTTGCAGGCAGGCCGCGAGATCCGCGTTATGGTCGATCCGTCCAAGTTGAATGATGATGAAGCGATCGTTCTGTCCCGAGAGATCCGTAACAAGATCGAAGCGGAAATGGAATATCCTGGACAGATAAAGGTATTGGTTGTTCGTGAAACGAGAGCGACCGAATATGCGAAATAATTCGGTGCAGGCATGAAAATATTATTTGTTGGTGATATAGTCGGCGAATCAGGGCGTGCTGTTTTTATTAAAACGGCCGCCTTGATGAAAGCTCGGGGTGAAGTGGACATGATCATTGCCAATGCCGAGAACGCGGCTGGCGGCAGCGGGATAACCGAAAAGATCGCCCGCGAGATCTTCGCTTCGGGTTGTGATGTGATCACGTTGGGTGATCATGTCTGGGACAAGAAAGAAGTCTTTTCTTTTCTTAATTCAGAAGCGCGTATCATCCGGCCGGCTAATGTGCCGCCCACAGCTCCTGGGCATGGGGCTTGTGTTGTGACAATGCCGAATGGGGTCAAGGTGGGCGTTATTGTTCTTTTAGGACGGACGTTCATGAAATTGCTTTCGGATTGTCCGTTTCGCGCATTGGATAATGAAATTCAAAAGATGAACGCTTTGGGCGTAACAACGATTATTGTGGATATTCACGCGGAAGCAACGAGTGAAAAAGTAGCGATCGGTATTTATGCTGATGGGCGTGTCAGTGCTGTTTTGGGTACGCATACGCATATCCCGACGGCTGATGAAAAAATTCTTCCCAAAGGTACGGCATATCATACGGATGTGGGGATGACAGGCCCGTATGATTCCGTGATCGGGACAGTAAAAGAGCTTATTATTGAACGTTATTTGACGGGTATTCCGAATAGATTCGAAGTGGCTAAAAGCGCGGGTACGTTGTCCGCGGCTTTAGTCGATGTGGATGAGCTTACTGGCATGGCTCGAAGTATTACGCGTATTCAAAGAGATTAATAAGGAGGTTGTATGTCGTGGGAAGGAATGAATCGCAGAAAATTTCCAAGAGCAAATTTTCCGTGTCTGGTCAAGCTTTCTTTTAGTTCAGATCTGTCCGATGCGTTTTTGACACATACGGAAAATATCAGTACCGGCGGGTTATGTGTCATTCTAAAAAGGGGGCTTGATCTTCAGACGCGAGTAGATCTTGAGATAGATTTGATGGATGGGGAAAATCATATTTTATGCCAGGGTAAAGTGGTGTGGGTTGTGCGGCGCAAGGCAACAGATGTGTTGAAACCGATCGGGTATGATATGGGGATCGAATATGTGAATATTACAGAAGATGAAGTCAAACGGGTGAAGCGGATCGTGGAGTATATTGTCAAGAATGAACAACGAGTCATGCTATGAGCATCCCGGTGAATACGGCGCCTGTTGTTAAGGTCAGGTTTGCGCCAAGTCCGACGGGTTATTTACATATCGGTGGGGCGAGGACAGCTTTGTTTAACTGGATGTATGCTCGTGCCCAGGGCGGAAAATTTGTACTGCGTATTGAAGATACTGATCAGGAACGTTCCAGGCCGGAGTATGAGAAAGAAATTCTCGATAGTATGGAGTGGCTGGGCCTGATTTGGGATGAGTTTTATAAGCAGAGTGAGCGGTTTGATCTTTATCGTGAATATGCCGAGAAGCTGGTGGCGGAAGGTAAAGCTCTTCGTGATGGAAACGCGGTGTTGATGTCGGTCGCGAAGGGCCGGGATATAAAGTTTGATGATCAGATCCGCGGGTTGATCGTCTTTAATACCGACGATATCAAGGATCAGGTGTTGATGAAGTCAGATGGGTCTCCGGCCTACAGCTTTAGCTGCGTGGTGGATGATGCGCTGATGAATATTACACATGTGATCCGGGGTGAAGATCATATTTCCAATACGCCTAAACAGATCCTGATGTATGAAGCTCTTGGCTTCAAGGTTCCGAAGTTTGCGCATTTACCTTTGATCATGGGGACGGATGGGGCGCGTTTATCCAAACGTTTTGGAGCGGTAGCGGTAACGGATTATCGCGGGGAAGGGTTCCTGGCGGAAGGCCTTGTGAATTACCTGATGCTGCTTGGCTGGGCGCCTAGCGGGGATCAGGAGATCATTTCATTGAAGAATGCCGTAGCCAAATTTTCGATCAAAAAAATTAATAAAACAGCAGCCCAGTTCAATATGGAAAAGCTGAAGTGGGTGAATGCCCAGTATCTGAAACAGACATCGACGGTAAACCTGGTTGAGCTGTTGGTGCCGATACTGAAGCAAGAGGGTTTGTTGACGGAAGGGGTTGATCGGATCTGGCTTGGCAAGGCGGTAGATTTGTTCAAGACCCGTTTGAATACGTTACGGGATTTTATTGATCGGGCGGGGTTTCTTTTTGATGAGCAGTTCAGGCTGGCAGATGATGTGCGTGTGGAGCATTTGAAGAAGAACATGTTCAGTGAGTTCGAGTTGCTGGCGAGCCGGTTGAACAGTTTGGACATGTTTGATATAGCGTCGACAGAAAAAGTTTTTCGTGACGTTGTGGCTGAGCTGGGGGTTCAGAGTGCGGAGTTGGTTCATCCGATCCGTGTGGCATTAACGAATTCATCAGTTGGCCCGGGGCTTTTTGAAACCATGGTGATGCTGGGTAAAGACAAGACAGTGGCCCGTTTGCGGAGTGCGTTTTTGACGCCGGCGTGAGAATTTCTTGCGAAAATTCAGAAAATGTGTATATTTAAGTCGATATTTTTTTGCCTTGTGGTGTAATTGGCAGCACAACAGACTCTGGATCTGTTTGTCTAGGTTCGAGTCCTAGCGAGGCAGCCAT
>DYOU01000024.1 GCA_020720365.1 Candidatus Elulimicrobium sp.
TTGTGTGAAAGAACAAAACAATCTTTCTTGATTTCGCCCCAAGTACGAATGAACCCAAATTAATGTAAGTATCCGTCCGGTGAATACACTTCTCCTGTTTGGATCCGCAGAATTTCTTAAATCAGAAATATTGGATCAGGCTTTTTTCTGAACGGACGTCCAGTTCTCCGGAAGGAGTTCGTGCAAGCGTTTGACAGGATAAGTGTTAATACGTTGCAAAACGTCTTGAAGATATTCCCAGGTATTGATCTTGTTCTTTCAACAAGTGGTAACGAACGTCATCAATGTAGCGGCGGTATGCCCGCCGGTCTTCTACCGACGAATAGCCAGTTCTTACGGCCGAGAGCGATGGGCCGGATGGCATTCTCCGCGAGATTGTTGTCGATCGGAATACGTCCGTCGCAAAGATATGTCTGAAGTTCTTTCCAGATCCCCAGGAAATACCCGATCGCTTTGCGCATTTCTGACTGCGAGAGGTGTGCCGTTAACCCGGAATTCCAGCTATAAAAATACGCTTTAATCACGACCTCTTAGCTTCATCAGTAAATTCAGAATTTCAATATACAACCAGACAAGCGTGACCATTAAAACAAATCCGCTATACCACTCCATATACTTCGGCGCACCGGATTCAGCCCCGCGTTCGATCATGTCAAAATCCAATACCAAATTGAGCGCAGCAATACCAACAACAAACATGCTGAACGCAATACCAAAGAAACCAGAGCCAGCAACAAACGGAATGGACGTATGGAAAAAGCCCATAACCATATTGATCAAATAAATCACCGCAATCGCCCCAGTTGCCACAATAACACCTGTACGGAACTTATCCGTTACACGGATCAAACCGGTCTTATACGCCATCAGCAAGCAAAACAAGGTTGCAAAAGTCAATAAAACAGCCTGCATCACGATCCCCGGGAACTTAAACTCGATCAACGCAGAAATACCTCCTAAAGCCAAGCCCTCGGCCAAGGCATAAACCGGTGCCAAATAAGGAGAAAAATTCGGTTTGAAAACTATCACAAAACTAAGAATAAAAGCAACAAAGAATCCTCCCACCGCAAAGGGCAGTACCTGAGATGAACCTTGCGAAACCAAAGCTCCAATATTAGCTTGAGACGCCATAGCCGCCTGAGTCAAAATCGGTGTGATCCCCATCCATACCCACGCAGCGCCCGCCACTAAAAGGAATAGCATGATCAACGTATTATTAACCGCCCCTTGAATAGTCATCGTCTGACCATCCCCAAGAATTCCTGAATTAGAAAACAAACCTTCTTTTAATGTTGGATTTGATGACCGAAACATATACTCCCCCTTATTTATAAAATTAACACTATTAATTTATTGATGAACTAAATTCACCACTCGTATTATATCCACCCTGCCAGACGAAGCGCAATCTGTAAAACCAGATTAGTATAAACCCCGGCCGCAATATCATCTGCCATTATCCCTACACTGCCGCCCATGTCTTCCAGTTTATTAGCCGGATATATTTTAAACATATCAAACGCACGAAACAAGAAAAATCCTACCATCATCACCGGCCAGGATAAAGGCAACGCAAACAACGAGATCATCATCCCCGAGACCTCATCGATCACAATACATCCCGGGTCCTTCTTTCCCTGCATCTTTTCAACAATTCCGGCTGACAATACACCCAAGACTGTAATAATCAATACCACCGCAATAAAAATATAAGGCTGATCCCGCAGTATAAAAGCCAAGCCAACTCCTGCCGCACTAGCGATCGAGCCAGGCGCAACCGGAAAATGACCAATATAACCAAACGTCGCAATTAAACGCGCAAGTTGAGGATTCATTCTAACTCTTTTCCATTAAGTTTCTAAAAAAGACTGCCCCTGACCAAACCGTTACAAAAAGAGTCATTATCATAACTCCATTGATCAAAAACAACAAATCATATTGATGGTTTTTCACAAAAGCTGACGTCTGATGGCCGACGGAAAGAAAACGGTATATTAAAATAAGCGCCACGATCATCATCTGCAGGACAGTCTTCACTTTTCCGCTGGATTCTGCCGGAATCACCTTCCCTACTGTTAACGCATGAATACGCACCGCCGTTATCAGGATCTCACGGAAAGCCACCAATGCGGCCATCCAAAGAAGGATCGTTCCTTCAAATGCAAAAATAAAAAGTGCCGTCAACGTCAGCAATTTATCCGCTACAGGATCCATGATCTTACCGAATGTTGTGATCAAATTATATTTTCGGGCAATATAACCATCGGCAAAATCAGTGGCTGCCGCTAAAATAAAAACAAAAAATGCCAAAAGAGCCCCCGTCGCTCCAACAACTTGGGTGAACATCGCAAAAATAACCGTTAACAATATCCTTACAATTGTCAGAATATTAGGCAAATTCATAACCTCACCCCTGTCAGATCATAGCCCGCCGCTCCCATGATACGCACTTGAGCAAACTGACCCGGCTTCAACTTATCTCCATCAGTAATATGCACACACCCATCAACATCCGGAGCATCATACTGGCTGCGGCCAACACAGCCATTGCCTTCGGGCTCTTCAACCAGGACCTTCAATGTCCGCCCGATCATCTTTTCCTGCAAGGACTCCGCCATCGACGCCTGAACCGTCATCAACTGACTCAATCGAGCTTCTTTGACCCTTGCCGAAACCCCATTCCCCATCCGATATGCACGCGTACCTTCTTCACGCGAATAGGTAAACGCTCCCACACGTTCCAAAGGATACTCTTGAATAAACGTTAAAAGTTCCTTAAACTCTTTATCCGTTTCCCCTGGGAAACCAATAATAAACGTTGTCCGTAAAGAAACTCCCGGGATCTTCCTGCGGATCTTTGCGATCAGCCGCTCCGTCTGAAGGCGCGTCATATTCCGATTCATCCTGGTCAATATTTTATCGCTGATATGTTGCAGCGGCATATCTATATACGGACAGATATTCGTCTCTCCTGCTATAACCTCCAATAATTCATCCGTAATATGCGCCGGATAGGTATACAATAATCGAATCCATTCGATACCGTGAACCACAGAAGAAATTTTCTTTAATAACGCCCCTAATCGCTTCTCCCGATAGATATCCATGCCATACGCCGTCACATCCTGGCCCACAATATTCAATTCCTTTACCCCCCGAGCATCCAGACGGCGTACATCATCGAGGATCGACTCGACCGAACGCGACGCGAACTTACCCTTGATATGAGGAATCGCACAAAAACTGCACTGATTAAAGCAACTTTCACAGATCTTGAGATACGCAAAGAAATAAGGTGTTAACGAAACTTCTGCCTGACGAGAGTCCTTTCTCAATGAAAGAACTCCCACAAACGCATCGACCTCAGGAAACCCTTTACGCAATTCCTCAGCATAACGCTGGGCAAGGCACCCTGACACAATAATAAATTTCACCTGCCCTTTTTTCTTCAGCAGAACTAACTGATGAATCACATTGATCGACTCTTCCTTGGCCGCTTCAATAAACCCGCAGGTATTCACTATCACGGCATCGGCCTGAGCATAATCAGTCAAAATATGCCCTTTACGTAAAGCTCCGCCTAAAATAGTCTCGGAATCAACGGTATTGCGCACACACCCTAAGCTAACAATACCAATACGTAGAAAATCTTTTAACCGTTCATGATGAAATATAAGCGTCGTCTGGTTTTTCACTTCTCGACAGACAAGCCTTCCGGGGTTACAACCACTCTGCGGGCCTTCGAATCGCGACGGCTTAACTTTCCAATAGTTTTACCGTTCACTTCATACTCCAATTGATCTACTTCCTTACCAGATATCTCGATCTTTTTCGAAGCGCTCCAACTTTCAGCGTTCCCCTTCTTCAGACTTCCTTTAAAAACAACACTTCCGTCGCTCTTCACTGTCAGCCAAGCCGTTACTGTAGCCCGTACTGTTAAAGAAACCTTACTGGCCACTTTGACTTTTTCTACTGAACTTTCAACGGTTTCAACCTTTTTAGGCTCAATAACAGCTACGGGAACCTCCGCCTGAACCGACTCTGCTGTCGGCTTTTCAACCGGGATTATTTTCTCAACCCTCACAGGTTTCTCAGCCCTTGCAACAGCCTCAACCTTGACAGGCTTAACAGATTTTTCAATCTTTGTAATCTTCTCACCTGGTTCAACTTTTGTAATCTTTTCCGTCTTTTCAACCTTGATACTTTTAATCGGCGCCTTCTCAACCTTTGTTTTCTTAACCGTTGCACGCGGCTTTGCGCGCTCTTCTGCTATAGCGGTTGATACTTTCCCCGCAACAGCCTTCACAACAACAAATAAACCCCCTGCCACTAAAATCGCCGCTAGACCAAGGAGCACAAACGGAATAGCTGCCTGCCAATGTACCGGCTGAGGATGTCCTGCCACAATGTTGATCTTGCTCACGTCCGACTTTTCTACGGCCGAAGAGCGCTCCACGGAAACAACCTTGTTGACTGACTGATAGGAAGGGATCATCGCCAGAATTGGAAGAGGATCCAAACCTAAATGCAAAGCATAAAGCCTGACAAAGCTTTTATAATAAAACGCAGTCAACGTCCGGATCTTATAACCCTCTTCAATAGCTTTTAACGAATCAATCGGGATCTTTGTCGCTTCCTGAATAACCTCAAGAGTCAACCCTCGGGATTCACGTTCAGTCTTAAGGATAATACCGACATCATTGATCTTTTCCATTACGACTTTTCCTTATTGTCATCTGTTTTCTGCATGGCCGATGCCGTAGAATCCCCATTATGTTCTATCAGCCAGGCATCAGGGTCAACTAAAATTTCACGTGCCTTGCTGCCGCAATGAGGCCCGACGATACCCGATCGCTCCATTACATCCAGCAGACGGCCCGCACGGGCATACCCAAGGCTCAAGCGACGCTGCAAGACAGAAACCGATGCCTGACGCGTCTGCATAACAATGCGAACAGCTTCCTCATAAATCTCATCTTTTTCACCATTCTCACTTTCACCCGCTGCCGCTACCGGCTTCGCTGTAACCGAATTATCATACTCGGGCTTCTGCTGCTTTCTGATGAAATCCATCACACGGTGGATCTCTTCATCCGAAAGAAAACTACATTGCCCTCGCACCGGTTTTGGATCTCCAGGACGGACAAAAAGCATATCCCCTTTACCTAAAAGGTCCTCAGCCCCCTTCTCATCAAGAATAGTCCGAGCATCAACCTGTGAAGAAACTTTAAACGAAATACGCGCTGGCAAATTAGCTTTGATCGTCCCCGTGATCACATTCACTGACGGTCGCTGGGTCGCTAAAATTAGATGGATCCCCACCGCTCTCGCCAATTGCGCCAATCGTGTGACGGCCCCTTCTATCATCTTTCCGGAGGTCTGCATCAAGTCCGCGAATTCATCCACCACGACAACAATATACGGCATTTCAAAACCCTTGGCGTGATACGCCTTGATATTCTTTACCTGATGCTTCATCAACGTCTTATACCGTGTTTCCATTTCCGCCACAACCCATCCAAGCGCGGCGGCCACTTTCTTGTTATCCGTGATCGCCGGGCAAAGCATATGAGGAATATCATTGTATTGATTCAATTCTACCATCTTCGGGTCGATCATGATAAATTTTACTTCATTGGGAGCTGCATTATAAAGAATAGACATGATGATGACATTCAAACAAACAGACTTCCCCGCACCCGTCGCACCAGCCACAAGAAGATGGGGCATATCCGCAAGATCTGCCAGAATCGCTTTTCCCGCTGTATCCTTTCCCAGGGCCAGCATGATCTTGGATTTAGCATTACGGATATCCCCCTCGATCAATACATCCTTAAGGACCACGGCCGCAGATGCACCATTCGGTACTTCGATCCCAACCCGGTTCTTGCCTGGTATAGGCGCCTGAATACGCACAGATGCCGCTTGCATAGCCAAAGCAATGTCATCCGCCAGCGAATTAATACTCTGCACGCGAATCCCCGGAGCCGGTTCCAATTCATACCGGGTGATCACAGGTCCTCGCTCTATATCAACGACTCGAACAGTTACGCCAAAACTACCAAGCGTTTGTTCCAGCATCTTCGCTCCGTTAACCAGAATCTCCTGAACATTTCCTTCCGACATCTTCGGCGGATCATTCAATAAATCAAATGGAGGCAACTGATAACTACCAATCACAAGAGGCTTATCCTGGCGTTCTTTAGGAAGCTCCTCTTTCTGCTGAATAATACGAATATTGGGAGCCTTGGGAACATCAAATTTCTTCTGTCTTTCTTCTTTTTCCCTGCCCGCAAGAGCCTTGCTGACAACTGTTTCTTTTTCCGTCCTGGATTCTTTATTTTCTTTTTTTTCAAACGTTTCCATGACGTCGCTATCAACCTCATTCAAAGGTTTTCCTACCTGGGCAAAAAGACCCAAACCATTCTCACGCCAACCTTTCCATAAAGTGATAATAGCCCGTAATCCCCTCACTAAAAGTGGCGATACTAAAAACTCAGCCGTCACCACCAGACACAAGACCGCCAGAGCAAACAATATAATATAGGCACCCATCATGCCAAAATACTTGGCCAGAAAATCAGAAAAAACCAACCCCACCATCCCTCCGCGTTCAAAACGGTTTGCCGTTAGCGAAGAGCCCGTAAGACTGAGCAATGAACTCAACACGACCATCAATACCCCAACGCTGATATTACGCGCCGCACTGAAATACATAGGCCTGGAAGTAAAAATATTCCAACTCCAAAAAAGCATGAACAGCACCAACATGTAAGCGCTGTAACCGATCGTCACAAAAATAGCGCCTGCCGTATATGCACCAGAAAAACGGATAAAATTTTTAGCAGGGCTATTAGGATCAGAGGTAAACCAGATAAGATCATCGGGAACATAAGAGATCAAGCTCGCGAAAAGGATTAGCGCGAACGCGAATAATAAAACACCTTTGATCTCGTTAATATATTCTTGTTTCATAAATAAACATTACCAATGAAAAAGTCCCAATGTCCCGGAAACCAGTAAAGGCCTCACGCAACCATTGGGACTCTCTCAAAGGACTCTGTTATGACTTTGCAGGAACCTTCTTACGGCTCAAATTATAGCGCCCCTTTTCATCGACTTCTTTCAAGACCACCGGAAAAGTATCGCCAATCTTGACCACTTCATTTGGATCTTTCACATACTTATCTGATAATTCAGACACGTGAACCAAACCTTCCTTGCCAGGCATAAACTCACAGAAAGCACCAAAATTCATAATACGCATAACTGTCGCTTCATAAACAGTTCCCACTTCAGGTTCCTGAAGCAGCGATGACAGATAACGTGTCACCTTATCCAGAGACTCCTGGTTCGGTGCGGAAACAAAAGCTTTCCCATCATCATCGATATCGATCGCCGTAGCTCCCGTCATCTCAATGATCATCCGGATCGTCTTTCCACCGGGTCCAATGACTTCACCAATACGGTCCTGAGGGATCTGTATAGTTGCGATACGCGGAGCATACTCCGAAAGTTTCTCGCGATTTGTCGCCAGGGTCTGGTTCATGAACCCGAGGATATGCTTGCGGCCTTCTGTAGCCTGATCAACCGCTTTACCTAAAAGATCAACCGAAATATGACGGATCTTTAAGTCCAGCTGAATCGCCGTAACACCTTTCATGGTGCCTGCTACCTTAAAATCCATATCACCAAAATGATCTTCCATCCCCTGAATATCCGTAATAAGGACCGAACGTTTCTCATCAGCAATAAGACCAATTGAAATACCCGCCACAGCTCCCTTGATAGGAACTCCAGCGTCCATTAAAGCCAATGAACCGGCACACACTGTCGCCATGCTGGAAGAACCGTTTGATTCCAGGATCTCGGAAACAAGACGAACTGTATAAGGGAATGTATCTGCATCAGGCATAACAGCTTCAAGCGCGCGATGCGCCAGGTTCCCATGACCAATTTCACGACGGCCTGGACCTCTCATCGGTTTTGTTTCTCCAACTGAAAAAGGCGGGAAGTTATAATGCAGCATAAACCTGCGATACGTTACACCATGCAAAGACTCGATCAATTGTTCATCCACCTTGGTTCCCAGCGTAACAATACCAAGCCCCTGAGTCTGCCCACGCGTAAACACCGCAGAACCATGCGTGCGCGGTAAAATGCCAGCTTCAGAAGAGATCACCCTGATCTCATTAAGGCCTCGGCCATCTACTCGCACACCCTTCTCAAAAACATTCTTCCGGATCAAATCATACTGAAGAATCTCGAAAACAGCCGCGACATCTTTGGCTGAAAGCTCCTCATCGCCTTTCTTGAACTCCGCATAAACAGACATGTCTGCCGTTAACGATGCAAAAAGCTCATTCCCTTTATTTTCACGCTCTTTCTTATCAACGATACCATTAAAAATTTCTGTTAAACGGCCCATCGCCAATGAACGTACTTTTTCAATAAAACCAGCCGGAAGCGCAAGGATCTTCACTTCAGACTTTGCCTTGCCAGCCTTCTGTCCCAACTCTTTCTGAACTTCCAATGATGCCTGAAGAGCTTGATGCGCGAAAGCAAACATATCCTTGATCTTGGTTTCGGGGACCTCTTTCCCTTCACCCTCGATCATAACAATACCTTTGGCATCACCTGCAATAATAAAATCCAACTCTGAAGTTTCTCGTTGAACATACGTCGGATTAACAACAAAATGACCATCAACAAAACCCACACGTACTGCGCTGACAGGGCCATCAAACGGAATATCAGAAATCATCAAAGCCGCAGAAGCACCTATAATAGCAAGTACATCCGGATCATATTTCTCATCCGCCGAAAGAACAGTCGCAACGATCTGAACTTCATTTTTCAACCCCTCAGGAAACAAGGGACGCAATGGACGATCGATGAGACGAGAAGTCAATACTTCCTTTTCGGTCGACTTTCCTTCCCGTTTAAAGAACCCTCCGGGGATATTGCCAGCGGAATATGTTTTTTCCTGATACTCAACGGTCAATGGAAAAAAATCAATCCCATCACGGATCGTCTTGGCCATACATACCGCAACCAAAACAACAGTATCTCCACAACGAACAACAGCAGATCCTGCGGCCTGTTTAGCTAATTTTCCGGTTTCTATAATTAAATTGTTGTCTCCGTAAGGAACTTCGACTCGAAATATACTCATCTTTTACACGCCTTCCGGGTTATTTACGCAACCCTAATTTATTAATGGTCTCTTCGTACTTCTTCAGATCTGTCCGCTTCAAATACGTCAATAAACGACGCCTCTGGCCGATCATCAGAATTAACCCGCGGCGAGAATGGAAGTCCTTCTTATGCGCTTTAAAATGATTGTTCAGATCATTGATGCGCTCGGTAAGAAGTGCCACTTGTACGACGGGAGACCCCGTGTCCTTCGCATGAATCTTAAAATTGCTTATAACCTCTGATTTCTTCTCTTTGACTAACAACTGTGCTTCCTCCTGTAACGAATTTATCCTTAATTTATCCTATTTTCGATTAAATTGATTTGTGATTATACTCTTAGCCCACCCCTAAGTCAAGGCGGATTTTCCTGAACCGGCGCAAGCTCCATTAATCGAACCTTTTTTCGATCTGATATTAAAAGAACCGGGCTGCCTCTGTCTTTGAGCTTTTGATGAAGCTCTTTCTCCAAATGCTCCGCAGACGTAACCTTTTGAAGATCAATGCCATTACGCCCTTTCCCTTGGTCAAAATCTTCGGCAACCTGCTGAAATGAAGGCTGTACTCCTGCCACACGCCCTGCAGGACTGATCTCAACTGTTTTACCTTCCTCAATCGTAGCCTGACTGGTTATCAAAGTCCCATCAGGACGAAGCTCAACTGTTTTTCCCATAAAAGGCTCAATAGACGTGATCACATCTTCAATCGCAGGGCTATCACTCAAATTCTTAACTTTATTCTCAAGGGCTCTTTCTTTAATAAGAAGATTTTCGTCCTTTTTTTTCTTTTGTTCGTACTCAATCACCGAAATAAATTTTTGTCCTGCCACAAAAACTTCAACACCCGAAGATGGGGAAGCCTCGGCATACGCCTCATCAACAGAAGAAAAAATGAAAAGAATAACTACCACAACAAAAAACAATCGCATATAATACAATTAAATAGTTCCTTTGGTAAAAAAGTTAACACTACACATACTTACTTATAAAAACAGGATCCTTTTCATCCCATGAGCCTTCAAATATCTTTTTTCTTGATCGTAAGCATTCTTATTGCGGCAGCACTCAGTTCGCTGTTCCTGAAAACAACTTCCCGAGGATTTTCCAATGACCCGTCCCAATCCATCTACAAAGGCCAAGATATACGACAAGAATCATCTCAACGCATAGAAGAACTCGCCGAACGTCAACGTCGTATGATGGAATCAAGAAAAGACCGACTGGAACGAATTAAATTCTAACTGATTTTCCTGTTTAATAAATCTGATAAAGCTGAATCTTGGTGTCCAGTTTATCAAGCCCGCGATCCGGCATGAACAATACCTTATTGATCGTCTGCGAAAAGCCTCCGTTTTTTTGAACAAGAAAAATAACAATAACAAGAACAGTTAAAGACATCAAAAGATACTCTATGATCGATTGACCGGACTTCCATCTAACATTAAATTTCTGAAGCATTTAACCCCCCTGTATTCTTTGTTAAAATATAACACAAAGAATACGCGCCCGCCAAGCGCTAAGATATCACAAAACCAAACGTTCAGATAAAGGAAAAACAAAAGGCAGCTTGAATTTTTTCCCTGAGAGAGCTTTCAACATCCCCCAAAAAGAGAACAAAGCGAACAAGAATAAAAAAGGCTGCATCAGCCAAGGCAGGACAATACTAACCACAAAAACCGCCATTTCACATAAGAAGAGCGCAAGACCCTGCCGTCCGTGAAATAAAAGAAAATCATTTTCTTTTCTGATAATCAAAGGGATCAGGCACAAAAGTGAACAATACGCCAGCAATCCGTAAAGCCTGGTTTCCTTATCCATTCTGAGATACAACCTCAATGATCGAATTCATATCCCCAAAACCATTCGGTTCTTTACGGTCATTGGTCGGATCAGCCTGCCAACGTCCATCCACAACAAACTGATACTTGTAAATGCCCGCTTCCAAGGGAAGCTTGATCGTCCAGTTCCCTCCTTCTTTCTTCATACGGCAGGAAGCATTCAAGGACCATTCATTGAAAGACCCTGCAATATAAACTGATTGAGCTTCAGGAGCGTTCAAGGTAAAAACCGCAAGTCCGATCGATCTCATCTCTCGCGACACGATCTCTTTCATCCGCTGAGAGAATTCTCCGGTCAGTACAGGCGCTTCTGAAGAAGACAAGGCCACCTGATCCAACGGAACCTTATCCATGGCCATAAGTTCCTTAGCAAGAGAATAATAATCCTTAGCCCCGCGGGAATATTTATCATAATCATGAACAGTCAGCCCTATCACCACGCTTTCCTTCAGCTTTACATTGGTATGAACGATCGTTCCCAACAGCATATCCTGAAACTTGGCACGGATCTTGTCCAGCATCGAGAATGAATGCCTTAAACGCGAATCGAACATCGTGATCAAAACGCGCGGCGTGATGTGATGATTCAGACGGTCCCGGATCAGATTAATAATATCCATCAAGTGATCCACTCCCTGCATCGAAAACCGGCTGGTCTCCACAGGAATAATAACCTCATGGCTGGCACGCAGGGAGTTAACCGTCAGAAATCCAAGGCTCGGAGGACAATCAATAATAATATAATCATAAAGTTCTTTAATGGAATTGATCACTTCGACCAGTTTCATCTCACGTCCGATCTCTTCAGCCAATTCCTGCTCAAGCGTCCCTACAAGAACGTTCGACGGAACAATATCAAAGTACTGATCCACCTTCTGGATAATATCCCGGATCCCCATTTTTCGCGGTGTGATCCTTGAAATAACATTGTAAATACTGAATTGATCATCACGATTGATCCCTAGAGTGGCATGCGCCTGGGGATCCAGATCGATCAACAAGGTGCGCTGCCCGTTCGCACAAAGCGCGGATACAAGATTGATCGCAGTCGTTGTCTTACCGCAACCGCCTTTTTGGTTCGCGATAGATATTATCCTCATTTCCCCCACCCCCTCTAAGTTAATTCTTTTTGATTAACCTGTTTAATTAATTCGAAAAACTTATATTATCTATGAAAACGACTCCGTCAGACTTTTCCGCATTCCAGGCTTCAACAACAAAAGACATGTCTTTGAGCGTTGTCCAATCGGTCAGGTTTAACTGATCAAAACTGATCGAATAATCCTGCCATTTTGTTCGAATGCCTTGCAAATAATACGCCGCCTGCTCATTCTTGGCATTACTGAGAACAACTTTAACCATCCCCGGATTCCCTCCGCCTGCCGCTTTGACCGTTAAATTGAGACGGCGGTATTTTGCCGCATCCACCGGAGGCAGTGCGATCGTCAAATCCTTGGCTTGAGGAAAACCTTCCCCTACATTATACGTCAGCCGAATAGGTGAATTATTCAACGCATAAATAACACGGCTTTTTAAAAGATCATCATGCCGGGTCAAGAACGCCGTAAACCCATACACAACACTGATCAGAATAAACGCCGTGATCACTCCGTTGATCACCAACCATGACGTCGGAGACTTCTTTTTCTTAACCTCAACGCTCTCGCGCTTGCCAAGATAAACATTAGCTAAATGATCATAAATCTCGTCGTGTGTCATACTTCCTGATACTTTATCTTTCGGTAATCCCCTGGTCATTATGAGCCTTTGGGATAACGATCGCGTTATTGGGAGTTAACTTAATACTATCGAATAAAAATAAAAAACAAAATAATATCTGAAATATTTTCTCATTGCCTTAAAAAGAAAAAAACACCGGATACTGTAACCCTGTGTTTTTTAAAAAAAATTTATATATTAATTAAAAAAGAACGTTCACGCTCGTCAGAAGCTGCGACGCATTCTTGTTATTCGGCGTGACATACTCCTTGCCTGTCATAAAATATCCCGCACTCATGCCCAGCGTAACATCTTCAGTATAGGCATACGCAAGGTCCATATCCGCCTCACATCCGATATGTTTATTGGAGTTGACTGAACCTGCCACATACTCCGCTTTCTCCGCTCTCCACAATCCATTCCAGGAAAAAACAGCCGTTAAATCCTTCAACGGAGAAATTTCAGCACTCACCACAGCTAACTGACTGTTCGTATTACTGTCCGTAATCGTATCAAAAATGTGCCCGCCATTCTGATCCTCAAACATCGGGTCCCAACGGCCTTTAGTCGCTCCAGGCTTGTTCCCCGACAAATACGTATAGGCCGCCGTAAAAACAGGCCGCATGTCTTTCCATAAAGGAAGCGCGTAATTCACCATCCCCTGTAACGCAAAAGATCCCCGACGAGATTGCATGGTATCCGCATCTGTGTTAGAGAGCTGACCAACCTGAAAAGCTCCTTCCAGCTGAACGTTCATCCCTTCCACCAGATTCGTACTGATATGTATACCCGGCACTAACAGTGTATCTGACTTCACGTTCGGAGCAACAGCCCCGCGAGTATTGCCTGAGTCGTCCTGCCTGTAAAAAGCATACGCTTCAACCACCGTACTCATTGTATTGCCCAACTTATAATTCGCATTCACACCATAAAGATTAACATTGTCATGCATGCTTGCTTCCGATGCCAACGACGTATCCGCATTGCTGATACGCGACGCAAAAAAATCCACCGTAAGAGGATTATAGGCCAACACTGCTTTAATCGCATCAAAATTAACCTTATCCGAAAGGTCCGATACGTCCGTAACGGCACCCGCATTGCCGCTGCCACCGACGATCAATGCATTGCCATACACCAATTCCTGACGGCCGACTGTTACAGAAAACGGCGCAACCAAAAACTCCCGCAGTGTTACACTTGCAGCATCAAGGTCAATGCTACCCGTAGACGCCATGGCATCACTGCTGGAATGCCCCCAAAGCCTTTCCTGTAAAAGCCCTATATGCGTTGAGACATTATCCGTCAAGTCCGCCTCAATATTCATATGCATCTGAGATAAAATTTCATTCTGGTGATCCCTCGCTATACCCGCATTAAAATTGGAACGGAGCACAGACGTTGTTTTCAGGCCTCCCCCAACCTTCACATTCTGAACAGCCGCAAAAGAGGGAGCCGCCGTCATCATGAACACCAGACAAATCCCTATCAGCTTCTTCTCCATTTTTTCCCTTTCGTTATTAACATTCATTTGTATTGCAAAGATTTGTTATTTCATATTAAAGGTGAAAGTTTTTACGCGCCTCATTGTGAAAAAAATATGAAAGGTTATTTCGTTCTTTCACACGAACCTTTTGGCCGTCTGCTACGGTTTATGAAAAAACGTAAAGCTCGCGTCGTTCTCACCGCAAGGCTAATACAGGTGAGCCGCCGTCGAGAACGTTTTTTCATAAAGCCTTGCAGACTTTTGCCCAAAAGCTTCTTATTGTGTGAAAGAACAAAACAACTTTTCTTGATTTCGCCCTTAGTACGAATGAACGAAATGATTCTGCCATACATCTTTATTGCGTCAAGAATAATTATCCACAAATAAAAAGCCCCGGGTAACCCCGGGGCTTTTTGTATTCATATAACCTTGTTCAATTAGAACAGAACGCTCACGCTTGAAAGAAGCTGAGTTGCATCCTGATTCGCTGCCGCATGATAATACTTACCCGTTGCAAAATAACCCGCTGTTACCCCAAACTTTACATCTTCTGTATAGTCATAGGTAAGATCGAGGTTCACTTCAGTTCCTGCATACTTGCTCGTTGTTGTTGTATTAGCAACAGCTGCCGCTTTCTCTGCCTTCCAAACACCAATTAAAGACAATTTGGACGTCAGATCCTTCATCGGCTTCATCTCAAGGCTAAGGGTTGCCAACTGAACGTTGGTATTTGTTAAACCCTTATTATCCGCCAAAGAACCGCCATTCTGCTTCTCAAACATCTTATCCCATGTAGCTTTGGTAGAACCAACCTTGCTGCTGGAAAGATATTTAAAGTTAGCACCTAAAACAGGCTTCATATCTTCCATCATCGGAAGGGCATAAGTCAAACCAGCCTGTAACGCAAATGCCCCACGGCGGCTCTGCATTTCACCTGAATTTGAGTTCCAATAAGAACCCAACTGATAAGCACCTTCCAACTGAGTATTCAAACCCTCGATCGGATTTGTGCTTACACGCAACCCAGGTGTATAGATGCTGGTGATCTTGGACTGCTGAGGATCTGTGATGTCATCTGTAGAATCATTGCGCTTCACGAATAAGTAACCTTCCACAACAGAGTTCATCTTATCACTCATCTTATAGTTTGCGTTCACACCAAACAGGTTGGTGTTATCGCGCATACTATCTTCATCTGCTGTCGACGTATCATCATTCGCAATACGTGAAGCAATAAGGTCAATCGTGAGCGGATCATAAGCCAACACAGCCTTGATCGCGTCAAAATTGTCCGTTGCAGAAAGATCCGTCAAACCTGTCGCCGTAACACGACCAACTGAAGGGCTCTGTCCGATGATCAACTTATTGCCATACGCAAGCTTCTGACGGCCAACCGTCACGCTTAAAGGAGCATAGAACAGCTCTTTCATCGTAACACTGGCTGTTTCGAGCTCTATTCCACTCGTCACAGCACCGCCGTATGTTGTATCTGTTGAAGAATTACCCCAGATTCTTTCCTGGAGCAAACCAATATCCGTGGAAACATTGTCCGTGAGGTCAGCCTGGACATTGAGCTTGGTCCAGGAATAGATCTCATTTAAATGATCACGTGTATTATTTGCATTAAAGTTCGAACGAATCACGGACATTGTCTTCAACTGTCCGCCGACCTTGACATTCTGCACTGCGGCGAAAGAGGGAGCTGCCATCAGCGCCACCATCGCAACAACGAGCATTAATTTTTTACCCATGTATCCTCCAAAATTATAAAACCTGATTTATTTTATCTATATAACCTAGTTATTTACGTTTTATCCCTATATTGATGATCTGAACCCTCTACAAGATACAACTGTAATGTTATCCCTCCTTTCCTGGTCAGTTTAAGATCATCTAAGGGTTTAAGGACGAAGACATTTTGTCATGACATAATATAAGTGTCAAATATATATTGATTTTTTTTACCGGCAAGTTCAGAACGCCCCCGGACCGAATCGAACGGTCACATCAGCCTTAGGAGAGCCGCGCTCTATCCATTTGAGCTACGGGGGCATAACCTTCAAATATTCTTCGGGAGCTTTATACCCCAAGGCGACAGCTTTGTCCAGATAAAAGCGCGCATCCGCATACTCTTTCATCTGAAAAGAAACAACCGACAGGTTCACAAACGCATCCATATGCAGAGGATTCATGCTGACAACCCTCTTGTAATATGTAACAGCCTCTGCCTTCTTTTCAAGCCTTGCGTAAGCATTGCCAATATTATAAAAGAGTTCCGGATTCCGAGACCCTCCTTTTTCCGCCTTCAAGTAATATTCCAACGCTTTATCCAGCACATTACGCACTTCTTCTATATAACCCAAATGAAAATACACCTCCGGGTCACTCAACCCGTGATCGACTGCTTTTACATAAAATTCCTGCGCTTTCGAAGGAAGACCCAATTTAAAATAGATCTGGCCAAGGCGTAGATAGGTCTCTGCCATGTCCGGGATCACATCCAAAGCTTTTTCATAAGCTGCAACCGCCTCCACTAAACGCCCCTGCAACTGAGCGGTTTCTGCCGCACGATACAAGGAGGCTACCTCCAGGACATTTTGCTCTGACCTGGAAGATGTATTCGCAGCAAATACTTCATGAACTGCAGGAACGATCGCCTTCCAAAAAACAGAAAAGACAATACAAAAACCTGCTATCCCGGCAATAATAACCGTGCGATCAAGTTTCATTCAACAATCCACATTAATATTTTAAAACAGAGAAAACCGGAAGGCCCTTCAGCTTTTCACGACCATTCAAAAATGAAAGCTCGATCACAAAACCTACTCCTACGATCCTGGCGCCTGCCCCACCTACCAGCTTTACCACAGCTTCAACAGTGCCTCCTGTTGCCAGAAGATCATCGATAACAACAACCTTATCGCCTTTCTTCAAAGCATCCGAATGCATCTCCAGCGTGTCTTTTCCATACTCAAGGTCATACGAAACCGATACGGTCTTATATGGCAACTTCCCTTTCTTACGCACCGGAATAAAGCCAATTCCCAATTTATAAGCAACGGCCGTACCAAAAATAAACCCGCGCGATTCAATCCCTACCACATATTTAGGCTTCGCCTTGGCAACTGCTTTAGCCAGCCTGTCAATAGAACACTTAAGGGCTTTGGGATCCTTTAACAACGTTGTAATATCTTTAAAGATAATTCCCTTCTTTGGAAAATCAGGAATATCCCGGATCGTCTTTTTGAGGTCAAGAGCCTTTGCCATGCCCAACTCCTTTAAAAATAATTTTATTTTAATGCCGCCACAGAACGGCCTTTAATAAACCTTGCTTCCAATAATATTTTTACAGGGAGCCGCGCCAACCCCAAGCTCATCTGATACAAATTTTCAATACCCTGACGAGACATATCCACGATCGGCTGCTGAAATGTCGACAGCTTCACGCCGCCATCACCCAACTCCCGATTATTATCAAACCCGACCACCGAAAGATCTTCAGGGATCTTTAATCCCAGCGATTTCGCCGCATCCATCACTTCCAATGCCATGACATCCGAAGCCGCAAAAATAGCTGTCGGGCGCTCAGAAGGGCTAACGTTTTTCAACAAAGCCATTGCCCCTGAACGCGCCAGCGTACGCAGGAAATCACCCTTTTTCATTAATTTCTTATCCCGGCGCAAACCCACCGCTTCAAGTCCGTCACAATAACCTTCCATCCTGTCCTGCCCAGCCTGTGTGTTCAGATCGCCATTGATCGACGCGATCCGCCGATGCCCGATCCCGAACAGATATTCCACCGCCTGACGTGCGGATCCACGGTTATCAATAGCAATCGTATTAAACGGCTCCGTTGTGGGATTGTTCAATACCATCGTCGGCATTCCTCGCCGGATCGCCAGGCGAACCACCTCCCAATCACGATCAATATCGGCAAAAAGCATCCCGTCAATAAAATTTGGATCCATCAGGCCGTCGATCCAGCGCGAATGGTCTTTCCGGTCCACCATATGAATAAGAATATCCACATCCAGCCGGCTGGCGGCTATATTCGCGCCTTTAGTTACTTCTCCGGCATAAAAAGAATTGGACAGGTCATCAAAACGGGGAATAATTACAACAAAGATGGGTTTTCTATTTCTTCGTGCCACTATCGGTTTTGTCATTGGATTCAATCTCACCGCTGTCCTGTTGTTTTAAAATATCTTTCAATTTCTTTAAAATAGCCACTTCCAGCTGACGGACTCTCTCCCGGGAAATGTTCATCTTTTCCGCGATCTCCGCCAGAGTATGCGGTTCACCATCGGGAATGCCATACCGCATTGAAATGATCTCACGCTCACGTTCAGGCAATTCATCAAGAATATTGCGTGCCCGTTCTTTATTCAAAAAATTCTCTACCTGTTCGTTCGGCATCGATAAATTTTCATCTTCAATAATATCATGAACCTGGCCATCACCATCTTCACCGATCGGCGCATCCAGACTCGTCATCTTGGTGATCGCCTGATCAAGTTCACGCACTTTATCTACCGAGATCGCCATTTTCTTGGCAACTTCGCCATACTGAGGCTTACGCCCGAGTTTATGCGTTAACGCTTCGACCGCTTTTTTATAACGAACGATCTCTTCATTCATATAAACAGGAACACGGATCATCTTCCCCTGATCAATGATCGCACGAGAAACCCCCTGCTTGATCCACCAGGCCGCATAGGTTGAAAAACGATACCCTTTTTCAGGGTCAAACTTATCCACCGAACGCATCAGGCCAATGTTGCCTTCTTCAATAAGATCGCTTAACGGGATCCCGAGATTCACATACCGTTTTGCTATGCTGATCACAAGACGCAAATTAGAGCGGATCATCTTATTTCGCGCGTCCACATCGCCTGTCAATACTTTTCGCGCCGTCTCCACTTCCTCTTCTTGAGTCAGAAGCGGGATCGGACGAACATCTTTAAGATATGCTTTTATTGGATCCATAAATTTAGTATATAGCAATTCTAAAAAACTGCGATCCTCTTTTCATTTATTCAATAATAGCACTTCTCCCCTCAACAACCTTCCAGCTTTTCTACAGCCAAAGAGTTGTTGAGGGGGCAGCGCTAAATAACTCTCAGGCTTACTTCTTGCCCGTCTTTTTCACTGCCTTCTTAGCAGGCGACTTGCTGCCTGTCTTCGCTTCGACTGCCGCCTGTGCCGCCGCCAAACGAGCGATCGGAACACGATACGGCGAGCAAGAAACGTAATTCATCCCCGCGCGGACACAAAACTTCACGCTTGAAGATTCTCCGCCATGCTCACCGCAAATACCCACCTTCAGGTGACTGCGAACGGAACGGCCTTTCTCGATACCCATCTTCACCAGAGCACCCACACCGCTCTGATCAAGGCTCTGGAAAGGATCGTCCTTGAAAATAGCCTTACCGCCTTCTTTCTCCGCAGCAACATATGTCGGCAGGAAACGGCCCGCATCATCACGTGAAAGGCCCAGCGTCATCTGCGTCAGGTCGTTCGTCCCGAAGCTGAAGAACTCGGCCGTTTCGGCGATCTGATCAGCCAAAAGAGCTGCTCGAGGAATTTCGATCATCGTACCAACCATATACTTCACCTTAGACTTGGAAGCTTTGATGAGCGTATCGGCAATAGCGCGAGCCTGAACTTCCAGTATCTGAAACTCCTTCTTATCCATCGTCAACGGGATCATGATCTCAGGAAGAACTTTAAACCCTTCCTTAGCCGCCTTGATCGCCGCTTCAATAATGGCTGTGACCTGCATCTCCAGGATCTCAGGATACGTGATGCACAAACGGCATCCACGATGACCGAGCATCGGATTAGATTCATGTAACTGTTCGCAACGGTGCTTGATCTTATCCGCACTCAAACCAGTGATCTTGGATAACTTCTCAACACCAGCATCATCTTTAGGCGTGAACTCATGCAGCGGCGGATCGATCAAACGGATCGTAACCGGCATGCCATCCATAGCCTTGAAAATACCATAGAAGTCTTCCCTCTGGATCGGGAGTAATTTACCCAGTGCCTTCTTACGCGCTTCCAGAGTTTCAGCAACGATCATCTCCTGAATCGCCAAACGACGCTCTTCCGTGTCAAAGAACATATGCTCGGTACGGCACAAACCAATACCTTCAGCACCCATCTCAACAGCCTTCTTGGCATCATAGGGGGTGTCGGCATTGGTTCGGACATTGATCGTACGGATCGCATCCGCCCACTTCAAAAGAGTCGTATACGCCGCAGGCAGTACGGGATCCATCAACGGAAACTCACCGATATAAACGTCGCCGGCAGAACCATCAAGAGTGATATAATCTCCCTGTTTGATTATTTTTCCCCCAACAGTCATTTCTTTCGCGTCATAATTAATGTTAATGGCCTCACAACCCACTACGCAGCACTTACCCCAACCGCGGGCAACAACAGCCGCGTGAGAAGTCTTACCGCCCGTCGCGGTGAGAATACCCTTAGCCGCGTGCATACCGCCTACGTCTTCCGGGCTGGTCTCTTTGCGAACCAGGATAACCTTATCACCCTTAGCCGCCATCTCTTCAGCTTCGGCAGCCGTAAAAACAACTTTACCAGACGCTGCGCCTGGAACAGCATTAATACCGCCCGCGATACGCGCATCCTTCAACTGCTGAATACTGACCTTCTTGGTATCCACGATCGGATAGAACAAACGTTCAATATCATCTGATGTCAAACGCATAACAGCCTGTTCTTTTGTGATAACAGGCTTAACCGCCATATCAGCAAATTTCTTTGGCAAATAACCTTTCTTGACCAGGTCGTTCGCTTGAGCCTTGCTAAGCAAGGGCTTCGTCGCATGATCAACAGCGATCGCAAAAGCAGCCGCAGGAGAACGCTTACCTGTACGGCACTGCAGCATATACAACTGTTCATCCTCGATCGTAAACTCCAGATCCTGCATTTCCTTATAATAAGACTCCAGGATCGCACGAACAGCCAACAGCTGATCGTAGGGCTTGGGCATCTGATCCTGAAGCGTCTGAAGTTTCAACGGTGTACGAATACCCGCCACAACGTCTTCACCCTGCGCGTTGATCAGGTAATCACCATAAAACTCATTCGTTCCATCATTCGGATCACGTGTGAAACATACGCCCGTACCCGAATTGTCACCCTTATTACCAAACACCATCTGAACCACATTGACCGCGGTACCCTTGAGGTCCGTGATCTTTTCAACACGACGGTAGGTAACCGCCTTCTCCGCTTCCCAGCTGTTGAAAACGGCCATAATGGCGCCCCAAAGCTGCTTATACGGATCCTGCGGAAAATCTTCTCCCTTGTTCTTCTTGTAAAAAGCCTTGAACTGATCGCACAATTCCTTCAGTTTCTCTGCCGGGATCTCAGGATCATTCTTGATACCAAGGTCATGCTTCATCTGATGCAGCATATCTTCCATCGGCTGCTTGGAAAGGCCCATCGCCGTAGCTGAGAACATCTGGATAAAGCGACGATAAGAATCATACGCAAAACGCGCATTATCTGTTTTCTTGGCAAGCCCCTCAACGCTCTTATCGTTCAAGCCAAGGTTCAGGATCGTCTCCAACATACCGGGCATCGAACGAGCCGCACCAGAACGAACCGATACGAGCAACGGATCATTTGAATCCCCCAACTTCTTACCCGTATTCTTTTCAAGTTTCCTAACTGCCTCGATCACTTCTTTCTCAAGGCCCTTGGGCAGTTTCTTGCCAAGTTTATAATATTCTTCACACGTCTGAATAGTGAGGGTGAACCCGGCCGGAACCGGAATCCCGATCGAGGTCATTTCCATCAGACCAATACCTTTACCACCGAGCACATTTTTGCTCAGTTCCGCGCCTTTGGCTTCCGCCTTACCAGCACCATACGAATAAACATGTTTTATTGCCATTTGATATTACTCCTTCTTTTTATTCTTATATCGACCAGCCCCTTGGCCGGAATGACTCCACAATTACAAGCGTTCCCTTAAATAAGCTTTCAACCGATCAACGCCAACACGTGTCTGCTGCATGGAATCTCTCTCCCTCACTGTCACCTGCTGATCCGCCAATGACTGCACATCCACCGTCACACAGAACGGAGTCCCAACCTCATCCTGACGGCGATACAGCTTACCGATCGCTCCGGTATCATCATACACACAGTTCCACTCTTTTTTAAGCTCAATTTTGATCTCTTTGGCTAACGCCACACAATCAGCATTCTTTTTTAATAAGGGGAAAATAGCCACTTTGATCGGAGCTAATGCCGGATGAAACTTCATCACAACGCGAACATCCTCGTTCACCTTCTCTTCATGATACGCGTCCACCAGGAACGCCAATGTGCCGCGGTCACAGCCACCCGAAGGTTCAATAACAAAAGGATATAGTTTTTCATTCGTGACCGGGTCACGGTACATCAGATCCTTGCCTGAAAACTGCGCGTGCTGCTTCAAATCATAATCCGTACGGTTCGCTATCCCTTCAAGTTCAGACCAGCCGAACGGGAACAAATATTCGATATCCATACAGCCAGCCGCGTAATGCGCCAACTCATCTTTACCATGTTCACGCAAACGTAAGTTTTCTTTTGTCATTCCAAGGTCAAGATACCACTGCAGGCGCGTATCGATCCAATGACGATAGCGTTCTTCCGCCTGATCCGGCCGACAGAAATACTCAATCTCCATTTGCTCAAACTCACGTGTACGGAATGTAAAATTGCCTGGTGTTATTTCATTACGAAAAGACTTCCCGATCTGGCCAATACCAAAAGGAAGTTTACGATGTGTGGCATCCATAACATTGGGAAAATTAACAAAAATACCTTGAGCCGTTTCCGGGCGCATATATACAACAGAACTGGAATCTTCCATTGCTCCAAGCGCCGTCCTCAGCATCAAATTAAACGCCCGGGCTTCAGTAAAATTGGTCCCCTTGCAATCCGGGCATTTCCCATTATCCAAATGATCCGCACGCAGGCGCTTCCCGCACTTGGTATTCTTGCAATCAACCAGCATGTCCGCAAAATTAGCGGTGTGCCCCGACGCTTCCCAGGTTTTAGGATGCATCAAAATTGCCGCATCCAAACCAACCATGTCATCACGCCCCTGGATCATAGACTTCCACCAGGCATTCTTGACATTGCGTTTCAATTCAGACCCCATAGGACCATAATCCCATGCGCCGTTAAGTCCACCATAGATCTCGGAGGATTGGAATATAAAACCGCGTCGTTTACAAAGGGAAACGACTTTATCCATTAATTCGGAGGTAACCATAATTCGTGATATTCTAACAAAGGGTTTTTAAAAAGCAAGCGCGATGTGGTAAATAGCCAAATC
>DYOU01000077.1 GCA_020720365.1 Candidatus Elulimicrobium sp.
GGACATCCGTGCATCTTATCTTGACCCTACATCTTAATCAAGTTGTTCTACTAGTGCGATCTTAGGGTCTGTAAGAATTCGCCCAGCATGATCTTGTAAAAACCCATCTCGAAATTGCGGAGCAAACTCCTCCATCCCCGGTAAGGGTGACTGCTTAGACAATGGATTTTGAGACATATTTTTTTACTCCATCAAAACAATAACTTCAAATTAATTCTGCACTTCAGGATTTACAACCTTTGAAGCGATCTGATAGATCGCATCCATACGAGCATCTCTAAATTTACGATAAGTTTCCAAATCGAATTTTAGGTTTTCAGGTTTATCCGAAAATTCTTGAATCAGTAAGTGCTTTGATATATCGATTCCACTCCCTTTTAACCGAGGGAAATATAAATCTGGTTTCTCCGCACGCTTTCGAAGATTATCGGATGCTCCAACATAGCGATAGTTCCCAAGATGGTTCACTTCTTGAATTCCTAGTTGAAGTTCCTTGTACAATTTAGACTTGGGAAATATGTGATCGATTTGCGGTTCGTTTCCAGAATAACGAACATCAAATGGATTATTACCAAACTTCTCAACATAAAGAATATTTAATAGAATAAATCTCAAACGATGCTCCAACAAATGTTCGGGTGCAAGTGTTGTGATCGCTTTTCGTCCTGCAAAGTATCCAATAATTTCACCAAGCGGAAATCCATCGTCCACTTTCTGTCCAACATATTTATGAAGAGCATTGATGATGGCATCAGTTTGAGCGCGATACCAGTTGAATAATTGGGACTTAAAGAAATAACCTCTCATTTTTTGAACAGAAATTGCGTCTGGTCTAGGATTATAGTAAAGATAATCGAATAGAGGCACAAAACTGTTGTAACTACGAATTACTTTGTCGCCATATAACTTCAAGTCATTTACCATGAAGTCTCTGAGTGCCTTGAATGTTTCCTCTAGATGAGGCCAGTTTGTTTCAATGGATTTCAGTAATGCCGAATTGTTGTCGTCTGCAAATTTTTCCACATCAACTTTCGCGTCTCCACTAATTGCAGTCACAATACATTTAAGCACTAAATTCTTATCAAACCATAGCCGACTTTCGTTCAACAAAGACGCTGTTTGTTCGACAAGCTCTTCTACCGGCTCCCAGTTTTCCTTCATAACTGCAAACATTAGATCGGCAGCATCCAGCTTGGTGCCGCCAGAATTCACGCGCACAAATATGTTGCGAATGGTTCGGTATTGATAATCATTGGCTACTCCATCCAGGGTTTGCACCCAAAAATACTTTTCTTCTCGAAGCAGGGAGGTGAGTTGACTAATATTTCTTCGAACTCTTTTATGTCGATCTTTTCTTACCTCAGGTGACTCATCGCCATAACAGGCATCCTCATCTAACGATTCATTTACCTGATCTGATATTTCCTCTGAATTTTTTTGGTTGTGCGTACCTACCAGATCGCTAAGGCGATAATAAGGCAATCCTGGGTGTTCAGGCTTAAATTCAAGTTTGTAAAGAAGCCCATCTTCATTTGGTTCGGCACCATTCGTCAAGTCCAAGTATGCTTTGTAGGCAGTAGACCCATCAGGGCCGTCAATACTTCCGTAAAAAATTCCATAAAGTGTTTGAAGCCTTTGTTGTCCATCTAGCACAAAAACTTTTTCCCGATCTTTTTGACTTGCTGGTTCGTTGTAATGTTTAGAAAGTTCGCAATCCCATTCGAGCTGCTCCATAAAGTTGCGAGCCTTAATGTGCTCTTTTGTGCGCCAAAAGAGAAAAGTTTGAATTGGATAATTTCTCATAAGGCTATCAAACAATCTAATCATTTGTTCTTCATCCCACACAAAAGGTCTTTGAATGTGAGGCAGGAAAAGTTCGTTTCTATTAATTTGTTCAATAAGAGAAAACAAGGTTATTGGTTTATACATGGATGGTTTTTCCTTTTAATTATTACGCGAATTTCTCAGGCACCAAAAACGTCACTGCCACTGGGAATAACCTTGGCTGCGGGTCGGCATAACGTTTATTTACCGACTCGATTTCCTTCTCCAACTCATCAGGAATCTGCTTCAAACGCAAACGCAGCGCCGCCACATTGCGGTTGTACTGATCGCGCTCACTGACATTCCACAACTCCAATTGCTGGTAATCAGGGTCAGCCAGTTCACGCTCGATCATCACCTTCAACTCATTCAAAACCGCGCGCGTATCTTGAATCTCTTTCTGCTTGCGCTCTTCCAGCAGCTTCTGCATACTCTCGATGCGGTCTTTCATCCGCGCTTCCATGGCTTGCACCAGCGGCGTCTCCAACTTGTGCCACATTTTCTTTAGTTCATCTTTTGTCTTCGCAGAAACCTCTTTGGAAGTCCCAGCCTCCAGCGCAGAGCGCGTATCGCCCACGTTGAAACGGCGCAGTCCTTTACCATCCTGGATCAACCCGCCCGCAGAAATGATCTCCTCATGCAAGCGGATCCCTTCTCCGCCCACCAGCACCAGCCGCGCATGAACCACCACCGCAGGACCTTCCAACGCAATATTTGGAACTGTCCGCGCCGTCACGCGATGAAGTCCTTTGCGCCCTTCGGGAGTCCACACCTCAGCGCGCAAGAGTCTCAGAGCCATACTCACCAGCCGATGGTTGAGATGCGCCAACACGACATCGTCGCGTCCCTTGGCGAGGTCATGGTCAAATACCACCGGTCGAATCTCCCCCGTATGCGGGTGAAGGATGCCGTCATTGCAATACATCCAACTGCCGCGCAATCCCTGCGGTAAGAAGAATGCTTTTCCAGTCAGTGGGTGATCTGCGGGTACAGCCAGCAACGGCGGTTGATCCGCGATCTGCAAAGCCACCTACACCGCCGCCCGCACATTCTCCGCTGACAGATTCATGGTCTGCTGAGTTTCCATCAATTGGCTGTAATGCTGTTCCACCTGCTTTTTCAAGTCACGTTCAAACTTCAATAACTTGCGCAGCGCCTTCGCGTCATCTTCAATTAATGAAGTGTCCAATCCCTTACGTTTGCCGAGCATGGCATCTTCCACCTGTGAAGCGATCACCATGCCCACCTTGCCCAAATCCTCGCGAATGGTATCGATCTTCTCCACCGCTCGCGCCAAAAATTCCAAGTCTGCCTCCAGGTCGCCCACCGCCGCCTGTTCCTTTGACTTTTTCTTATAGCCCTTCATCACAAAATGATAAACCAGCGGCTCAAATTTTTGTCCGTGTCTGTCAATGCGCCCGTTGCGCTGTTCCATCCGATTCGGGTTCCACGGAATTTCAAAATGCACCAGACGGTGACAGTAATTCTGCAAGTCAATACCTTCGGATGCCGCGTCGGTCGCCAGCAAAATCCGCACATCACTTTGTTCGGGGTTCGCCTGAAACGCGGCTTTGATTCGGTCTCGGTCATCGTCGTTCATGCCGCCGTACAGCGTCATCAGCCGCTCGCCCTCGGTCAAGCCTTCCGCCGCAAGCAGGGTTTGCAGCCAGTTCTGTGTGGCGCGATATTCGGTAAAAATGATCACGCGCTCGCTCGACCATTTGCCATTTGGTTTGACGATCTCTTTCAGCCACTGGATGAAAGTCAGCGCCTTGCTGTCGCGGATATTCGCCGCCCGCTCCGCCCAAGCCTGCATTTGTTTCAACAAGCCTTGTTCCTGCGCTGTCAGTTGATTCAACAACGGCGATGCCGCTTCGACTGCGCCCGTCGTCGCTTCTTCATATTCATCATCGTTGGCGTATTCTTCGTCCACCTGCGCCAGTTGTTTTCTCAGCGCTCCCAAAGACATTTGTTTGGGCAAAGCCTTCTTTCCGCCGCCTTGAAGCGATTGAATATGTTTGCCAAGCGTCAACCCAAACGCGGCGGGCGAAGAGAACAAACGCTTTTTCAAGAGTTTCAAAACGAACTCAACCGCAAAGCGTTCTTCATTGCCTTTGCGTTTGCCTGCCGCGACTCGCTGTACGGCACTTCGATCACATCCAATTTGCGCTGTGGAAAACGGCGTTCCC
>DYOU01000078.1 GCA_020720365.1 Candidatus Elulimicrobium sp.
TTTATTCTTTCTTGAAAGCGATCTCGCATATTGACCTGATCAACGGGGCCGCGGATTTTCGCCTTCTTGACCGTAAAGTCGTGTATTATCTTCGTCGTTATCGTGAGCGCGATCGGTTTCTGCGTGGAATCATCGGCGATATGGGATTTCGCCAGAAGATCCTTCCTTATAAGGAAAAGCCGAGAATGCGAGGTATTTCAAAGTATAATTTGCCGCGCATGATGCGGCTGGCCCTTGCCGGAGTATTATCTTTTTCCAGTTTTCCTCTTAAATTATGTTCGAGCCTGGGGATCCTTATTTCTTGTATCAGTATCTTGTATGCCGCCTGGATGGTTTATGTCAAGATCGCCTACGGGGCTCCATCAGGGATGGCGTCGGTGCTTGTGGGGGTGTTCTTTATCGGCGGAGTTCAGCTTGTTTTTATTGGAGTCCTTGGCGAGTATCTGGCGAGTGTTTTAAAAGAAGTTAAGGTCCGGCCTCTTTATTGTATAGCTGAAACGATCAATCTTCCCGAGGCGGTAAAGACGCAGGAATTTTCATCGACATGATATTGGGGCAGGAGGTGGAGATGCGGCAGCAAAAGATGCATTTTTATAATGATATAGCCGATTCGTTTGAGGAAATAGCTAATCCTTATGATACAGACCGGCGCAGGGAGGTCATTTTCAATGATTTTCTTGGCCGTGTTGACTTGCAAGGAAAGCGGCTGCTGGATGCTGGTTGCGGGTTTGGGGCATTCTCTGCGACCGCTGTGGCGAGAGGGGCTGAAGTTACGGCGGTGGATATTGCGGAACGTTTGGTGGCAAAAGTGCGAGAGAAGGTCCCGGGGATCTATCAGGCGTTGACAGGATCGATCCTGGGGTTGCCTTTTCCGGATGCTTCATTCGATATTGTGGTTTCGTCTGACGTGATCGAGCATACCGAGGATGTATGGAAAGCCGTGGGAGAGTTGATCCGGGTTCTTAAGCCGGGAGGTTTATTGTGCCTGACTGTGCCGAACAGGTCTTTTTGGTTTTTTTCGGTTATTATAGCGAATCGCCTGGGGTTGAGAAAATATAAAGGATTGGAAAATTGGGTTCATTATAGTGAATTGCATAAGCGCCTTCGGGCATCTGGAATGGATATTCTGGAATATAAGGGGATCCATTCTTTTCCTTTTGTGATCCCGTTCCTTAATGACTTCTTGCGAGCTTGTGACAGAGTATTGGAGAAGCGCTGTGGTGTTGTCATGGTTAATATTGCCTGCCTGGCCCGAAAGCAACAGCCCTTATGATGAGTGCACCGTCCTTTTTGATCTCTCCTGTTGTCAGGTTCTGGGCCTTGTGCCTGCCGCTGATCTTTTGGCTTTGGCTGCATCATTGGGGTAATATCGCGCCGCAAGTGGATAATCTTTATTTTTCGTATTGGGTTACCTATCATTTTGAATATATTGTTAAGGGCGTATTCCCTTTATGGGATCCGTTTCGTTCCTGGGGATGGCCGAATTTAACGGATCCTCGGTTCTTTGGAGAATATAACCCCTTGTACCTGGTCATTCCTGTCCTGCTCATCTTCCAGGTTCCTCCATTTGTGGCATTCAATGTTTTCCTGTGTCTTTTATATATTGTCGGCAGCCTTGGTTTTTATTTGTTGGTGAAATGTATCTGGGAGGATGAGTTTACGGCATTGCTGGCGTATACGATCTTTGTAGTTTCCATGCTGGGAGAGTTGTTGTTCTCTCAGTTGGCATTGCCGCTTATTCTTTTTTCGACAATATGGTTCTTTTATTTCTTTATTTCTTTTTTGAAGGCAGATGTGATCAACGAGCAGAGAAAAAGTTTTGCTGGCCTTGTCTTCTCAATAATGATCATTGTGACCACTTATTTGCCGTTCTTTTTTCTTGTTATATTGGTCGCAGCCACTGTAGCTGTGCTTTTGAGCCGTCCGGCTATATTCAGGGATATTTTCAGGAAGGTACTGACGTTTGTGCCGCATTGTCCGTTCTTATTTGCGGCGGGTGTTGCGGCGGTTGGGCTGGCATGCCTTCCGGGACTCATCTGGTGGCTATCAACAGCCAATGGGGATACGGTCATATCGACAGCGCGTAATGGTTTTGGTGAGGTGCAAAGCGGAACCGTCCCTTTGGGGATGATCGAGCGCAGCAGCCTTGCCGCCCAGACATCGATCGGGGAGATCTTTTCGGATCAGGATTTTGTCATGAATACGTTTTGTTATGTTCCTGTTTTTCTTGTCATCCTTCTGACGGCCGGCTTTTTTCAACGGATGAGGGTGAATCATCGGATCATTTTTCTTATGGCTTTCGGGCTATTTCTTTTTGCTTTAGCGGGAGTAACGCCGGTACATGAATTTCTTTATAAACATATATTTTTTGTACGGATGTTCCGTAATTTGTATTTGTTAGGCCCTTTTATTGTTATGTTGATGGTTATTCTGGCAACAGGACAATTACGTTCATTGTTGGGATCGTTCTCGCAGGGGAGGGCGGGTCGCGGTTTATATATGTTGATGATCGCCTGTGTTCATGCGGGTTGGTTGACTGCGTTGCTTTCTCAGGAGAGAGTCTTGTGGTCTTCTTATGCCACATTAGTTTTGAGTATGGGAATGTTTGTTACTTATGGGTTGGGTTTTTTTGATCGTAGAGGGGCGCTTTTATTGGCGGGTTTTATGCTGACAGCCATGCTGCAGCCGGGCCAGCTGGTTACCGAATATTGGAAGGTTTGGAGAGGCGGGACCGTTGATACCCGCAAGGGGGAGGAGCCAGCCTTTGCCTATACGCGTCCTTATCGCGGGCAATTTCCGGCGATGGAACAAGGCTGGAATCTGGTCCCGAAAAGAAAACGGGATATGTCCGGCTTTCTGAATGAGGGGTACTTTGGATCCAGGTATTCAGCACTCTTATATTCAAATATTGCTGCTGAAGATTTGCAAAAATATGTGGCGCATAAGTTTGTGATTTACAGTCAGGTTTCTTATATGGATAGTGATCATCCGGATTGGGGCCTGGTCAGTCGTTCATTGAAGGGCTTGTTGCCGCAGGCATTGGTGGCGGAAGAACAGGCGGTTCATGCGGCTGGTGGTAAAGCCGTGGAAGCCCCTTTACTGGTATCTGGCCCGTCAGATGTATTGACGGTCCTTGCCTTTGACCCAAACCGTGTACGTTTGCGGACGAATTTACCCGCCAGGAGTTTCTTGGTATTCAATGACAGTTATTATCCTGGTTGGAAAGTTTATGTTGATGGAAAAGAACAGCCGTTGATCCGGGCGAATATAGCCTTTAAAGGAGTGTGGGTGAATGAAGGGGCGCGGAGAGTGGAGTTTAAGTTTGGCGGCCTGGGTACATATGCCTTGCGCTGGTTCCTGTCGGCACTTTTTCTTGGCTGGTTGAGCTATGTCATTCTTATATTCATAAGGCGGGGGAAATGCTTTCGTTAAAGCGGTTTAGATCATTGCTATCAATGTCCATTGTTATGTATATGTTGGCGGCGGCGGTTCTTTGGCGGTCAGCCGATTACAGGTCGTCGGTGGTTGAGCGCTTGAATGCCGTATTGGATTGGGGGGATTATCCGTTTCAGCTGCAAAGGGGGGCCGTGGAGTTTGAGGAGCGTCGTCTTCGGATGGCGGTGAGGTATTATAAATTGGCGGCCGAAGTTTCTCCTCAGGCTAGTGGAGCGTATGCCATGATCGGGTATTGCTATTTCCGGCTTGGAGAAACAGCGCGTGCGATCGAATATTATCGTCAAGCATTGAGAGGTGCTGAAAGTCATATCTGGTTGCATTATAATTTGGCAGTGCTTTATGCCATACAGAAAGATCGTGAACGGGCGCTTGAGGCATTGAATAAAGTGATCAGAATGGATCCGCAAGAGGCGGCGCGTGCGGCTATTTTGGCCCCTCTTCGTCGCATGTCGGCGGAGCAACAGCAGGGGCTTTATAGAATAGCGATCCAGTTTACAATGGATATTCGTCAGCGCGCGCAGCGGCTGATGATG
>DYOU01000079.1 GCA_020720365.1 Candidatus Elulimicrobium sp.
ATGAATTCATGTTTGTGGATCTCATCGAGGGTTATTGACTGCATCCTGAACTGATTTTCAGACAGGCCCGTTGAACCTGGATCGCTCTGTACTATTGTTACATTCTGCATATCAGCTCAGCTTCCCATGTAAAAATTCTTTTTGATGGCGAAAATATTAAAGCAGGCATCTCCAACAACCCTTCAATTCCTGAGAGCGTAGAGTCTATTGAGTTCTACATTGAATACTTGGGCGGACGGCCGAACATTTTCTCCCAGTTTTCATATTCATCTTTGAAAAGCTCCCTCAAATAGTCAAAATACTCTGAACTAATGCTCACTTTTCTGGCCGCTTCGTTAATCTTTTTGGTAACTGCAGCTCCATCGGAAACAGACTCTTGCGGAGCGCCGACAAAGTCATAAATTTTCAAAGCCTGCCCCACAGAATCTTCGTTAATGTCCTCATAATGAACAATTAAAAAATCATTAAAGTACTTCTTCCATACGGGGATAGCGGAGCTATAAGCCCATAATAATTTCCAGTTATAAAAAGCTCTGAAGAGCCTCTCAGATTCGACATTTGATACATCCAGCCCTTTTCGCGTAAATTCAAATTGAATATTCGACCAGATGGCATCTACAGGGTCTCTTACCAGAAGAATGATTTTAAGCTCAGGCATAAGTTTCTTAATAAAGAATACTTGAGCCTCTGGCAATGACAAATAATCAGGGCTTTTTTCCCCCTGGATAGATGTTTCAAAGTCTTTTTTGCCAAATTGCCTGAAATTTTCTCTCCTATTCTCCAGGAGGCTGAGATAATATTCCGCGTTGTGGCTGAAGAATTTTGAAAAATAGCGCGTTTCGCCTATTGAAAAGGTAACTCGCTTATTTTGGTCGAACATCGTCTTGACCCAGGTGCTTGCACTCCTTGGGGTGCCAATGACCATAAAATTGGGGAATCTTAGAAACGACTGCCTGTTGTTCATTACGAATTCTCTCATTTCATGAACAACATCAAGTTGTCGTTTAAGCAAACCGTACTCTTCATTAATTACGACACTCCTGACAAAAAAAGGGGTCTTGTCAAACCTTTCTTTACATATATTTTCGACCTTATTAAGCCGGTGCAGTAGATTTCTGACACCATTTTTCTCATATCCATTTATAACGAGAGGCTTGTTGTCAAGGGTTGTCGCAGCCGCCGCTGAATCATTGATCTTCAATGATTCAGTTTGTTTGGCTAAATTCATCTCATATTCATTTTGCAATAAGTCAAATTTCTGTTTCAGCTCGTCCGCCTGTGTCACAAGGACATTGTATTGCTCAGCTATATTCTGGCGGTCAGCATTCGTCGTTTCGAGTTGACGGGAGAGCTCGGCGTGTTCCTCTTTCACTTGGTCAAGTTTTTGCGCAAGAGACTCGTGCCTTTGCTGAAGCTCTTTGAAATCCCTCTCCATTGCTGGCAATTCCGGCAGCAGGGCGTAAGCCAGCCCTTTCACCTTCTGTTGTATATAAGTCCCAGATTGAGCGCTCGAAGATTTCATTGTTGAGTAATGCCTCCCCGCCATCAGTGGTCTCTATGATTATTAACGGTTTCTGTTTTCTTGCATACCTGCTCAAGCAGCTCCACTGCCTGCCCGAGCATGACGAAGAGGTATCTCAGGATGTTCATGACATCCATCGCCGCCTTTTCCTTCTTTTTTCCGTTGACAGCAGAACTGGTTATCCTTCCCAAGGCCCTGAATTTCGCCTTTATGCTGCCTGTCGGAGAATTGCCGTGCCTTACCTGTATATCTATCTTGGCAAGCCCCCTACCAGCCAGGAAAGATCTCTTCAGAAAATATCCGACCTTCATTTTATATTCAGGGACAAGGTGCTGAATGCCGCATTCCAGGGAATAGAACACTTTCTGCTCAGTCGCTGCGAACGTGCTCCTGTATGTTTCGAGAACCTTCCTTTCCTCCGACAGCCTTAGTCTTTTCCCAACGATGCCATAGGAAGGATCGAACATACCGAGTTTTTCCAGGACAGCTTTCCGAATGATAAAATTTCCACCACTCACACTGCAATCCGTAGAAAAACCCGATTCGTCAGCATATTTTCGTATCTCATATTCGTCCTTGAACCAGAGGGGCTTTTTTGATGTATAGAAAGGGTAAACCGGACCGCCTATAATGTCGGGGGAGTACATTCTGATGACACTTATAAGGCTTGCGATATACGCTTTCGGCGCTATCGAATCATCGTCCAGATACACAAGGTATTCAGAATCAGACTCGACACACCCCCTGTTCCTGGCATACGAAAGGCCCTGCCTCTCCTCTTTAATGTAACGAATATGAGGATGCTTACTGAGGAGTTCCGCAACAATATCAGCCGTATTGTCAGAGGAGTTATTGTCTATGACTATGATGTCGTAATCCTCTTGAGAACCATCCTGTTGATAAAGGCTTAAAATACAGTTCTTCAGTAATGCGGACCTGTTATATGTGCAGATGATTATCGAGACTCTTTTTCTTTCCATAGACCTTAGGCGATTGCCAGGGGCAACCTGCCGCCACTGAACTTGATTCAGAGAACGCCGCACCCGGCGGTCAGGTTGATGCCCTGCTTGTTTGGCCGTTTTTTTAGCGCCTTACTCCTGAAAGCCTGTCACAAAGACCGGGGACAGAATGATTTTTCGCCAACAGCCGCGAAAAAAAATCAGTCCCCTGCTCACTAACCACTAACCACTTGGGTTGCGGGCGTTAGCCCGCATTAGATTTCATCTCCAGACAAAGATGGACGAGAGGGAACTCCGTTTAATATTCTTCTGAATGATTGTCTGTCAGCCCTCTTTGCCCTTGTCTCCAAGTATTCCTCCGTAAGTATTGCGGAAATTTTCTCGGATACCGCCGACGAAATAAACTGATTAATTGACACACCTTCTTTTCGGGCGATTTCTTTAATGTGCATGTGTATTGAATGTGGCAATCTTAAACTTAATGCGCTCATGTGATTTCCCCCAACAACTGTTTTGCAGTGATTGCTCTTACACCGAACTTTTCAACTCCGGCAAAATCTCTGATATTATAAGTCACTATGGTTTTTGTTTGTGACGATATTGCCACTTCTAAAATATGGTCATCACCTGGATCTTTTAAATATGGCCGCCATAAGAAATGTATTTTCTGTAATTTACTCAATGCGCAGATGTTGTCTAAAATAATCTCTATATCATTGTCGGATAAATGTAAACTTTCCTTATTTCGCTTTAGAACATCTTCATATTCAAACAATAGAGTAATTGAAATTACCGGACAAACTTTCCCTTCATCCACCGCCCTCAAAATCTGGAAGGAAGCTCCGGTAGAAGAATAAAGCCCGGCGAATAAAACATTTGTATCAAGGATGACCTGGATTGTTTTCATGCTACAGATAATACCATATACGGTATCGCATTGTCAAGATGGAGGTCAACAAGTTATTCCAATTCTCAATCAGGCGGGCAGTTTTCCTCTCGTGTCCATGCACCGAAAGGGAACGAGTGGTGGAAATATCCAGCAGAAAATTTCCTTGTAGGGGGATACCATTCTTGAAGCAATGGCAATAAAAGCCCGGGTTATTTTTTCCTTCGTGAAAAGAAGTATCGGGACAGGTGACTTATGTGGGGGCCCAGCACCGCCTTTGGCCCGTGGCTCAACAGCTCAACGATATTGCCCATTCGTATGGATGCCAGCGAAAGAATGGTCACATAATCAGCTTTCTTGATCCCGTGAATTTTCACATCTTTCATCAGGTCACTGTACAATGTGGGAAAGAACCCCTTGATCTTTCTGGTTGCTTTGTGGGGCGGTTTTTTCTTGAGTCTCGCGGCCGATTTCCCTGAGTTGTATCCTCTTTTGACAACATATCTCAGTGTCATCTTGTTTGCAGGCGTGTAATGCTTTATGCCGCATTCAAGGGAATAATAGGTCTTTTGTTCTCCCACAGGAGTTGTCTGCCGGTATTTCTCAAGAACCTCTCTT
>DYOU01000080.1 GCA_020720365.1 Candidatus Elulimicrobium sp.
TTAAACTTTTTAAAATAAATAGTGAATTCGCCGTCTTTAGAACTATTTCCCGTGTATTGTTTAGAAAGTATTATAATTCAAAAGATGTGTAAAGTTTACTTCTTTCTCGGCTATCAGCAGTAATCAAAAAAGCCCGTCGCTGAGAAACTAAACAGCAAAGGGCTCAATTATAATCTTTCTTGTGAAGAACTATCGGACACTCGTCAGTTGCTCTTCGGCTCTGACTGCGCCTAAAATAACTGGCCAACTTTCCGCTGGACGGATATTGATGATAACAGGCAGCAGTCCATTCTCAATATGAATATATTCATCAGGATTCACGTTCCCAGAAGAGCCCCAGTTATTCGGTTGCCCTTGAATCTCCAATTCCAATAAATCAAGATTGAAGTCGATGCCGCCTGGCGCTTTAACTTCTGGCGCGCGAGAAAGCTCCCTCTTAATAATTTCAAACCCCTGTTCCGTAAAACTGATCTCAACTAACGATGTCCACCTAAAAGGAAGTTCTATGTTTAGTTGTCTTGTTTGAAACAAGCCTTCCCCAATTCCAATGCCCTTCAGGAAATCAACAATATTCTGATAGCCGCTAACATGTGTACCTGGATCTTCGAGGCTGGTAATTAACACCCCTCCCTGTTTCATATTTAAAAGAGCATTGCGGATCGCTGATTTCTGATCACCCGCAAAACCTTCTCCGCCCCACAAATCAATGAGAGTGACCACATCGTAGCCTTCCGGTAAATATCCTTTTTCAGGATAAAATTGATCCGCATTCATCAGAACTGTTTTATATCTCGAAACCCTGTCCGGCGCCATGTCCTCAATACTTCTCTTCACCGAAGTATCCATCGGCCCATCCATGGTGACATGAGTGATTTCGGCGGCACCTAACATCATTTCAGCCTGAATAACGCCAACTGCGTCCATCCCAAAATGCAGTATCTTTTTATTGGCTGGGGCTATTGCCTCAACCAACCTTTGGTTGGATTGGTACCGGGCATCCGTGAACCCGAGTTGCTCAAAAATACTGCCCACGCTCAAGACACCCGCTGGCAAAGCCGCTGCATCCCCCGTCATAGCAAAATCCACCTTTTGCAAATCCAAAACCAAGAAATCATACTGCTCGTTTGTTTCCTGCCAATCGGCCTCTGTAAACTTCACCTCAAAACCCATGTCCTGAAACTTCCGGCTCAAACTTCTCCCCGGTCTGACGCCTTCCGTGCTTTCCGTATGCAAAGAAATTGACTGACAACCTCTCGACTTAGCTTCTTTAAAAAAGGCACGGAATTTGTCCCCCATACCAGCTTTGCCCCAATATTGAGGTAGAAGGGCGATATCTGTGATATACAAATTATTTTTCGCTGTAAACTTACGGTATTTAGAATCAGATAAATACTCCCTGGCTTCCGATGACGCAGGAACAGCGTGTAAATATCCAACGATCTCCTCGGTATCGCGATCTTTTAATACAAAAACAACTGCTCGCTGGTTTGTTAAATGACGCCTCATGTACTCTTCATCTTCCTGTTTATGTTCAGGAAACACCTGCTCCTCGATTTCAATCAGTCTATCAACCAATTCATCTGTAACCTCAACAGGCTGAATAAACTCCATCAAGACATTGGATCTTCCCGATTCCGCGGCTTTACGCTCACCCGGATTATTTCTCACTTTGAACGTTTTTGTGACAGAGGTATTGGTCTCAACGGAAGCATCCTCATAAGTATCATCCCCGTCTTCAAGACTCTGAAGCTTAACCATGCTGATCGTCTGATCCTGATAAGCAGGCGGTGATGACAACGCATTGGCCGCATGATGCCCCCAGCTGGCTTGCGCGATCTTGGTCACCTTTGTTGAAAATAAAATCTCCTCAACCTTGTCCAGAATGGCTGTCTGCAAGTCCCTGTCATTATTGCTCGGCGACATGTACGTCAGCTCAGTACCAACAAAAACTTTGCCGCCTTCCAGTCCAACCCAATTTTCATACCATCCGATCTGCTTGCCCGCGCGGGAATCTGTTGTGAACTGCCACCAGAATGATGTCGCGTTGGCGATATAGCGGGGCATCTCTCTTTCATAAATGCCCGTACCATACTGACTGTTCACATTCGGATCAGAAGTCAAACAACAATGGGCACCATCGGAGAATCTGAAGAATTCCAAAAGATTAAACTTAGAAACATAGTCCACATACACAACCTGAGGAACCTGCCGCAAATCCACATGCTGGGATATAGCCTGCACGTAATTATTGAAAGCCGCAATGGCGTGCGCCTCCAGATCCTGAAAGATCGGATGAAGCGGACTATCGCCGGTAATATTCAGCCTCTGGATAAGTTCAGCAAAAAATATCTTAATAACATGCTCGATCTTGATCTCTCCTTCCTTAACGATCTGCTTTTCAAGTGCGGTTAATTTACCCGCTTTCTGCCGCGCCTTTAAAGCATTGACCATCGTATCGGAATTACGGACAAGCGCATTAATATCCAAATCTTCCAAATCGATCCGCCCGTCTTCCCCGGAGGCCTCCTTTGCAGTCCCTTTTTTAACATTAAGCATATTCTGGCTCATGGGCGTATTGAGTATTTGGGAATTGATCGCCTGTGCGATCATAACACTGATATCTCTTTTGCGGCCCTGCGGAGGAAATATCTTGTCATTCAATTCCGTCAATTCAGCAAGTATCTTTGTCAAATCAACGCCAAGTTTAATGCCGTGGACGATCCATCCATACTGTTTCTTTAATTCCGCCTGCTTTTCAGTATCCGAAGGAAAACGCTTTTCAATCCCCGCAGGGATTCTTGCCAAAAGATCATTAATCTTTAATACCATCACGATCCCTCCTACTGACGAACGAAAACTGTCCTGAGCCTCCCTAGTGCCATCAGAATCCCCGAGGGTGGCCAGAACATCCACTCGTTGCGGAATAAAATTGCCATTCTTATCCAAATACGGTGAATCTTTTGGTAACGGCGGCCTCCCCTTTAACACAGCATCCGCAATCTCTTGGGCTCGCCGTCTGTCCAAGCCGGCGTTTACATATCCTTCCACCAGTTTCTGCTGAACGATATCCATATTCTCATGCTCAAATTTCTCGACGGCATCATGAACCAGCGATTTAAATCTCTCAAAACTGATCGGATCAGTTCCCTGATACTGAAACGGTGATTGATTGAGCATATAATAAACGAACAACAGCCCATCATCTTCCGCTAAAGATTTTATCAACGTGCGGTGATCCCGTTGTAAAAGCAATGACTCAAGCATCGGTTTCTTGGCCTTCAACTCTTCTATCGTAGTTTCATGGTCGATAAGGTTTTCAACAAGAATTTTGGGAGCGACAAGTTTAAATTCGATGAAAACCTGACTGATCAAATCCAGATACTTCTGAACATCTTTCTCGTCGACATCCGCATAACCTGAATCAATGTATCCGCTTTGAGCCAAAGCCCGCATAACTTTTTCCCGAATCTTTACAGGGAACTTCCTCCCCGTGAAAATCGGCAAAAGACTCCTCTGCCTGAAACTTCCAGTCGTTGCTTCAATAAACACCTCATCCTTCTCAGTGATATCAATGACATTCTTTCCGGAAGCCGGACGACGGGAAACAATCTGCCCGATTCTGCCTTCAAGAAAATTCTGCGCGTCAGCCGAACCGTCCACGCTCCAGCCGCGCAGAGTATCCAATATCGGCGACAAAGAATCTCGATCCTCCGTCACATCCGCTATTTGTCCGACGTATTTCACATCGTCCGGATTAATTCTTCCCTCCATGACAGAATGAACTTTTAAAACCAATACTCGTCGAGAATTGATCTCATTATTTGATAAAATCTCTTGACTTTCTCTTTCGTTCTGTAATAATAAATAATAACTTCTTACCT